>CALFYL010000163.1 GCA_937952135.1 uncultured Planctomycetia bacterium
GCTCGACCCAATTGCTCGACCCAGTTGCTCGCCCCAGTTGCTCAGAGACCGCTCGAGACGCGGCGGAAGTGGAAGCCCATGACCGAGAGTTCGATCGCGACGCGCACTTGCCGGGGATCGCGCACGAGCGTGCTGGCCATCAGCCACCAATACGCGAGCCGTCCGCGGCGCCGCAGGCCGAACTCCCACAGGGAGCGAAGGACGGCCTGCAAGTCGGCGCGCGTCAACTGCAGGCGCGGTCCGTGCGGCCGGTGCTGGCGCAGGAACGTGCGAACGCGACGGTAGTAGACCCGCGGCTCGTAGAGACGGTTCATCAACTCGCGGTAACCGTTCTCCAGAAAGCCGCGCTCGAGCACGGTCTCGAAGTTCAGCACCGCCTGCGTGTTGTTGCCCTTGCTGCGCTCGCGCAAGCGCCCTTCGCTCGAGAGCCTCGCGTGCAGCCGCGTCTTCGGCAGCGCCGTGAGAAGCCCGACCATGGCCGTGGCGACGCCCGAGGCCTGAATGAACTCGAACTGGCGCTGGAACACGTCGCGCGGATCGTTGTCGAAGCCCACGATGAAGCCGCCCATCACCTCGAGCCCGGCGCGCTGGATCGTGCGGATGGACTCCACCAGGTCGCGGCCTTTGTTCTGCGACTTGCGGCACTCGGTCAGGCTCGCGATCAGCGGCGTCTCGATCCCCACGAAGACCTTCTTGAAGCCCGCGGCCACCATCAGCCGCAGCATCTCGGCGTCGTCCGCAAGATTGACGGACGCCTCGGTCAAGAAGCCCATCTGCGCTCCCGTTCGCTCGCGCCACGCGATCATCTCGCGCAGCACCGTTTTGGTGCGCTTCTTGTCGCCGATGAAGTTGTCGTCGACGACGAACACCATCTCGACCCAGCCGCGCACGCGCAGCGCCTCGAGCTCGGCGATCAACCGCTCGGGCCGCTTCGTGCGCGGCACGCGGCCGTTCATCACGATGATGTCGCAGAACTCGCAGTCGTACGGGCAGCCGCGCGAGAACTGCACCGAGAGCGTGACGTAGCGGCGCAGGTCGACCAGGTCCCAGCGCGGAATCGGCGCGCGCGAGATGTCGGGGCGTTCGGCGGCGGCGTACGTTCGCTCCAGCGCCCCGCGCGTCATGTCGGCGACGAGCCGGTCGATCACATCCTCCGCCTCGCCCAGCACGAAGTGCCCGATCTCGGGGAAGTCGTCGTGGCCCGCGGTGAACAGCGGTCCGCCTCCGATGAGCACCTTGCCCAGCCGGTTGCAGCGCGCCGCGATCGCGCGCACGGAGTCGCTGTGCACGATCATCGCGCTCACCATCACGTAGTCGGCGCGCTCGATGTGTTCGTCGCGCAGCGCGGAGACGTTGAGGTCAACCAGCTCGAGCTCCCACTCGGGCGGCAGCATCGCCGCCACGGTCAGCAGGCCGAGCGGCGGGAACGCGCAACTCTTCGAGACGAAGCGCACGACGTGCTCGAAGCTCCAGAACGTCTCGGGATTCCGCGGCGCCAGCAACAAGACCCGCATGACGATGCCTCCTTCCGTTCGGTCGCGGCAGCCTGCGAAGAACGCATCGACAGCGCCGGACGACGTGGGCCAGAACCACGCCTGTCGAAATCTAGCTCCGAGCCGCCAGCTCGACGCGGCGAACACGCGCGCCGTCGCTCAAATACACAGAGCTCGGTACGACAGCGCCGCACTTCGACGAAGGAGCTGGCCGCGCGTGAACGCGGCCGTCCCTCGCCAGCCACCGGACCGTCGCCCCGCGCGGGAACCTGCGCGATCCGGCGCCGAAGCTGGCGAGACGCGACGAAACGCGACCGACCGCGCCAAAAACAAGTTCGTGAGACAGCGCCGAGCGGGCCGCCGGTTGACCCCCGCATGCACGCGGAGCACGATGGGCCGCGTGATCCCGCTCGACACCCACCGGCAGGCCCTGCGAGCGACGATGCCGTGGATGGTGCTCGCGCTCGGCCCGCTCGTGCTGTCGGTGGCGGCCCCGGCGCTGGCGGGGGTGTTCGCGGACGAGGCCGGCCCCGCGACGTGGATCGCGCGCGGCGCCTCGATGCTCGGGCTGGTCGGCTCGGCGGCGATGTTGATCGGCCTGCTGCAGCTCTCCCGCGCGCGCGCGTCGGGCCAGCGCCATCCGGCCGTCCTGCTTGCGTTCACCTTCTGGCTGGCGGAGTTCGTGGCGCGCATGTGGCCGCTGCAGGGCGGCGACGGCGGGCCCGGCGCGCTGCTCGGCATCCAACTGGTCGCCTCGAGCGCCGCGATGTGGAGCGCGTCCACCGGCGTGATCTGGATCTTGCGCCGCCAGCAAGCGGGCGGCGCCATCACCTCCTGGCGCCGCGCGCGGCTCGCGTTCACCGCACTCACGCTGGCGCTCGCACTCGCGGTGGCCGTCGCGCGCGGTTTCGCGCCCGAGCGCGAACTCTGGTCGTGGATCGGCTCGACCCGTTTTGCCCCGTCTCTCGCGTGGATCGCCTTCGCCGCGCCGTGGGTTCTGCTCGTGCTCGCCGTCCGTTCGTCGCTGCGCTGGCTCGGCCGCGCGCGCTCGACGGCGGAGATCCTGGCGCGCTGACGCGAAGGTCCTGAACGAGGCCCTGAACGAGGCACTGCAACAAGGCCCTGCGACAGAGCGCCGCAGGAGAGAGTTCGCACTGCCCGAAGGCGCCGATAGACTCTCCGCCCCCATTTTCCGCCGCGAACTCCCAGGGCCCGAGGGGCCAGCCCCCGTCATGTCGGTCTTCGAACAACTCCAACGTCTCTCGGACGCGCGTTTCCTCTCGATCTACGAGTCGCTGGCCCAGAACGGCTTCGGCCCGCTGGACGGCGAGGTCGCGAAGCTCCTCAAGTACCGTCCGCAGGCGATCCGCGGCGTGCCCATGGCGCAGCGCGCGAAGCGGGCGCGCGGCCTGCTCACGTCCAAGCACAACTCCGAGATGTGCTACGAGCTGTTCGGCGCGTACTTGATCGCGCGGCACCGCGAGCTGGTGACCGGCTTCCTCGAAGCGACGGGCGTGAAGCACCAGGACGGCATGCTCGAGGATCTCGACCACAACAAACCCGACGCGGCGAAGATCGACGCGGCGGTGGCGGAGCTCGACACGAAGTTCGATCCCGAGGACGTGACGCTGTACCTCGCGCTGTGCGCGGAGCAGTGGCCGCAGACGCCGGAACTCGCGGCGCTGTGGCGCAAGCGCGCGGGCTGAGCGCGCGCGAGCGACCCACTCACGTTTGGCGGCGAACTCGCGGCCGCGGCTGGCACTTCGGGCAGACGTGCGTGCCCCGCTGCCCGACGACGAGGCGCACGATCGTGGCGCCGCACGCGCGGCACGGCTCGCCGCCGCGGCCGTAGACCTTGAACTGGTGCTGGTACGAACCGGGGTTGCCCTCGGGCGTGCGGTAGAACGCGTCGAAGCTCGAACCTTCGCGTTCGACGGCCTCGGCGAGCGTCGCGCGGATCTCGCGCTGCAACGCGCCCGCTTGCTCGCGCGCGACGCGCTGCGAGTTCGTGAGCGGATGGAGGCGCGCGCGGAACAGCGCCTCGTCGACGTAGATGTTGCCCAGGCCCGCGAGGAAGCTCTGATCGAGCAACAGCGGCTTGAGGGCGCGGCGCCGCGCGCGGAGCGCCTCGAACAGCCATTCGGCGGTGAACTCTTCGCCCAGCGGCTCGGGACCGAGCGCGCTCAACTCGCGCCGGACGTCGGGCGTGTACACGAGCCGGCCGAACTTGCGCACGTCGATGAAGTGGAACGCGCGCCCGTCGTCGAGCTCGAGCCGCACCTTCGAGAACTTGCCCGGGTTCCAGTCCGCGCCCTCGACGTGCATGCGTCCGGTCATGCGCAGGTGTCCGAGCAGCGCGCCCGCCGCCGCACCCGCGCGCGAGAGAGCGAACACGATGTACTTCGCGCGCCGCTCGACGCTCTCGATGCGCGCGCCGACCACCGCGCGCTCGAAGCTCGCGACGCGCCCGCCGACCGTGCGCGGCCAGCTCACTTCGCTCGCGCGCACGACGCGCCCCACGAGGTGCGGCCGGATCAGGCGCGCGACGGTCTCGACCTCCGGGAGTTCGGGCACGCGTGCAAGCTACCTAACGCGGCCTCGCCCACCACTCGCGGTTGGAGACGTCGGTGACGTATTCGACCGCGGTCCACAGCGCCATCGAGAGCGGCAGGAACGCGTAGCAGAAGGCGACCACGAGCGGCACGCCGAAGGCGAGCGAGGCGGTCTGGCCCCAGTCCGTGAGGAAGAACACCGCGAAGAACACGAGCGCGGCGAAGAACTGCGAGACCGTCGCGCCGAGGTACATCGAACCGAGCTCGGCGCCGTCCTCGCGCCGGTAGATCAGCCCGCAGTGTTCGCAGCGCTCGCACAGGCGCGCCCAGCGCTCGAACAGCCGCCCGAGTCCGCACTGCGGACAGGCGTGGCGGAGCGCGCGGCCCAGACAGGGCCGCAGGATGCGCCTCACGTCGGGCGCGCTCCATCGTTCGCTCTTGCGCAGCATCGACCTGCTGCGCTTCTAACACAGGCGCCCGCACCTTGCAGGCGGAGCGGCGCGCCGAGAAAAAAGAGCGCCGCGCCGCCCCGACCGACGTCGTGGGACGGCGGCGGAACGGCGCGACGGCTTCTCTGGCGGCCTTCGACTCTCTTGTCCGATCTCTCTCGGGACCCCCCCGAAGGCGCGTGGGGGTTGCTGCTGGCGAGCGCGCAGGACGCGCTCGCCGAGTTTCCGTGGCGACGCTCGCGCGATCAGAACGCGCCGTTCGGGAACGCGCTGCCGAGCGAGAGGCCGACCTGGAGGATCAGGCCGTCGTCGACATCGTTGTCGAGCTGCGACACGTTGACCTGCCACTTGGCGGCGTGGCCCTGGACGTAGTAGTTCAGGCCCGCGCCGACTTGCGTCGTCTCGAGCGAGTCGTCGAGGTCCTGGAAGCGCGCGAGCACTTCCCATTCATCGGTGACGCGGTAGCCGAAGGTCGCCGTGAACGGCGTCGCTTCCTCGCCGGCGGTGAGGCCCATCATCGTCGCGAGGCCTTCGCCCATGTCCATCAACTCGGCGTGCACCGAGAAGGCATCCATCGTGGCGTAGGCGTCGAACACCAGCGCGTTGACGTCGTCCGCGACGCCGTCGTCGAAGTAGCCCAGTCCGAACGTCGCGTCGAAGCCCTCGGCGCCGAGCGCGCCTTCGCGCTGCTTCGCGCCTTCGCCGACCTTGTACTCGCCGCGGGCGACGATGCCGAGCTCGTCACCGGAGCCGTCGGCGCCGTTCTGCGCCGCGAGCTTGACGTGGAAGGCGTCGAAGTCGCCCACGACGGCCGCGCCGGCTTGGTAGACGTCGAACATCTGGCCCAGACGCGTGCGGTCGATGAAGGCGAGCTTGCCTTCGTCGAGCATGCTCGAGTTGAGCACCGGGCAACGGAAGTTGCCGAAGTAGAGGTTCACTCCGTCGGTGAGCGGAGCGCGCGCCCAGGCGTCGCGCACGTTCATGGCGCCCGGAGCGCCGCCGGCGATCGGCGGGAAGTCGACGGCGTCGGAGCCGTCGGCGCGGATGAACACTTCGTAGTTGCCGATGTGGCCGCGGGCCCAGAGCGAGGCGTCCTGCAGACGGAAGCCGCCGAGGTCTGTGCCCGGCGCGGGTTGGTAGATGTCGTCGCTCGAGGTGGCGTAGCTCGAACGCAGCAGGTAGCCGATGTCGACGCCCTGCTGGGTGTTCTGCGCGGTCAGCGCGGCCTCGAGGCGCTCGAGGTCGGTCGAGAGGCGGTCGTAGTCGGACTTGGTTTCGCCACCGGCGTGGGCGGCGGCGGCGAGCATCGCGCAGGCGGCGAGCCGGACGAGTTGAGTGCGTTGGGACATGTGGGACGAGAGAAGAGAGTCGTTGGAAGATCGGGGACAGCCCCTAGGGCGGGGCCGAGCGCGAGCGAGAGAAGGCCGCGCTACGCCACGTAAAGGCAACGTCCGTGCCGTTGGCGGGGCAGGTAGCCCACGCGGTCCCGCGCCCGGGAGAAGGTGTCGGCGCTGTCAGACGCATACGCCCTATGCCCCGGAGCGGAAGGCGTATGCGCCCCCCCGGGCGGCCCACCGGGGAGACGGGCGGCCGCCTCGGCGCCAGCGCGGCGGCTTTCCACCCGGCGCCCGCCCGAGGCCCGTCAGCTCAGGCCGTGCTTGCGCAGGTAGTAGCCGAGGTTGCGCGGGTCGATGCCCAGCATCTCCGCCGCGTCCTTCTTGCGCCCGTCGGCGCGGTCGAGGGCGCGCTGCACGAGCTGCTTCTCGGCCGCGTCCAAGTTGCGGCGCAAGTTGCAGTCGTTGGGGTCGGCCGAGGTCGACAGCGAGAGCGTCGGCTCGACCAGCGCGCGCACGAGCGCGGCGTCGATGGGCCGCGGGCCGGCGACGATCGAGGCGCGTTCGAGCACGTTGCGCAGCTCGCGCACGTTGCCCGGCCAGTCGTAGGACGCGAGCACGTCGAGCGCGTCGGCGCCGAGGCGCGCCTCGCCGCGGCCGGGCGCGCCGCGCAAGCCCGCGAGGATCGTCAGCGCGATCTGCGGCAGGTCTTCCTTGTGCGCGCGGAGCGGCGGCAGCGAGATCGGGAACACGTTCAAGCGGTAGAACAGGTCGGCGCGAAACTCGCCCTTCGACACGCGCTCGGGGAGGTTCTCGTTGGTCAGCGCGACGACGCGCGCATCGGCGACGCGCGTGCGCGACTCGCCCACGACCTGGTACTCGCCGTTCTCGAGCACGCGCAGCAGCTTCGCCTGCATGTCGGCGGGCAACGTGCCGATCTCGTCGAGCACGATCGTCCCGCCCTGCGCCTCGGCGAAGCGCCCGACGCGGTCCGACACCGCGCCGCTGAACGCGCCGCGACGGTGGCCGAAGAACTCGCTCTCGAACAAGGTCGGCGGCACCGCGGCGCAGTTGACGCGCACCAGCCCCTTCGACGCGCGCGGGCTCACGCGGTGGAGGTGCTCACCCACCAACTCCTTGCCCGTGCCGCTCTCGCCGCTGACCAGCACGGTGGCGTCGGTCGGCCCGACTTGCTCGATGAGCTCGCGCACGCGCGCCATCGCCGTCGAGCGCCCGACGAGCTCGCGCCGCTCGGCCACCGAGCGCGCGCTGCTGCGCAACGTGCGCACCTCGGTCACGAGTTCATGGTGCTCGAGCGCGCGCCGAAGCAGCAGCACGAGTTGCTCGCTGTCGACGGGTTTCTGCAGGAAATCGTAGGCGCCGGAGCGGATCGCCTCGACCGCGTCGCGCATCGTTCCGACGCCGGTCATCATCACGATCGGCGTCGCGAGGCCCTGCCGTCGCACCAGCTTGAGCAGCTCCATCCCGTCGCCCGTCGGCATGCGCAGGTCGGTCACGATCACGTCGACCTCGCTCTCGGCGAGCTTCGCCGCCGCGTCCGCCACCGAGCCCGCGAGCTGCGTGCGGAAGCCCTCGGCGCCCAGCACTTCGGCCAGCGATTGGCGCACGTAGGCCTCGTCGTCGACGATCAGGATGCTCGGAGTCTTGGCCATGGTTCAGTGCGCCTCGGGCAGCTCGATGGTGAAGACCGCGCCGCGGCCGGGGAGGTTCGCGGCGCGCAGTTCGCCGCCGTGCGCGCGGATCAGACCGTAGGAGATCGACAACCCCAAGCCGTTGCCTTGCGTGGTCGTGAAGAAGGGATCGAAGATGCGCGAGAGGTTCTCGGGCGAGATGCCGGGGCCTTGGTCGCACACTTCGATGCGCGCCCAGCGCTCGCCCGCGCGTTCGAAACGCTTCGCGCGCAACGTGACGCGTCCGTGGCCGTCCATCGCGGTCGCCGCGTTCATCATCAGGTTGAGGAGCACCTGCTCGAGCCGTCCGCGCTCCGCTGCGACCGAAATCGGCTTCGCGAGCCCCTCGACGGAGATTTCGACGCCGCCGAAGGCCTTGGTGTAGCCCACGAGCTTCGACACGCGGTCGATCGAGTCCGCGAGGTCGGCTTGGCCTTGCTCGACGCCCGGGCGCGAGAAGCTCAGCAAGTCGCGCACGATGTCGCGGATCCGCTCGAACCCGTGGCGCACCTCGCCGAGATAGCGCGTGCGCTGCTCTTGCGTGATCGTCGGACGGTCGAGCAGCGAGAGGTAGTTGCCGATCCCCTCGAGCGGGTTGTTGATCTCGTGCGCGACCCCGGCGGTGAGCAGGCCGAGCGACGAGAGGCGCTCCGCGATCGCGAGCTGGCGTTCCATGGCGCGCTCGCGCGTGACGTCGCGCAGCGAGAGCTCGACCACGCGTTCGTCGACGAGGTCGATGCCGGCCATGCGCACGTCGAGGATGCGTTCCGCGCCGTCGGCGGCGCGCGCGCGGAGCTCGCGGGCCGCGATGGCCCGACCGGGCTGCGCGACCGCGTCGTCCATGCTGCGCTTGAGCTCCTCGAAGCCCTCCGCCGACAGGCACTTCGCGAGCGGCGCGTCGCCGAGCAACGCGGCCGCCTGGCGGTTGCGCTCGCGGATCGATCCGTCGCGCGGGTCGACGATCACGATCGCGTCGGCGGCGCTCTCGGTCAGCGCCTTCCACTTCGCGCCCTCGCGTCGGATCGCGATCACGTACTGGTCGGTTTCCTCGGCGCGAAAGGCCCACAAGCGGCGGCGCACGAGCACCGCGAGCGCGAGTGTTCCGACCAGCAGCGCCGCGCCGAGCACCGCGATCACGGCGTCGAATTGCGCGCGCAGCGCGTCGATCCATTCGGCGGCCTCGGGCGCCCGCGCGCGAACGGCGTCGAGCGCCTCGTCGCGGGCGTGGAGCGCCCACAGCACGGCCGCGGCCGCCGAAAGCGCGATGAAGGCGCCGAGAAGCGCGCTGCGCCACGGCCAGAAGCGGCGCGGACGCGCGGTGAAGGGCGTGTCGAGGAGCGGGCCGCCGTTCACGGGACCGGGGTTCGCGCGGCCGTTCGGCGCGGACGGGCGGCCCGTTTCGAAGTGCGAGTCGTTCACGACCGTCGGCGCAGCGAAATCTGCACCTGGGCGCGCTCGAGGGCGCCGACCTCGAGCACTTGGTTGCCGCGGCCGAGGTGCTCGTCCTGGGCGAACACGCGCACCGTGCCCGGCTTCACGAAACGGATCGTGGCGCGCCCGGCGTGGTCCGTGACGCCCCGCGGTTCGCCGCCGCGCTCGCAGCGCGCGCGCAACGCGACGTTCGGCGCCGGCCGGCCGGCGTCGTCGGTGACCTGCACGTCGACCTCGACGAGCGCGAAGGGGATCTCGATGCGCTCGCGGAGCGCGGCGTCGGCCGCGAGCTCCACGGCGCGTTCGGGGAGCAGCGGCCATTCGGCGCCGCCGACGCGGATCGCCCAGGCGCCGGCCTCGACGGCCGAGAACGTGGCCAGACCGCTCAGGTCCGTGGGCTCTTCGAGCGTCGCGCGCCCGCCGCGCGCGAGGTGCACGGGAAACTCGGCCAGCGGAGCGCCCGCGGCGTCGACGATTTCCACCTGGAGGCTTCCGACGAGCGCCGCGGGTGTGGGCGCGGCGGCCGGCTGCGCGGCGGAGGCGTTCTCGGACTTCGTAGTGGCGGGCCGCGTAATTTCCGCGGGCGAGGGCGCGCGCACTCCGGAGGCGGCCGGCGCCGTGTCGCGGGCGACCGCAGCGTCCGCCGTGGCCGCTTGTTCGAGGTCCGCGGTCGGCGCTTCGGCGGCCAGCCACCACCAGCCGGCGACGAGCAGCGCCGCGACGGCGGCCAGGGCCACCACGAGCGCACGACCTCGCCGATGCTGGCGCGCCGGCCCCCGCCCCCGAGCCCGCCCCCGGGTTCGCCCCAGTGCTCGCCCCTGCTCGCGGCGAGGCTCGCGCTCGAATCCGAGTTCGAGTGGGCGCCACGAGTTGCGCGGCGTGGAAGATTGTTCGCTCATAGCAATTGCGCGGAGGGGCATAACCAATCGGGCGCCGGGGCAATTAGCAAGGGCCAGGAGCGGCGCCGCGCGCGCTCAGGGCGGATGCAACTTCTTGGCACGTGCCTTGCGCCGCAGTCGGCAGCGCCCACGCTCCGCGAATTGCGGGCCGTGCGCCGATAGGAGCCCGACATTCCACCGTTCGCGATTCCATCGCCCGGCGCCGCCCGCACCCCCTCCGAGACCCACTCGATGAAGCCCCTCCACGTTTCCCGTCGCACTTCGATCGCCTCCCTCCTCCTCGGCGCCGCGCTGCTCGGCGGCTGCTCCGACAGCGACGACAACGATTCGTCGCCGGTGTCGACGCCCGTCGCCAACTTCGACGCCGGGCTCGCGGTGGACTGGTTCACGTTGCTCCACCAGTCGGTGCGCGTCGAGTCGCTCAACCCGCCGGTCGCGTCGCGCCGCATCGCCTACGCCAGCGTGGCGTTCTACGAGGGCCTCGTGAACGGCATGCCCGACTACCGCTCGATGGGCGAGCAGCTCAACGGCCTCGACGAACTGCCGGCGCGCCCGGCGGGCGTGATGCACTGGCCGAGCGTGGCGAACCAGGCGATCGCCACCGTGATGCTCGACCTGTTCACCGGCGCGTCGCAGCCCACGCTCGACAGCATCGCCGCGCTGCGCGACAGCACCGCCGACGTGTACGACGACACGGTGTCGGCGGCGGTGATCGCGCGTTCGATCGACTACGGCGACGAGCTCGCGGCCGCGATCATCGCCTGGTCGCAAACCGACGGCTTCACGATCTGGAACAACTGCGCCTACACCGTGCCGATCGGCCCGGGCCTGTGGGAACCCACTCCGCCGGCCTTCACGCCGAACCCGCTGCAGCCGTGCTGGGGCAACCTGCGGCCCTTCGCGCTGCTCTACGCCGCGGAGTGCTCGCCGCTGCCGCACCCGGCGTACTCGACGTCGACGACGTCGCCGTTCTATGCCGAAGCGCTCGAGGTCTACAACGTCGTCAACGCCGCGGATCCCGACCAGATCGCGATCGCGCAGTTCTGGGCCGACGGCGGCGGCTCGCTGACGCCCCCCGGCCACTGGGTCAGCATCCTCTGCCAGGTCTGCGACCAGGAGGGCTACTCGCTCGACGTCGCCGCCGAAGCCGCGGCGAAGGTGGGCATCGGCGTCGCCGACGCGTTCATCTCGTGCTGGGAGATGAAGTACCACTACAACCTGCTGCGCCCGATTACGTACATCCGCGACGGCGCGGGTCCGATCAACGACGGAGCGTGGGTGACCGTGGCCGGCGTCGGCACTCCGCCGTTCCCGGAGTACACGTCGGGCCACTCGGTGCAGTCGGGCGCCGCTTCGCTGCTGCTGCAAGACCAGTTCGGCGCGGTCGCCTTCACCGACGACACGCACAACGGCACCTACCCGGCGCGCAGCTTCACGAGCTTCCTGGAGGCTTCGAACGAAGCGGCCCTCTCGCGCCTTTACGGCGGCATCCACTACCGCGCGGCCTGCGAGCGCGGCGTCGAGCAGGGCTTCTGCATCGCGCAGACGATCCTCGACAACGTCGAGTTCCGGGACTAACTCGCGGACAAAGAGTTCGGCCGCGATTGAGCCGCGGACGAGCTGAAGCGAAACAGGAGCGGCTGCCTCGCGCGATGCGAGGCCGCCGCTCTCGGTTTTCGCGAGGCGCGACCAAAGAAAAGCGGAGAGAAGGCCACCGGAGGAAGCGCGAGCTTCGGACTCGCGCGAGTCGCATCTCGCGCGAACGAAGGAGGCTGTCCGTGAGCGAAGTGGTTGGCAGGTATCGAGGGTGGCGCGGTGCAGTCGCTGCCCTGGTCTTGGGTGGCTCGCTGAACGCGCTCGGACTGCAGTCCGACCCGCGCTTTCCCTTGACGCAGTGGGCGCCTGGGATCGAGGGCTGCGGGATCCTCGACGCGGAGATCGTGGACCTCGACGGCGACGGCTCGCTCGACGTCGTCGTGGCTTCGGACTTCTGCGGCGACCTGCTCTCCCCGCACAGCGCGTTCTGGTTGCGCGGCGATGGAACGGGCAAGCAGGCCTCGAGCGAGCCCCTGCCTCTTCCGCCGTGGTCGATGTGCAACTCCGTCGTGAGCGGCGACTTCAACGGCGACGGTTGGCCCGATCTCGCGCTTCAGGGCGCCAGCGTCGGCAGGGCGTTCGGTGTGCTGACGGCCGACGGACTCGGCGGATTCCTCCCGGCGCAGGGCCACGGCTCAGAGACGGGCTGGCTCGCCGAATGGGTGGTCGGCGACCTCGATCGCGATGGCTTCGACGACCTCGTGGCCTACGACCCGCCCATCGCATCCCTCGCGATCTTCCGCGGAAGTTCGCTCGGCTTGACGCCCCCGAGCTTCCTCGCGCTCGACGTGAACCCCGTCCAGAACTCGCAACTCGGCGACTTCGACGGCGACGGCATCCTCGACCTCGTCGTCAGCACCGGACCCTGGTCGAGCGGAGGACGCGTCGAGACGTTCTTCGGCGACGGCGCGGGGAGCTTCGAGCCGGCGCTGGTCCTCGCGAACCGGCGCTTCGTCTTGTCCGCCGACTTCGACGGCGATGGCCGCGACGAGTTGCTCACTCGCGAATTCGACGGGTTTGCGCTGCAGCGTTGGACGGGCGCTCAATTTCACGCTCAACCGATCGCGCTTCCCCCGGGCGCGGAGCCCGTTAGCGCGCGCGACTTCGACCGCGACGGCGCCAGCGAGCTCGTGTGCGAGTACCTCAGCGAAGTCCAGATTTGGTCGCTCGAGACCGGCGTCGCGATCGGTCCGAGAAACTCGGCCCATCTGCCGGCGAGTTACGGGTACCTGCTCGTCGCCGACCTCGACTCGGATGGCTTCGACGAACTGCTCCGCTACGAGCTGTGGGGCTCGATGCTGGTCGCGAGCGGAAGCGGCTACCTCCGCTTCGACGGGCCCGTGCTGTGCGAGGACGTGCGCGGCATGCTCATCACGGCGGCGGGCGACCTCAATGGCGACGGGCTCGGAGACGTCGTCGCGTTCGAGGGCGGCGACGCACGGAGCCTGCTCGGCGACGGAACGGGCGGGTTGCACGCGCACTGGCGCGGCACGACGAGTGAACCGATCGAGTCGTGCCGACTCATCGATCTCGACTCCGACGGCGATCTGGACCTGTACGGCAAGTACCCGCCGAACGGCGCGCCCTCCCAACGCTTCTTCACGCGTCTGAACGACGGCACGGGGCGCTTCGGACCCGTCGTGACGCACTCGATCGCGACCCACGCCACAGACCGGGTGAGCACGCTGCTCGGCGACTTCGACGGCGACGGGAACGTCGATCTGCTCGTGAACCGACTCGCCGAGCTCTGGCTGCGCCGCGGCGACGGCTCGGGCGCCTTTGCGGCCCCCATCGTGACTCAAACCAACGCGTCGCACGCGTACGAGATGCTCGCGGCGGACTTCAACGAGGACGGACACGACGACGTGGTGCTGCTGAACGACCGTGGCGAGTTCGAGTGCTTCCGCGGTTCAGCGGCGGGGACGTTCAGCGTCACGCTCGCGCCGATCGCGCCGACGAAGCCCTACAAGATCTCAACTGGCGACTACAACGGCGACGGGCACGCGGACCTTGCCTACCTGCATTGGACCTGGGTGTCCCCGCTCGCCGGTCTGAGGCCCACGATCACCTGTCACTTCGGGACGGGACAGTTCTCGTTCGCGAGCGGGGTGTCGACGCTCATCCCCATCGCCGACTCGGCGTACTGGATCGAGACCGTGCGCTTCGACAGCGACGGCGCGGACGATCTCGCGGTGGGCTGCATGTCGGAAGCCCTCTCCTCGGATTCCATCGACCGCGTGCACGTCGCACTCTCCGACGGCCAGGGCGCGTTCCGCGTTACCCAGGCCTTCTATGCGCCCTACCCGATGCTCACGGACATCGATGGCGACCTGCGCTGCGACGCTTTCGCGCGGTTCGAGAGTTCGAACATAGGCGATCGCATCGGCGCCCTGCTCGGACGGTGAGCGCTCGAGCGATCGGGAACTCGACTTCGCGCGCGCCGAACGAGCGATGGATCGGCTCCCCACCTCGAGAAGCTGGCATCTGCGAGGCGCACGCAAAGAAAAGGGAGGAGAACGCCCCCGGCCGGAGCGCGAGCTTCGGACTCGCGCGAGTCGCATCTCGCGCGAACGAAGGAGGCTGTCCGTGAGCGAAGTGGTTGGCAGGTATCGAGGGTGGCGCGGTGCAGTCGCTGCCCTGGTCTTGGGTGGCTCGCTGAACGCGCTCGGACTGCAGTCCGACCCGCGCTTTCCCTTGACGCAGTGGGCGCCTGGGATCGAGGGCTGCGGGATCCTCGACGCGGAGATCGTGGACCTCGACGGCGACGGCTCGCTCGACGTCGTCGTGGCTTCGGACTTCTGCGGCGACCTGCTCTCCCCGCACAGCGCGTTCTGGTTGCGCGGCGATGGAACGGGCAAGCAGGCCTCGAGCGAGCCCCTGCCTCTTCCGCCGTGGTCGATGTGCAACTCCGTCGTGAGCGGCGACTTCAACGGCGACGGTTGGCCCGATCTCGCGCTTCAGGGCGCCAGCGTCGGCAGGGCGTTCGGTGTGCTGACGGCCGACGGACTCGGCGGATTCCTCCCGGCGCAGGGCCACGGCTCAGAGACGGGCTGGCTCGCCGAATGGGTGGTCGGCGACCTCGATCGCGATGGCTTCGACGACCTCGTGGCCTACGACCCGCCCATCGCATCCCTCGCGATCTTCCGCGGAAGTTCGCTCGGCTTGACGCCCCCGAGCTTCCTCGCGCTCGACGTGAACCCCGTCCAGAACTCGCAACTCGGCGACTTCGACGGCGACGGCATCCTCGACCTCGTCGTCAGCACCGGACCCTGGTCGAGCGGAGGACGCGTCGAGACGTTCTTCGGCGACGGAGCGGGGAGCTTTGCGCCGGCGCTGGTCGTTGCGGACCGACGCTTCGTCTTGTGCGCCGACTTCGACGGCGACGGCCGTGACGAACTGCTCACCAGCCAGTTCGGCGCGTACGAGCTGCAGCATTGGACCGGCGGCCAATTTCAGGCTCAGCCGATCGCACTCCCCGCGGGCGTGGGTCCCAGGGGCGCGCACGATTTCGACCGCGACGGTGACTTCGAGCTCGTGTGCGTGGACCCCTTCCAGGCCCAAGTGTGGTCGCTCGAGAACGGCGTAGCGATCGGTCCGCGCAACACGATCCATCTGCCGGGGGACCATGGGGCACTGTTCGCGGCCGACCTCGACTCCGATGGCTTCGACGAGTTGCTCCGCTACACGCACGATGGCTCGATGCTCGTCGCAAGCGGAAGCGGTTACCTCCGCTTCGACGAACGCGTGATGTGCGACGACGTGCGCGGCGTGCTGATCACAGCTGCGGGCGACATCGATGGCGACGGGCTCGGAGACGTCGTCGCGTTCGAGGGCGGCGACGCACGGAGCCTGCTCGGCGACGGAACGGGCGGGTTGCACGCGCACTGGCGCGGCACGACGAGTGAACCGATCGAGTCGTGCCGACTCATCGATCTCGACTCCGACGGCGATCTGGACCTGTACGGCAAGTACCCGCCGAACGGCGCGCCCTCCCAACGCTTCTTCACGCGTCTGAACGACGGCACGGGGCGCTTCGGACCCGTCGTGACGCACTCGATCGCGACCCACGCCACAGACCGGGTGAGCACGCTGCTCGGCGACTTCGACGGCGACGGGAACGTCGATCTGCTCGTGAACCGACTCGCCGAGCTCTGGCTGCGCCGCGGCGACGGCTCGGGCGCCTTTGCGGCCCCCATCGTGACTCAAACCAACGCGTCGCACGCGTACGAGATGCTCGCGGCGGACTTCAACGAGGACGGACACGACGACGTGGTGCTGCTGAACGACCGTGGCGAGTTCGAGTGCTTCCGAGGCTCGGCGGCCGGGACGTTCAGCGTCACACTCGCGCCGCTTGCACCGACGCAACCGTGGGAGATCGCGACGGGCGACTACAACGGCGACGGGCACGCGGACCTCGCCTACCTTCGCTGGACTTGGACTACTCCGACCTCCATCCCGACGCCGACGATCACGTGCCACCTCGGCACGGGGAAGTTCACCTTCGCGAGCGGAGTGTCGACGCCCCTCCCCATCGGCGATTTTCCGCACTGGATCCAGACCGTGCGCTTCGACGGCGACGCCGCAGACGATCTCGCGGTGGGCTGCGTGGCGGACGAGACCTACGCGTATGACATCGACCGCGTGCATGTCGCGCTCTCCATCGGCGAGGGCGCGTTCCGCGTTACCCAGGCCTTCTATGCGCCCTACCCGATGCTCACGGACATCGATGGCGACCTGCGCTGCGACGCCTTCGCGCGGTTCGAGAGTTCGAACCTAGGCGATCGCATCGGCGCCCTGCTCGGACGGTGAGCGACCGAGCGATCAGGAGCTCGACTTCGCGCGGCCCAGCCAGCGTTCCCAGCGTTCGGCCGTCGGCGAGCGCCAGTTGTAGGTCGGGAACGCGACTTCGCGCGCGCCGAACGAGCGTTTGAACTGCTCGACACCTTCGAGGCTCTGGCTCGGATTGAAGTCGTAGCAGCGCGCGCCGCGGCGGCGAGACTCGACGATCAAGGCGTGGTGCAGCGCGTTGGCGGGGCGCAGCGGAGCAAACTCTTCGTGCATCGCGCCGTGCCAATAGACGACATGCACGGCCGAGGCGACGAACCAGCCGCCGGCCGCGAGCTGGCCCTCGCGCGTGCGCGCGGTCCACAGCTCGGCCCACTTCGTCGCGTCGAGCAGCTCGAACAGTTTCTCGCGGTAGCCGCGCGCGGGATCCTCGCCCCAGCGCACCTGGCTCGCGACGTACATCGCGTGGTACTCGGCGCGCACGGCGGCGCCGCTCTCGCGTTGCACGGTGATTCCTTCGCGCTCGGCCTTGCGCACGTTGCGGCGGCAGTTCGAGTCGTAGCTCGCGAGCGCGTCGTCGGGAAGCGAAGCGAGATCGACGAGGTGCGTGCGGCGCTGCGAGGAGCTCCAGCCCGCCGACGGAGGTCCCTGCGGGTCGAGCACGTTGCCGAAGCACTCCCACACGCCGAGCGGCGCGTTCGCGAGCGCCGCGGCGAACTCGCTCCAACCCTGCGCGCCGAGCGGTCCGTCCAGCGCGAGCGGACCGCCGTACACGCCGGGCCGCGACGAGACGGCGCGCGTGAACGGGCCGCGGCGCAGCAAACCCTTGCGCACGAACAGCGGTAGCAACGCCTTGCGGCCGCTCGCGAACTCGACGAGCAGCGCGCGCGGCGAATACCGCGGCGCGTAGGCCGCGAAGGCCTCGCACCACACGCGCGAGTGGAACGGCGTCGCACACGGGCTCTCGGCCGCGAAACGATCCCATTCCTCGGGTCCCGCCCAACGCCAAGTCGCTGTCATGGATGCTTGCTGCGCGAGGCCGCCGAGGGTCCGGATGCGCGCGGCGGATCGTACCCGCGCGCTCCCTCAGATGCCTTGGTCGATCAGCGTCGACACGCTCCACACCCACTCGCGCGGCAGCTTCGGCGCGAACACGAGCAACTCCGAGCTCGCGGGCTTCGGCGCGCGTCGGACCGAAGTCCCGCGGACCGTCAGCGCCGCGCGCGCGAGCGCCGAGCTCTCGTTCGTCGCACGGAAGTAGATCCGCACCCCGCGCCAGCGCGCGCGCCACGCGAGGTGCTCGAGACAAGCGTGGTGCAGCGCCTCGTCGTCGCCCACGGTGAACGCATCCTCGAGAACCCACTTGCTCGCCGCTCGCCGCGCCACGTCCTCGCGCCACGCGACGAAACCGACGTCGCGGCCGCCGCGCACGAGCAGCGCCAGTCGAAACTCGTGCCAAGGGTGTTCGAGCAGCCGCCAGCGCAGGTACGCGGCGGAGCGCTCGGGCGCGACGGTGTCGCGCACGTCGCACGTCCTCCACAGACGCTCGACGCGTTCGACGTCGCGCGTGAGCTCGAACTCGAACTCGCGCGCGGGCCGCTTCGCTCGCAGCGCACCGACCCAACCCACGCTCGCGACGCCTGGGGCGCCAAGATCGCGGCCGGCGCGATAGCCGAGCGTTTCGAACGGCGTGAAGTCGATCCACCGCGCGACGGGACGATAGCCCAGCCTGCGCCGCATCGCGGCTTGCGCGCCCGTTCCAGCGGCCGTGAAGAGCGCGTCGAAATCGCCGCGGTAGTTCGCGAGGAGTTGCGCCTCGATCGCCGGGTAGTACAGCGCGGTGCGGTACTCGGGATCGACCATCGTGTTCTCGGTCCGCGCGGCGCGCAGCACGCCGTTCGGCCCGCGCAGCGGGACTTCGAGGATCCCGTGGTGGCCGACGAGCTTGCCGCTCGAACGCTCGCGGATCACCCAGCTTCGCCCCGGGCCGAAGGGCGACTCGAGCCACTCGCGCCGCCACTGCTCGACGCTGCGGCGGCGCGCGCTCACGCGAAAGTACAGCGCGTTCAGCTCCCCGACGTCCGTTTCCAGCGTCGCGCGCACCTCGAACTCATCGAGTGTCAATGGAATCCCTGCTCGCGAGGCCTTTGGCGCCAACGCGCCCTCGGGAGCATACTGGCGCGGGTTCATGTCCTCCATCCGAGTTTTCTCGCCGCACCTCACGCTCGTCGGCTCGCGCGCCTACGTCCTGGGCGCCGATCTTTTCCGCGAGTTCGAGCTCGCGGCGCGCGAGCAACTCGGCGCAGCCGCGATCGCGCGCGTGCGCAGTTTCAAGTTGCACCGCGAGATCCGAAACCACGGCGAATGGCGTCCCGGCGCCGAGGAAGACGCTGCCGCGGAGATCGAATGGCACGACGCGGCCGGCGCGGCGTCGCGCGCGTTCTTCGCCGAGGGTCGCGACGCGATCCAGACGCGCTCCCCCGACCCGGCGCCGCGGCTCGACAGCGTCGTGCACGACCTCGAGTTCGGCGGCTCGGCGCTCGCTCCGGCGCCGCGCACGACCGCGGAGTTGCTCTACGCGCTCGTCGAAGGGAACAAGGCCCATCACGTGGCGACCCTGCGCGCGCGCGGCGCTCCCCACGACCGCATCCGCTTCATCTACGTCGAGGATTTGCCCTGGATCGGCGAGCCGGAGACGGCGCCGTGGGAGCTCTCCTACAAGCGACTGGGTTCGCGACCCGCGAGCGACCGCACCTACACGCTCGTCGCCGTCCGAACGGCGCACGCGCCGAAGCCGATCAAGATCTGCTACTCGCATGGACACTAGCTCTGCGCCCGGAATCGCCGCGCTGGCGAGCTTTCTGCCTGAGCGCGTGCTGACCAACGAGGAGCTCTACGCGCGCTTCCAGTACGAGCCGGGATTCCTCGAGCGCAAGATCGGCATCGAGCGGCGCTACGTGTGCGGGCCCGACGAAGCGGTGTCCGACCTCGCCGTCGGCGCGGCGCGCAAGCTGTTCGAGAGCGGCGCCGCGCGGCCCGACGAGATCGACTTGCTCGTCGTGTGCACGCAGAACCCCGACTACAAGCTGCCGACGACCGCGAACCTCGTGCAGCAGCGCCTCGGCATCCCGACCACCTGCGCGGCCTTCGACATCAACCAGGGTTGCTCGGGGTACGTCTACGGGCTCTCGATCGCGAGCGCGATGATGAGCGCGAACGGTTTCCGCGCCGCGCTCTTGATCACCGCGGACGCGTACTCGAAGGTCCTCGACCCGACCGACCGCGACACGTTGCCGCTGTTCGGCGACGGCGCGGCGGCGACGTTGCTGCGCCCGGGCGGAATCGGCCGGCTCGAGCGCGCGAGCCTCGGCTCCGACGGCGCCGGCGCGAACGAACTGATCGTGCGCGGAGGCGGCAGCCGTCACCCGGGCGTCGAAGGTCGCGAAGACCGGCTGCGCATGAACGGGCGTGCGATCTTCAACTTCATGATGCGCCAGGCGCCGCGCAGCGTCGACCAGTGCCTGCGGCTGAACGGGATCGCGCGCGACAGCGTCGATGTCTTCATCTTCCACCAGGCGAGCCGCTACATGCTCGAGTCGCTGCGCACGGCGCTGAAGCTCGACCCCGAGCGCGCGCCCATCGTGCTCGAAAACGGCGGCAACACGGTGAGCTCGACGCTGCCGATGGCCATGGAAAAACTCGGCGGACTCGAAGCGCTCGCGGGCAAGCGCGTGCTGCTCTGCGGGTTCGGCGTGGGGCTGTCCTGGGGCTCGATCCTCGTTACGATCGGCCGCGGCGAGCCTGGACACGGTCCGCCTCAGGAACTCCCGCGATGAGCAACACCCCCAGCGTTCAGAAGTTGGTCCAGATCCTGAACGAGAAGTTCCATCCGAACTCGACGCCGAGCGCGGATTCGACGCCCAAGTCGCTGGGGCTCGACTCGCTGGACGTGATCAACTTCCTGTTCTCGGTCGAAGAGGAAACGGGCGTGGCGATCTCGGACGAGGCGATCGCCGAGCGCGGGCTCAAGACGCTCGCGGATTTCGCGGCCTACGTCGACGAGCACAGCTCCGCGCCGCGCGGTTGACCCGTCGCTCAACTCGTCCGCGCTCCGCGCGGGAAGGACAGCTCGTCCGCGCTCAGCGCGGGAAGGACAAGTAGTCGACCGGCCGCCGATAGACGCTGGCGGCGTCGACGGTCGTCGCGGTCCACACGCCGCCGCGCTCGAGGTGCTCGAGCCAGTCGTCCACGGCCCCGAGCGCCGCATCCGCGATGCGCTCGTCGAGTTCGTCCGCCGTGCGCGCGCCGCCGACTTCGACGACGCCCTGGAAGAGCACCTCGCCGGCGTCGATCGCTTCGCTCACGCGGTGCAGCGTGAACCCGCTCGCGCTCTCGCCGCGCTCGAGCACCCAGTGCGAGGGCATCGGACCTCGGTAGTGCGGGAGCAGCGACGGGTGCACGTTCACGAGGCTCGCGAAACGCGCGATGGCCGCGGGTTTGAAGATCTGGTTGAAGCCCGCGACCAGTCCGTGCGCGGCCGGCGCGATCGAAGCGACGAACTCGGGCGCGTTCACGTCCGCGACGCGCACGACCGGCACGCCGAGCCGCCAACGCTGTCGCAGGGCGCGCCAGCGCGCTCGGGCCTCGCTCACGAACCGCGCGCTCGCGCCGCGGCTGGAGAGCACGACGGTCCAGCGCGCGCCCGTGCGCCGGTGGTGCTCGCGTGCGAGGAGCGTGAAGCGCGCGCCGAAGCGCAGGTTGCAGAACAGGTAGTAGCGCGGCGCGGCGGACATGCTCGGGGCTCGAGCGCAGCAGCATTCCGAACGCCCCTGGCAGGCGCAAATGCCGCCCCCGGCGCGGGACTCGGCGAGTGCGACGCGCGCGGTCGCGTCACACGGCGTGGCGCACGCCGAGCAGCTCGTAGAGCTGGTTCTTGATCTCGCCGTAGCGCTGCGTGCCGAGGTCGCGCGGGTGCGGCAGGTCCACGTCGACGATGCCCGCGATGCGGCCGGGGCGCGGCGAGAACACCACGACGCGGTCGGCCAATTGGATGGACTCGTCGACGTCGTGCGTCACGAACAGGATCGTCGGCCGGCGCGTCTGCCAGATGCGGATGAGCTCGGCGCGCATGGTGAGGCGCGTGAGCGAGTCGAGCGCGCCGAAGGGCTCGTCCATGTAGATCACGTCCGGCGAGACCGCGAGTGCGCGCGCGACGCCGACGCGCTGCTTCATGCCGCCCGAGAGCTCCATCGGGTAGCTCTTCTCGAAGCCCGTGAGACCGACCAGGTCGATGGTCTGCTGGATCGTCGCGTACTGCTGCTCCTTCGGCAGCTCGCGCAGCCCCAGGCCGATGTTGTCCCACACCGACGCCCACGGAAAGATCCCGTACTCCTGGAACACGAACACGCGGCGCGGGTGCGGGCCGTTCACGGCTTCGCCGTCGATCACGACGCGGCCCGTGGTCGGCGGCTCGAACCCGCCGGCGATGTTGAGCAGCGTCGATTTCCCGCAGCCCGAGGGCCCGAGCAGGCACACGAACTCGCCTTCGTCGACGACGAGGTCGATCGGGTCGAGCACGCGCAGCGGCTCGCCGCGTCGTTCGAAGTCCTTGGCGACTTGCTCGAAGACGACTTTGGGCTTCGAAGCCGTGGAACCGGGCGAGGACGCGCTCATCGCTTCGCGAACCCCCAGCGCACTTCGTCGAAGTTCTGAAGCTGGCGCACGAGCACGTCGAGCACGATGCCGATCAAGCCGATCAGGATCATCGCGGCCACGACCAGGTCGTAGCGCTTGCCCATGTTGCGCGCGTCGCTCACCAGGTAGCCGAGGCCCGACTGCATGCCGACCATCTCGGCGGCGACGATGACGAGCCACGCGACGCCGAGCGCGATGCGCAGCGAGGTGATGATCTGCGGCATCGCGGCGGGGAGCACGACGCGCCGGAACAAGTCGAAGCCGGTGAGCCCGAAGTTCGCGGCCGAACGCACGTAGACCTGCGGAATGTTCTGCACCGCAGCCGTCGTGCCGACCATGATCGGGAAGATCGAAGCGAGGAAGATCAGGAAGACCGCCGACAGGTCGCCGATGCCGAACCACAGGATCGCGATCGGGATCCAGGCGATCGGCGAGATCGGGCGCAGGCCTTGGACGAGGGGATTGAGCGCGGCGAAGGAGCGCGCGGACCAGCCGATCCACAGGCCGAGCGGGATGCCGACGGCGGTGGCGAGGCCGAAGCCCCAGGTGACGCGGAACAAGCTCGCGGTGATGTCGTTCCACAGGCGCGAGCTCTGCGCGAGCTCGACGATCGCGCCGAAGGACTCCCACGGCGTCGGGAAGATCTGCGACTGCGCGAGGAAGCAGGCGGCGCTCCAGGCGGCGATTCCGAGGCCCGTGACCGCGATCGGAGCGATCCAACGGCGCGCGGACTCAGAGACTCTCCCTGCCAGGGGGAGCGCCGCGAGACTGAAGATGAACAGGAGGAGGTCGGCGATCACTTGCCACTCCCCTCCGCCGCCGGCCGCGGGAGCTGGTCGAGGTTCCAGTCGATCGTCTCGATCGGAGTGACGAAGCTGGTGTCGACGTACTGCTCGAACTCGAGGCGCTCCTTGAGCACCCCCATCTCCACCGCGAGCTCCATGATCTCGTCGAAGTCCTTCTTGAGCGGTCCGAGGCTCGTGTACTTCACGCGGTCGGGCGGCTTGGACAGCACGAATTTCAGCAGCTCAGGGTCCTGGAAATAAAAGTGCTTGCCGACGATCTCGGCCGCGTCCATGCGGTGCGACATGTCCTGGTCGAGCCACTTGCCGCTCTTCGCGATGCCGTTCACGAGTTCCTGCACGAGCTCGCGCTCCTCGTCGATCATCTCCTGACGCACGACGAGCACGCACGAGATGAAGCCCGGCCACATGTCCTTCGTGAAATACAGCGGCCGCCCGTAGCCGTCGAGCTCGCTCTGCGCCGCGAACGGCTCGCCGACGATGTACCCGTCGATCGAGCCGGCGGCCAGCGCCGTGGGATGCTCGGGCGGCGCGAGCTCGATGAGCTTGATCGAATCGAAGGCCATGCCCCACTGCTTCATCATGCGGTGCATGAGCACGTTCTGATTCGAGAAGCGGTTGGGGATCGCGATCTTCTTGCCGCGCAGGTCCGCGAAGTCGCGGATCCTGGAGTCCTTGCCGACCATCAACGTCGTCCCGTCACGGTGGCCGAGGTACACGACCTTGACCGGCACGCCGCTGGCGACGAGCTGCATCGCGAGCGGCGCGAGGATGAAGCTCGCGTCGAGCCGCCGCGCGATGAGCGACTCCTTGATCGTCGCGAACTCACTGAACTTGCGGCCGAGGAACTCCGAGCCGGTGTCGCTGTGTTGGGTCACCCAACTGGTGACCGGGCAGGTGAGGTGTCATGTCACCGGGATGAAACCCACCTCCAGCGTCTTGCGCTTGTGGCCCATCCACTCGCGAACGATCTCGCGAAGCTGGTCGAAGCCGATGTTGAGGTGGAGGTGGGCGGCGCTGACCACGAGGGTCCACAGCAGCGCGCCGAGCAGGACTTTGAGTTTCATTCGGGGGGAGCTGCGGCCCGGCGCGCGCAGGCGCCGTCGTGATGGCCTTCGTGCGGGCCGGTCGTGTCGTTGGGCTGGGGCCGCCGCGAGGTCGCTTCGGCCGGATCGAGGGCGCGGATGAGTTTCGACGAAGCCCGGAGGCTACTCGCAGACCGGGATCGGGAGAACCCGGCGCCCTCACAACCCGCGTGCCCTCTGCGAAGGGCCTGCGGAGCAGCCCTCGTCGGCCGCGGCGCGCGATCCCTAGGGGGCCGGGCGTTCGTTTTATGACCCGCGTGCGCCGGGCCGAGCGGCGCGGAGGCGCGCGCCGCGACGTCGCCGCCGTCCGTGCGACGCACTTGACAACGGCCGGTTGCACTGTACTGTCTGTCTTAGTACAGTTGTCGCCGCCATGCTCTTCCGCCTCGACCCGCGCAGCAGCCAGCCAATCTTCGAACAGATCGCCTTTCGGGTGAAAACGGCGGTCGCGTGCAACGAACTTGCGCCGGGAGAGCGCCTGCCTTCGGTGCGCGAGCTCGCCAAGGAGCTCGCGATCAACCCCAACACGGTCGCGCGCGCCTACGACGCGCTCGAGGCGCAGGGGGTGATCGTGCGGCGCCAGGGATCGGGTTGCTTCGTGGCCGAGCGCTCGCAGGCGCTCGCGAAGGCCGAGCGGGTGCGGCGGCTGGACGAGGCGCTCGAACGCGCGCTGACCGAGGCCTTCCACTTGGGGTTCGAGCCCGGGGAAGTGCTCGCGCGCGTGGAGGCCAAGCTCGAACGGCGCGCCGCAACGCCGCGCGCGAAAACGGAGGTGAAGAAGTGAGCGACCGAATCGTGTTCGACGACGTGTGGCGGTCCTTCGGCGGACGCCACGTGCTTTGCGGGCTGTCGTTCCGCGTGGACGAGGGCGAGGTCTTCGCACTGCTCGGCCGCAACGGCGCGGGCAAGAGCACGGCGCTCAAGATCCTCTTGGGCTTCCTGGCCCCCGATCACGGCGCGAGCTCGATCGTCGGCGTGCCGAGCGCGGAGCTCGACGGTCCGGTGCGCGATCGCGTCGGCTACGTCGCCGAGGGCCATCCGCTCTACGGCTGGATGAGCGTCGCGCGCGCCATCGAGTTCGAAGCGGGAACGCGCACCAAGTTCGACCGCAAGTACGTCGCCGATTCGCTCCAGCGGCTCGGATTGCGGCGCGACGCGCGCATCTCGCAGCTTTCGCGCGGGCAGAAGGCGCAGTTGAGCCTGGTGTTCGCGATGGCGAGCGATCCGCGGGTGCTGGTGCTCGACGACCCCGCGATGGGGCTCGACGTCGTGATGCGGCGCGAGTTCCTCGAGGCCATGATCGACCTCGTCAGCCGCGAGGGCCGCAGCGTGCTGTTCTCGTCGCACATTCTCTCGGACGTCGAACGCATCGCCGACCGCATCGGCATCCTCGACGGCGGCGCGCTGAGCGTCGACGCGCCGCTCGAGGAGCTGCGCGAGCGCGTGCAGAAGCGCTTCGTTCGCACGGAGGGCGGCGCATCGTTCGTCGAGGACGACTCCGTCGGCATCCTGCGCGCCAAACGCGTGCGCGAAGGCTTCGAACTCACGCTGCTCGACTTCGACGAGCGCCGCGAGCGCGTCCTTCGCGCCCGCGCGAGCCTGGTGTCCGAGCCGCAACCGGTTCCGCTCGAAGAGCTGTTCCTCGACCTCACCGCCGCTGGCCCCAAGGAACTCTGAGCCATGCGCGAGATCGTCTTCAAGCAGTTGCGAGATGCGGCGTTTCCCTGCGCCCTTCTCGTGCTCATCTGCGTGTTCGCGTTCGAGTCCGGGCGGGAGTTCGACATCACCCGCCGGCCGGGAATGGACGGGACGCCGCCTTTCGTCGCCTTCGCCTGGGGACTAGCTGGCGTGTTCCTCGGATTCCTGAGCGCGGCAGGAGACGCCGCTCGCGGCACGCGTCAGCACTTGCAGCACCGGGGTCTCGGACGGACGCCGATTTTCTGGGCGCAGGCCGCAGCCGACGCGTTGGCCCTCGCCGTCTCGCTCGCAGTCCTCGTCGCCATCGACGGGACTCTCGCAGCGTTTCGGCACGACGCGCTCTCCGAGCCGCCTCCGCTCTACGCGCGCTACGCCGAAGTCGCGCTAGCGGCGCTCTCCGCGGTGCTGGGTCGGGGTCTCGGCGTTGTCGGAGGCGCGATCCATCACGCATCGATCGTGCGCCTGCTGTGCACGCAGTACGGTGTGTGCGGCGCGATCTACCTCACGTTCGTAGCGCTGCGCGGTGCAGGCGACCGCTGGCTCTCCAACGAAGTGCTGTGGTTGGTTTGGACACTCGGAGGCGGCGCCGCGCTGCACCTCCTCGGCTCGAGCATGCACTCCCAGGCGCCCGATGCCGAGCGGCCGCTCCGCGGTCGGGTGCGCTCCGTCTTCGGCGCTGCGGCTCTCGCGATCGCCGCACCGGCCACCTTGCTCACCGTCGCCCTGGTCGAGCGCTGGGCCGTCGAGACCGCGGCGAACGGAATGGCCACGATCGGCGTTCACGAGGGTCGCGTTCTCGTCCGACATCCGAGCGATTCGGCGTCGACCTCGGCGCTGCAGGGAACGCTGTTCGACCCCTCGCGGTCGCACGAACTCAACTACGAGGAGGCCAGCTACTTCTTCGTGGCGCGCAAGCCGCGAGTATGGGAGCTGGGCGCGGATTGGCGGCCTCTGGTGAACAGGCAGCGCTGGATCGCGAATCCCGAAGGTGTCGCGTTCAACGTCCAGACATGGATCGGCGCGCGCAACGGCCGCATCCTCGCGGAGACGGTTCGAGCGGGTCGCCCTCCGACGGTGTCGGGGATGACGGTCGAGCACGTCCCCGGAGGAGTTGAACTGCCGTACCGGCGCGAACTGACGCGCCCCGATGGCCGCCCGTTCTCGCAGCGGGTCGTATTGCTGCCGCCCCCGAGAGACGCAGACGGCTGGCTGCTCGCCGACGCCGCCGATCGGACTCTCTGGCGCCTTGGAATGCAGGCGGCGCTTCCGACCCTCGATCCGGTGGAGCTCGACTCCGACGAAGTGTGGACGGGGCTCGACGTCGCGATGGACCGCGAGGCGGTCGGAGCGGAGGGCCCGAACTCGCGCCGCAGCTCGACTCGGACCGTTCTCGTCACGTCGGCCGGACGCAGACGTTGGGACGGGAAGCGTTTGAATCCGGCGGAGCTCGAGAGTTCCGAGGTGTGGCGCTCGGAAGCGAGCGAAGCGGTCCGCTTCGCTGTGGACGTCGTCGACGCGGACGTCCTTGGCCCGCACGTGACGGTGCGCGACGCGAGGAGCGGCGAACGGCTCCTCGAGCAGCGCTTCGCGGCGCCATGGGGTCTCGGTGTCGTCGCACACCTGGCGAGCGCGCTTCGCTCCCCCGCCGCCGGCGTCCTTGCCTCGCTCGACGAGGAAGTGCCGCGTCCGAAAGACCTCGACCTCCTCCGCGATCCGCTCGTCGCGGGCGGACGCCGGAGCTGGTTGCTCGCGCTCAACGTCGGCCTGAGCTTGGTTCTCGCGGCGTGGTTCACACGGCGCGGCGCGCTCGGGCTTCGGTGGAGTTGGCTCGCGCTCTTCGCGCTGTTCGGTCCGCTGATCGCGCTCCTCGCACGCGCGCTCGAGCCGCGGGTTCCACCGCCGCCGCGACTCGCTGTTCGCACGCCGCTGCGCATCGCCTCCGCACCGCGCGCGCGGCGGCTCGAGCAGGTCGAGGTCTGAGGGGCGCTCGCCGTCTCTCGCGATGCTCCAGCTCTACCGCAAGCAACTGCGCGCGCACTTCGTGCTCGCCGCGCTGTTCGCGTTTGCCGCATGGCGCACGGGCCTGGTCGCACCCAGCTTCGTCGGATCCGATGGCCGCATCGAGGTGACGGGGTTCGGGATCGCTCCAGTTTGGGGCGTTTTCGGCCTGTTTTTGGGCTTCGACGGCTATCAACGCGAGCGCACCGCCGACACGTACTCCATGCTCCGCCACCGCGGCGTCTCGGGCTGGCGCGTGATCGCGGCGCGAGCTGCGGCGAGCTACAGCGTTCTGGTCGCTGTGTTCGGCGTCGCGTGCGTCGTCGAGTTGGTCCAAGCGCCCGTGCTGCCCACGCGCGGGGTGGCCTTTTCCTCCGGCCATGCGGCCGTTGCAGCTCTGGCCGCTTCGAGTGCGCTGCTCGGACACTCGACCGGCGTGCTCTGCGCGCAGTTGCGTCGTTCGCGCTGGATGCGGGTGCTCATCGCACTCCTCGCCGGCGTGGGCATGTTCGTGTGGACACTCCAATGGCAATCGTTCGCGGGCGACAGGCTGCTCCCGAACGAATTCGCGTGGCTGGCGTGGATCGTGTCCGTTTCGGCGGTCCTGTACTTCCTCGCCGCCCACGCGTTCCGCCGCGCCTTCGACGAGACACGGCCCTTCGAGGGTTGGATCCGCACAGCATCGGGATTGGCCGTGTTGTCTTGCATCGCTCCGACCGCACTCAGCCTCGCCGGGCACTTCCAATGGCGCGCAGTTCGAGACCACGCTCTGCGCCTGCCCTCGATCGAGACGGATTCGGCAGGGGTGCGCCTCGTGGGAGCGCTCCCCCTCGATCGACGGCACACGTTAGCGGCGCAGTTCGAGCCGGTGCAGCGGGTCGAACGCTGGCAGGACGCCGACGATCCGAGCGATCCGCGCCACGTGCCTCACCTGTCGCCCTTCCAGTTCGGTGAGCACTGGAAACCGCTCGTCGCGCCGGGACTCGAGGGCGTGATGCTCGCCGATCGCGAGAGCCGGCTGTTCCGCCGCGAGCTCCGGTTCGGCGTGCGAAGCGGACGAGTGCTCTGCCGCACGCTCGACAGGAGACTCCATCCCGTGAAGCGCGAGCCTCAGCCACGCATCGAGGTCCCCGACGGCGTGACGCTTCCCTTCAGCCTCGAACTGAAGCGCTCCGACGGCCGGCGCTTCTCTCGTCAGACGTGGCTCCTACGGGACCCTGACGACGTTTCCTCCTTGCTTGCCGACAACGCCGATCGGACGCTCTGGAAGATCGACGCGAGCACGGCCATCCCTTCGCTCCAACGTGTCGAGCTTCCCGGCGGCGATGAATGGCAGGGATTCGAGATCGATGCGTCGCGAGCGGATCCTTGGGACTTCAGCGAAGCGCCCCGACGCAACGGCGCGAACTGGATCCGCGGCCTGAAAGCGACTTACGTCTGGTCCGCGCGCGGCCTCGTCAAGTCCCCGCTCCACTCCCCCGGCCGGACTGCGCCCGAAGCCACCACGCAGTTCCTCGACGACGACTTGCTCGAGCCGCACGTGATCGTGCGAAACGCTCGCGGCGACAAATCCCTCGAGCACCGCTACTCGCTCGAAGCGCGCGACGCGATGGAGATCTACGCCTTCGCGGCCCTGCGCTCGCCGCTCGCCGGGCTGGCTGCATTCTCGGGCCTCGACTCCTCGGCCGTCACCGAGAGCGCCTACCCGCTCTATGTGAGCGGCCGCCGCCCGTGGTTGCTCGCCGCGAACGCCGCGTTGAGCGCGCTCGCCGCCTCCTTCCTCGTGCACCGCCGCGCGCTGGGTCTGCAGCGTGCGTGGTGGCTCATCGCGCTTCTGACCGGCCCCTTGGCCTGGCTCTGCGTCGCGCTGATCGAACCTTGGCGCCGCCCGCAACCACCACCCGCCGCTCATCGGCGCCGCCCGCGCATTGCAGGTCGAGCGCGGCCAGCGCAAGCCCAGCTCGCAGCGGTTCACCCGGCCGACTAGCCGGGCGCTGCCGTCAATCGTCGAGGTCGACTCGCTACTCTTGCGGCCCCAGGCCCGCCGCTTGGCGCGCCCGCAGTCCCCTTTCCCCCGCGAGGTGGCCAGTGATTCCCCTGACCGATTTGTGGTTGCCGATCGTCGTGTCCGCTGCGTTCGTGTTCGTCGTCAGTTCGCTGGTCCACATGGCGATCCAGTGGCACAAGAACGACGCGCGGCAGCTTCCGAACGAGGACTCGACGCTCGCCGCCCTGCGCGGCGCCGGCCTGACGGCGGGCGAGTATCGCTTTCCGTTCTGCACGACCATGAAGGAGATGAGCACTCCCGAGTTCGCCGCAAAACTCCAGAGCGGACCGGTGGGCAACATGACGATCCTCCCGAGCGGTCCGTTCAGCATGGGGCGCTCGCTGCTGCAGTGGTTCCTCTTCTGCATCGTGATCGGCGTGTTCGTCGCCTACATAGCGTCGCTCGCCCTGCCGCGCGGCGCGGACTACTCGGTGGTGTTTCGCTTCACTGGAACCGTCGCGGTGCTCGGTTATGCGTTCAGCAACGTGACCCACTCGATCTGGAAGGGCGTGCCGTGGGGTTCGACCGTCAAGTACTTCGTCGACGGGGTCGCCTACGGCCTGGTCACCGCCGGCGCCTTCGGCTGGCTCTGGCCGAAGTGAACGGGATTCGATAGCCCCGCCCGACCGGCGCTCCCGAGGCCACGAATCGGGCGCCGGGAGGCGGGGTCTTTCGAGCGGCCACCCGAGGTCGTATCCTCTCGTGTGCTCGGCCCGAACGGCCGAAGAGGTCCAACGTGAAACTCCTCGCCCTCGCTCTCCTCGCTGCGGTCGGATTCGCCGGCGTCCTCTCCACTCACACGGCCTGGGATCGCCACCACGCCGCCGTCGTGCGCGCAGTCGAGCACGTTGTGGACGGCGAGCTCCGCGTGGACGACGAACCGCCGCCGGTGGACTGCCCGTTCTGCGGCGGCAACCCGACGCAGCACCTGCGCAACATGCGCCGCATGTTCGTGTTCCAATCGAGCCTGGTGCTCGGCGCGGCGCTGTCGCGCTGAGCTAGCAGCCGCCAGGCCCCCGGCTTCCCCGCCGCGCTCTTCTGCGACGCTCTGCTGCGACGCTCTCCTGCGACGCTCTTCTGGGGCGCGACAGCAGCGAGCGAGCGCGCACGCGCGTCGAAATCGCACGCGACCGCTGGCGGAGCTTTGCTTAGAGTCTCGCGACCTATGCAACTGGGCTTCTTGATGGACCACAGGCGGTGCATCGGCTGTCACGCCTGCACCGTCGCCTGCAAGAGCGAGAACGACGTTCCGCTCGGCAGCTTCCGCACGTGGGTCAAGTACACCGAGAAGGGGACCTTCCCCGCGGTCAAGCGCCACTTCGCGGTGTTGCGCTGCAACCACTGCACGAACGCGCCGTGCGTGACCATCTGCCCGGTGACGGCGCTCTCCAAGCGCTCGGACGGCATCGTCGACATCGACCGCGACGCGTGCATCGGCTGCCGCGCGTGCATGCAGGGCTGTCCGTACGACGCGATCTACCTGAACGAGGACCTGGGCGCGGTCGAGAAGTGCCACTTCTGCGCGCACCGCATCGAGCAGAACCTCGCGCCGGCCTGCGTGATCGTGTGCCCCGAAGAGGCGATCGTGTTCGGCGACGTGCACGACCCTTCGTCGCGCATCGCGAAGATGATCGCGCAGCACCCGACGCTGCAGCGCCGCCTCGAACAGAAGACCGGGCCCAACGTGCACTACCTCGAGACGCTGCCCGAAGCGCTCGAGCCCGGGCTCGCAGAGCGGCCCGAGACGTACCTCTGGAGCGAGCGGCCGAACACCAAGCCCGACGCCTGGCCGGCGAGCGTGCCGACGGCGCCGAACGTGCGCACCGTGCTCGACGTGGGCCACAAGGTGCAATGGGGCTGGCAAGTCGCCGCGTACCTGGTCACGAAGGGCATCGCGGCGGGTGCGGCGTTGCTCGCGCCCTTCGCGGACCAACTCGGTCTCACCGGCGCGACGTCGTCGATGGCGCCGGAGATCCTCGCGCTCCTGTTCATCACGCTCACGACGATCCTGCTCGTCGAGGACCTCGCGCGGCCGATGAAGTTCTTCACGCTGCTGACGCGCCCGAACACGCGCAGTTGGCTCGTGAAAGGCGCGTGGATCCTCATCGGCTTCAGCCTGACCGTGACGGCGACGCTCGCGCTGCTCGTGCTCCGTCGAATGGGGCCGGACGCGCCTTTCCTCGCGGATTTCGACTGGAATCCGGCCATCGGCGCGCTGCGCTGGACCAACGCGGTGCTGGGACTCGGCGTCGCGGGCTACACGGCGTTCCTCTTCAAGCAGTGCGAAGGCCGCGATCTGTGGCAAGAGCCGCGGCTGCTCCCCCACTTGCTCGTGCAGGCGCTCTTCCTCGGCGCCGTCTCGCTCGCGCCCTTCGCCGACGACGCGAACGTGCTCGCGCGCATCTGCATCGGCGGCCTGATCGCCCACACGGTGTTCGTGAGCCTCGAGCTGCGCGGCAAGACCCACACCGCGAACCACCGGCAGGCGCAGGCTTTCCTCGACGTGGTCAAAATGGGCCCGATCGAGCGGCCCTACCGTCTCGGGGGCCGCGCGGGAGTGATGATGCCGGTGGTGTTGCTCGCGCTCGCGAACCTCGGAACGCTCGCGGGCCTCGCACCGGTGCTCACGAGCCTCGCGGCGCTCACCGCCGCAGCGGGCCTGTTCATCTACAAGTACGCGTACATCCGCGCCGCGCAGTTGCCGCCGCTGTCGTAGCGCGCGGCCAGCGCAAGAACTCGGCGCCAGGGCGCGCCACGTGGCTCGCGCTCAGTCCCACGGGCTGTACGGAACCGAGCGGCCCGTGAGCGCAACGTGAGCGGCATCGAGCGCGCGGCGCTCGCGAGCGTCGTCGCTCGCGTGGTAGGCCCGCGCGAGCTTGGACCACGTGTGCGACTCCGCCAGGATGCGCCAGACGCGGAGCCGCACGAGGTCCGCGTCCAAGGGGCCCGCGACGACGGACTGCTCGACTCTGCGCGCGTACTCGTTGAGTCCCGACCAAAGAGCGCCGCACAGGAGCAGCGGGGCGAAGAAGCCGGCGCACTGCGCCCGCGGGCGCTCGCTCCGAGGAGATCGACGGCCCCAGCGGACCGAGAAAGTGCGGTAGTAGACGACGAATCCGATCGGAGCACAGGCGCCGAGCATCGCCATCACCAAGCCGATCGAACCGAACTCCCCCCACGTCGAACAAACCGCCACGAGAGTCAGCGGGACCATCACGAACGCCCACGGAGCTGCGAAGAGAGTGGCGCCGAACATCGCGCCGCGCAGCGCGGCGTCGAAGGCGTCGTCGCGCGGCGCGCGGATCCAACTCGCTACGAACGACGCCACGCACACGGCGACGTAGAGCGCCAGGGGCCACGAGACGAGGTCGTGAATAGCGAGCACCAGGATTCCGAAGCACACCAGCGGCCCCGCCACGCCGAATACGGCCTTCGCCGCGATCGACAGAGCTCTGCGAAGTTTCGTCCGCCGCGAGCGCAGGGCGTGTTGTTGAGTGCGTTGGGACATCGGTCAAGAGCGCGGTGTCCGAGTGTAGGCGCCGGCCCGCGTGAGCGCCGTGGCGCCGGCTCCAGCACCGAGGGCTTCGACGCGACGTGAAGCGCCGTTCGCGACGGCGCCATCGCGTCCGGAGGCTCGGCGATGTGGACGCGCTACTTTCGACGCATGAAAGCGCGCTTCGGACGGTGGCTCTCACGTGCGCCGGACCTCTTCGCCGCGGCGACCGTCGCGGGCGCGGGCTTGTCGACGTTGCTGGGAGCGTGGGCGTGGCCCGTCTCGAGCGCGCTGCACTTCTTCGAGTGGAGCGGCCTGGTGTGGAGCGCCGGCGCGGCGCTCGCGATCCAACGTGGAAGCGGCGCGTGGGTCGCCGCGCACGTCGGGCCTCTCGGGTTGTGGCTGGCGCTGATCTCGCCGCAGATTCTGCGCGCGAGCGAGGCGCCTCGGCCGGCGGCGGCGAACGCATTCCGTGTCGTCAGCTTCAACGTCGGCAACGGCCGCGCGAGTCCGCACGAGCTGTGCGCAGCGCTCGAAGAGCTCGACGCCGACCTCGTGCTGCTCCAGGAACTCAACCACGCGCAAGCGGCGGCCCTCGAAGCGCGCGGTGACGCTCTGGCCCTGCACCGGGAGCTTCGACCCGGCGGTCGGCGCGGCAAGGGTGTCCTCTCGCGCTTCCCGCTCTCCGAAATTCGCCATGTCGTAGCAACGGACGGCGCGACGCGCGTGCACGGAGTGGTCCGCACTCCGCTCGGCGACCTCGCCTTCGTCAACCTGCACGCCCGCGCGACGGTCGCGCTGCTCGGTCCGCTCACGGACTTCGACGAGCAGGTGCGCGAGATCGCGCGCGGCGCAGCGCGCGAACGGCCCACGATCGTCGCCGGCGACTTCAACCTCGGTCCTCACAGTGAACTTCTCTCACCGCTCGAGCGCGCGGACTTCGAGAACGCCTTCACCCGCCACGGTGTCGGCTTGGGACTCAGCTTCCCGGTCTTCGGCCGCTATCGGGGCCTACCCGTGCCGCCCCTCGTCCGCATCGACCACGTGTTCACGCGCGGGCTCGAGGTCCGCTCGGCGCAACTCGGCTCGAGCGCCGGTTCCGATCATCGCGCACTTATCGTCTGTGTCACGCTTCCGCGGAAAACACCCACGAATTAGGCGCTCGCGCTGCGCTCTACCGGATTCCGGCGCCGAGACTCGGTGTTCCCCTTGATGTCGGCTGTCGAGCGACCGAATTAGTCTTCAGGTCGTCTCTGTTCGATGTGATGCAGCCATTGGCTCGCGGCAGACGACGCTTCCCCCAACGGAGCAACCCGTGAACCATCTCATCCGCGAGAATGCAGTGGATCGTGTGCGGGCCAGAGTTCTCGCGGGCGCGCTCGTGGCCCTCGCGCTGGTGAGCACCGGTTGCAGCAGCGCGCCGTCGCGAAGCGGCCCGCTCTCCGAGGATGCCGTGCGGCTCGATTTGCCGCTCGTGCGCCAGGACGCTCTCTACGACTGCGGACTTGCCTCGCTGTCCGCGCTTTGCGCGTACTGGGGAGTCGAACTTTCCGCGGAAAAGCGCGCCGAGCTCGCGGAAACGGCCGAACTCGAGGCGGGGCTTTCCGGCGACGAGATCCGCGCCACGCTGCTCGACCTCGGACTCGACGTGTACCTCTTCAGCGGCAGCTTGGACCGCGCCGTCACCGGGCTCTATTCGCACGTCGACGCGGGCCGGCCGCCGCTCGTGATGCTCTCGTCCGACGCTCGCAATCAACACTACGGGCTCGTGCTCGGCTACGACGAAACGAACGGCGCCTTGATCGTGCTCGACCCGAGCAGAGGCGAAGTCCTCACGTCCACGGCCGCATTCGAACGGGACTGGGCGCGCTGCGGGAACTTCACGCTGCTCGCATGCCGTCCGGCGAGCGCGCACGTCGCGAACAACGCACAAGGCACGTCGCAGTAGCGCGTGCCCAACTCGACCATCACCAACGAAAAGGAACTGAACATGGCTACTACCCTCTCGACTCGACCGCTGCTCTGCGCGCTGGCCGCGCCGCTTCTCGCTCTGACTCCGGCCTGGAACGCAAATCCCTCGCGCGCACTGGCGCCGCAGGACGCAGCAGCGCTTCAGTCGCTCTCGGCGCCCCAGCTCGGCGCCTTGCGCGCGGGCCGCGTCGAGGCCCCGGCGCCTTTCTCCGCTTCCGAACTCGCCGAGTTGGACGCTGCGCAACAGTCGAGCGCCGCGCTCGCCGACCTGCGCGCGGGACGCGGCATCGATGACGACGCCTGGCCGTGGATCATCGTCGGCGCGGCGATCGTCGTGCTGCTCGTCGTCCTGTAGCTACCTGCCTCCGCGCGCCTTTCTCGCCAAATACGCGAGCCCGCGCGGAGAAATCTCGTACCCGACTTCGAAGCTCTGCGTCAGGCCGAGCTTCTTCAGTTTGCGAACGTCGGTCTTGAACGGAAGCGTCTCGCGGCCGAGCGCGGCCGCGAGCTTCGAAGCGGCGACCTGCGGCTTCTTGCGGATCGCTTCGAGCGTCTCCGCGGTCCACGCGCGTTTGGCGTCCATGCGCGCGAGCGCTTTGTCGATCGCCGCGACATCGTCGGCGCTCAACTTGTCCTCCAGGGCCAGGGACACGCGGTCGCCGTCGCCGCCGTGGTGGAACTCGATGCGCCAGAGCTCGTCCGAGGCCTTCAACGGCGCCCCGCGCGCGAGGTACTCACGCATTTGCGCCAACGACTCGAAGCCCGCGCGCTTGGCATCGCGTTCGCCCAGCGCGCCGACCCGCACGGATTCGACGGCGTCGATCTCGAGCACGCCGATCGGATGGCAGCGGTAGCGTCCGCCGGGCTTCACGCGCGCGCTCGCCCAGCGCCGAAAGGTCAACGTGATCGCGCCGCTGGTCAAGCCTTCGTGGAACCGCTTCTCGAAGAGGATCATCGCTGCTGGCCGTAGATCGGAAGTGAACGTCGCACACCGCGGGCCGCGAGCGTAGCGGAACTCACGGATGGAGGACGAAAGCGAGCGCGTCGGACAGGTTGCTTCCCTTCGGTGCGAGGGGTCGCGGAACCAGACCTGGGCGTGGACGCGAGTTCCGACGAGCGCGGGCTGTCCGAACGACGCGCCGCCCTGCGCCGCGAGGTACGCGTTGACGTCGGAAACGAGCTGGCCGTCGCACGTTCCGACCGAGCCGCCCGTCGCCGTCGCCGGAGGAAGGCGCGCCGAGGGTTGCATCGCGGACAGCGTGCTGGTGCTGCCGCTCGCCCACGGCGTCGCCGCGGCCGCGGCGACGAGGAACGCGAGGCCGCTCGTGTGGCTATCGAGTGCGCTCGCGACAAGGCCCGCGGGTGCGGTGCTCGAAAGGCTCGGCAGGCGGTCGAGCGAAAGATGCGGCGTGCAGCCGTTCGTCGACGTGCCCGCGGTGCAGTAACTCTGCGGCCCGCCGAGCTCGTACACATGCACCGCGCCGACGTTCGTCGCGCCGTCGCGCGTCTCTCCGACCGCAAACTCGGCGCCGTCGAGCGCCACGGCGGCGCGCGAGCCGTCGAGCGAAACGTCGGCGCCGAAGAACGTCGTCGCATCCGGATCGACCGGCCGCAGCTCGGCGGTCTGGTTCCACAGGACCCCCGCACCCTCGAGCACGAAGGCCGCGCCAGGCAGGTCGAAGGTTCCGACGACCATCGTGCCGCTGTGCAGCGCGAGGCTCGCGCCGAAGCGCTGGCCCCCGATGGGAGTGAGCGGAAACAGCTTCGCGTACTTGTTCCACTTCGCTCCGGTGCGCTCGAACACGTGCAAGGAGCCGGCGTCGGGTAGGTTCGCGAAGTCGTCGTACGGCGTGCTCGCGACGAGCACGTCGCCGTCGAGTGCGAGTCCGAAGCCGAACGCGGCCTGGATCGTGACGTCGTTAGCGGTGAGTTGCTGCTGGTGCGTCCAGGCGCCGCTCGTGCGCGTGAAAACGTGCACAGATCCCGCGAGGCTCGCCACGCTGGAGTCCTGCAGAGCCGCGACCGTGTCGCCCGACAGCGCCACTTCGCACCCGAAGCCCGAGCCCGCGACTCGCACCAGCGCCGTCTTCACGTACACGTACGCCGCGCCCTAGAGGATCGACCCCGGCCCCTCGGACT
>CALFYL010000164.1 GCA_937952135.1 uncultured Planctomycetia bacterium
GAGAGGATCGACGCGCGTTTTCGGCCCGCGGAACGCCAAGCACGCTGGGCGCTTGCCCGGGTGTTCGGCGGGATCGGTGCGGCGATCGCGCTCGGGTTTGCGTGGGCGTGGATCGAACCGCCGCGACTCCGCGACGAGGGCATGCTGTTCCTCGAGCGGCAGGACGGAGTCCGATTCGGGGGCGACGCGCTGACGGCCGTGCCGCCCTTCGACGCCGACGGCGACGGCGAGCCCGACATCGTCGTCGCGGTCGAGGACAGCGCCTTCGGCGGAGTCGAACGCGTCGAGGCCTGGAACCGCGAGGGCGAGGTCGTCGCCTCGTGGAGCGCCAATACGCACACGCCTTCGATCTTCGGCGAACACGAGTGGATCGCGAGCGCCGGCGACGTCGACGGCGACGGGCGCGGCGAGGTGCTGCTGCGCTATCCGACGCGCTTGGTCGGCATCGCGAGCGGTGCGGTGCGCGAGTTCGGCGGTTCGAGCGATCTGTTGGACGGTCTTGGGCTGGGCGATCTCGACGGCGACGGCCGCGCGGATCTCGCGCTCGCGCTGGTGAGCGACGAACGCTTGCTCGTGATGGGCATTCGAGGCGTGATCGGCGACGAGCTGTGGTCCAGCGACATCGCTCGGGGCTCGAAGCGCCCTCAAGGTCCGTCCTCCAAGGCGCGGCTCGCGCGCATGGGCGACATGGACGGCGACGGCATCGCCGAACTCGCCTGCGTGGCTTTCACCCGCGATTTCGAGCATCGGCTCGTCGTCTTGAGCGGAGCTACGGGCGCAATTCTCAGCTCGAACACAACGCGTCCGTGGCTCGACGTGGCGAACGCCGGCGATGTCGACGGCGACGGACTCGACGACGTGCTCGCGTTCACGGACACCGTCGCCACCGTCTACACCGAGCGCGGAACGGTCGAAGGCCTCACGCTCGAAATGCCGCACGGCGTCGTGTCGCGCGCGCTTGGGTTAGGCGATCTCGACGGAGATGGCCGCTCCGAACTCTTGCTCGTCGCCGACGGAGCCGGAGGCTCGCCGTCGCTCGGCCGCATCCACCGCGGCTCGGACGGAAGCGTGCTCCGCGAACTACGCTGGAGTCGCGACTCGCACTTCCCGGCCTTCGGCCTCGCATCGGCCGGAGATTTCGACGGAGACGGCGTGAACGACTTGCTCGTGTGCGCGCCGCGCCTGCACGACAACGACCTCCTGCCGCACGCGTGGCGCCGTCCCCGCAAGAGCTGGGTGATGGTCTATTCGGGCCGCTTCCTCGCCGAGTCGAGCGAGCCGCTCGAGATCCGCTGAGCGCGCGTCAGTCCGCTGACGTTTCGAAGCCGAGAGTCGCGACCACGGGATCGTGATCCGACGGGCAGCGTCCATCGCGACGCGGACGCGCGATCTCAGCTTCGAGCACTCGCCAGCTCGCCGTCACCCACACGTAGTCGATCTTCGCTCCATCGCGCTCGTCGCGGAAGGCGCTGAAGGTGCCGGCCTGCGGCGCGTCGGGATGAAGCACGCGAAACGAATCGACGAAACCCGCCTCGCGGAGCGCCTCGCACGGCGCGGACGACTCGCCGGCGTTCAGGTCCCCCATCAGCACGACGGGCAGCTCGAAGTCTCCGCTTTGCTCGCGCGCGACCGCCGCGAGCAGCTTCGCGCTTTCGAGCCGCGCCTCGCCCCCACGGTGATCGAAGTGCGTGCCCAGCGCGACGAACCTGCCGTCGCCGACGCGGTCGCGCAGCCTCGCCCACACCGCCATGCGCGGCAGCGCGGCGTCCCAGCCCTTCGAGCCGAGCACGTGCGGCGTCGGCGAGAGCCACAACTCGCCCCAGGCCTCCACCTCGAGCCGTTCGACGTCGACCAGCAACCCGCTGAACTCGTCCTTCGAGCCGCCGCCCCGGTGCTGGCCGAGCTGGCGGTAGTTCGGAAAGCGCGCGCGCAGCTCCGCGAGCTGGAAATCCAGCGCTTCCTGGAGCGCGAGCACGTGAGCGTCGAGCTCCGCCACGACGTCGAGCGCGAACTCGCGCCGCAGCTCCCAGCGGTTCGGGCCGTCATCCGCCGTGCCATAGCGCAGGTTGAAGCTCGCGACGCGCAGCGCTTCGGGCGCCGCCGTGCGCGGTGCAGGCGAGGCGCAGCTCGCGAGCGCCGCCAACGCGCCGGCCAGCACGAGGACCGAACGCCGCGAGAAGCGAATCGTCGCGAGCGCGGTCAACGGATCATCCGTCCCTCGACGGTCTGGGTGTGCGTGCGGACGAAGCGCCACTCGCCGTCGCGCTTGCGAAGCTGCCCATCGACTTTCGCTTTCCACACCGAACGTTCGTCGTCGCCCTCGCGTCGGAAGAACTCGATTTCGAGTTCGATCTCGGCGCTCTTCTCCTCCCCGCTCTCGTCGACGCGCGGCCCGGTCTCGCTGCGCCACTCGATGCGGTAGGGAAAGCGCCGGTCCTCGCCGCCGCGTTGCTCGAAGAACAGATGCGCGAGGCCGAGCTTCAGGAGCTCGCGGTCCGCGCCGAGCGCTTCGTCGTAGTACTCCGGGGCGAGTCCCGCCATCACCGGGTTCATGCGCGTCGCGGCGAAGCCCTCGCACATGTCGTCGAGCACCCAGCGGATCTTCGTCTCCTCCGCAACCGAGGCGCGGTACAGCGCGCGGCCGCCGAGGAACAGCGCGAGCAGCCCGAGCAGGACGAGGAAGATGCGTTTCATCGCGCGCCGGGCCGAAGACCGACGCGCGGGACTCTAACGAACGCTGCGCGCGGCGCGCAGCTCCTACCAGGGGTCGACAAGTCCGGTGCGGATCTCGCGGATGCGCGCGAACAGCTCGGCGTCCGGCTCGACCGCGGCACGCGCCATCGAACAGCACGTCGCGGCGAGATCCTCGGCGCGCGGACGGGCATTGGGGTTCTCGGCGCCCTCTTCGATCGCGCGGCGGTACGTCGCGAGTGCGCCCGACCGATCGCCCACGGCGGCCTGGCCCTCGGCCAGCGGCCGCAGCACCGTCGCGCGCTCGAAGTTCCAGATCTGCTCGCGCTCGGATTCGTACTTCTCGAAGGCGTCGCTCAGGCAGCGCGCCGCCGACGAGCTGTCCCCCAGCCGGTGGAAGTTCTTCGCAGCGCGCGACATCACGGGCGCATAGTCCGCCGCGCGCCAAACCGCCTGAGCCGCGGTCTCCAGCGTCCTGTTCAACGTCGCTCGGCCGCGCTCGGTGTCGCCGTGGTCGAGACTCGTCTCGGCGAACGCGAGAAGTGCGTCGATGCGGAGCGCGAACGGCGCCTTCTTCCAGTAGCTCTCCAGTTTCTGCTCGAGCAGTTCGCGCCGCTCGGCGTCCGCATAGAAGCGCCGGTACAACTGCTTGACCGTCTCGAGCGCATACAACGTGACATCGAAGTTCCCGGCTTGGACGCCGTGGTCGAGCACGCTCAACAGACCTTCGAAACGCTCCTCGGGCATCAAACCCGACTCGAACGCCGCGACTCGGCCCGCTTCGGCCGGCTCGAGCCCCTGCGAGTACATCGCCGCCAACTCCGTTTCCCCGAGCACCAGCTTGGCCTGGGCGATTTTGGCTTTGATGCGGTCGCGCCGCCAACTCTGACCGATCTCGGATTCGGGCGCCTCGGCCTCAGCCAGCGCCAGGTCCAGGAAGCGCTGAATGTGCGGTCCGCGATCGCCGCTCTCGAGGCAGTGCAGCGCCAAGTCCGCGTAAGCGGAGCCGCGCCTCCAATTGTCGATCTTGTCGGCGAGCACCGACGCACTCTGGGTTTGCTTCAACTCGAGGCAGGTCGCGACGACCTTCTCCTGCGCGAGCGAGCGCGACTTGAGGTGAGGCTGCGCCGGCTGCGCCGAGGCTGCGTCGAACGCAATTCCTAGCAGCTCGGCCTGAAACGGCTCGAGGGGCGCGTTCGAGAGCGCGGGCTCGACGGTGGACACCGAGTTCGGCGCGCCGTGCGCTGCGCCGCCGCTGGCCGGCGGAGTTGCCGACGCCGCGGACTGCGCTTCCGGCGCCGAAGCTCGAGTCGAGCCGATCGGCGTCGCACCCGAGGAGGACGGCTCTGCACCGCACGCGACGAGCGCGAGGCACGACGAGAGAACAAACCCACGAAGCATGGCGGTAGGGGTCGGCATTCGTTCGATGTGGAGCATGGGCGCGTGCGGGCGCGATGTCCGCTGGCGGCGTCCGAGTGTGGCGCAGAAAAGGAAGGGCCCCACGCCCGCCGAAACAGCGGGCGCGGGGTTCGAATCAAGCTTCGGACGAAACCTCGGTCCTCACGGAGCGACGTAGAACTCCAAGCCGTTCGAGAGGTTCGTCGTCTTCGGCGCGGCCGGGTCGCGGAACCAGGCCTGCGCCTGGACCGTTTCGCAACCCACGAAGGGTTGGCCGAGCGCGCCCGGGTGCGCCGTCATGTAGGCGTTCCAGTCCTGGTTGAACGCGCCCGTGCAAGTGTTCGCCGTGCCGCCAGCGTTGAGCGTGCCCATGCGCTGCGTCGGAGACTTCACGCACAGGAAGCTCGTGCTGCCCATGCCCCACGGCGCCGCGGCGCGACCCGTGACGCTGTAGAAGATCAGGCCCTGCTTGGCGCCTTCCACGTTCGCGACCGAGAGCGTGAAGCCGCTGGCCGCGCTCGCGCTCGCCGTGCCGATGCCGGTCATCGTCGCGTTGCAGCCGTTCGTGGTCGTGCCCGCCGTGCAGTAGCCGACCGGCGCCGGAACCGGCACGTAGCCGAAGGCGTAGGCCGCCGTCCAGCCGCAGATCCACGGCGTTTCGTTCGGCGCGAACGCACCGCGGTACTGCGCCGGGGTGAAGAAACCATCGTTCGGCGCGGCGGCAACGCTGTTCAAGGCGTCATTGGCCGGACGAGGATCGAGGCTGATGACGCGGACCATGGGCAGGCCCGAAACGATCTCGAGCGGAGCGCGCGTGATCGACGTGATCGGCGAAGCGGTCGCGACCAGGTTGTCGTTGGCCGGAGTCGCACCCGCGCCGAGCACACCGCGCGCGATCGCCTCGGTGTACGCCGAGCCGGAGTTGTTGTTGTAGAAGACCGAGTCCTTGATCTCCGCGAGCTTGCCCGAGCTCTGCGCCGAGTAGAAGCCCGGGATCGGCGGGTTCGGATCGCTGAACGGGAACGCCGGAACCGCGTTGTAGTCCGTGGTCCAGGTCGCGGCCCACGAGAGCGTGCCGTTGCAGCCGTAGCCGAGGCCGCCGTCGCCGTCGATGTTGTCGAAGCCGACCAGGCGATCGCCCAGGTCCATGAAGATCGCGTTGCGGTACTGCAGACGGCAGTTGTCGCGCCACGCGGTTCCGTGGTCGCCGCCGCCCGTGAGCGGCTGGCCGATGGCGGTCACGTTGTAGATCGTGCCGGTGGTGACCGGTTGATAGTCGCACTGCTCGGCGCCGTCGGTCTCGAAGATGTTGTCGCCGACGCCCGAACCCTGCGCCGCGGCGGTCCCGTAGCCCTGAACGATGCTGAGGAACTGCGCCTTGCCGCGCCAACCCTGGTCGATGTCGATGCTGTCGTCGCCCATGTTCCAGGTGTTGATGTACTTGAAGTTGGCGGTGCCGCCCCAGATCTCGAAGCCGTCGTCGACGTTGTTCATCGTGTCGATGAAGCTGATGTCGGTCTCGCGGCCGAGGCCGCCCAGCGAGATCGCGTTGAGCTCGTTGCCCAGTCCGACGACTCGGCCGGTGTAGCGCAGGGAGACGTACTGCAGCGAACCGCTGTCGTCGTCGTCGTCGCCGCCGCCGTAGCGGTCGAAGGCCGGTCCCGTGACGAGGCCTTCCATGTCGGCCTCGTTGGTGGCGCTCGGGAACGGCGTGTTGGAGCCGATGACGTTCTCCGAGATGTAGGCGCGTCCCATGACGGTGAGGTTGCCCCACTCGTTCACGACCGGACGCCAGGTTCCGGTCTTCGGGTTGCCGCCGGTCCAGGTGGCGACGTCGTTGGTCGACGTGAAGATGATCGGCTTCTCCGCGGTTCCGACCGCGAAGATCTTCGAGCCACGCGTGACCGCCAGGCTGCCGCCGCTGTTCGCGACCGTCGCGATGAGCGTGCCGGGTTCGATGGTGAGGGTGGCGCCGTTGGTGACGTAGATCTGGCCCACCAGGTTGTAGACGTTGTTGGCCGTCCAGGTGGTCGACGTCGTGATGTTCGACGAGACGTTCACCTGCGCCGCGGCGGCGCTGGACAAAACAGCCGCCGCCAGTGAAATGGCAATCGAGGACTTCAAGCTTCGCACGGGGTCAAACTCCTGAGCAGGACACATGCCGCGGGGGAGTTCCGGAGAGCCGCTCTCGCCGGTTTGTGGTTCCCCCTAGGGCCGACGGCGAAGGTAGGCGCCGTTTATTGGGCTCGTGTGAAGCGAGGGTGAATGGCGCCGAGGCGAGCCCGCTCGTCAGGATTGACCGCGGCCTTGGGAGATGCGCTCGACGTCCTCGAGGTACTTCTGGATGTTCTCGCGCGGTTTGACCATCTGCGCACGACGCAGCAGCACCAGCGCTTCGGAATACTTGCCCTTTCCGACGAGCAACTGTGCGTGGCGCACCTTGGCGTCGGCCTCGAAGGCCTCGATGCCCGCCGCGCGCTCGTAGTAGAAGATCGCCTTGTCGGAATCGCCCGAGCGATTCGCGTGAATTCCCAGCAGGATCAGCGCGTCGCCGTCGAGCGGGTCGAGCTCGACGATCTCGCCGAGGATGCGCGCTTCCTCGTCGCCCGCGCCCTTCGCGACGGCGAGCCGAGCGCTCAAACGCAGCAGGTCCTTTCGCGAAGCCGCGTCGAGGTCCGGAAAGGCGGCTTCGATGACCTTCACGAGCTGCGCGGCGTCCTCTTGCGCGCCGCGGCTGAGGATCACGCGCGCCGCTCGGATCGGCCGAGCCGCGCCGACGGACGCATCGGACTCGAGCGCGCGCGAATAGGCGCGAACGGCGAGTTCGAAGAGCTCCTGGCCCGCGTAAATGTCGCCCAGCGTCAACAGGTTGTTCGCGTCGAGCTTCCCGAGCCGCTCGACGATTTCGTAGTTCTCGGCGGCGCGCATCGGCTGCTCGAGGCCGATGTAGGCGTTCGCCTGCAGCAGCCACAGGTCGTGGCGCTCGGGCTTGCCGGCGAGCAGGCCGTCGCAAAGCGCGACGACGTCGGCGTACCGGCGCTGCTTGAAGAAGCTGCGCGCCAGGCCGGATTTCCAGTCTTCCGTGGCCGGGTCGAGCAGGATCGCCATGCGGTAAGCCGACTCCGCCGCGATGCTGTCGTCGCGCGAGAGGTAGCAGAAACCGAGCAACCCGAAATTGATCGAAGTCGCGGCCCCGTGCTCGATCGCGCGAGTGAGCGCGCGGATGGCGTTGGGGTGATCGCCGAGCCGAAAGTACGTGAGTCCGAGGTTGGTCCACGCGCGGCGGAACTTGGGGTGCTTCTGCACCGCGACCTCGTAGGCGGCCGCGGCGTCTTCGAGCCGCTCGTTGGAAAAGTGCAGCGTGCCGACGGTCATGTCGATCGCGGCGCTCGCCGACGGTCCGCGGCTGCTTTCGAGCAACGCGAGCGCCTCGTCGGGCTTGTCGGTGCTCATCAGCTCGTACACCTGCTGCATCATCTCGCGCTCGATCAGGTTGTAGCCGGGCTCGACGTCGACTTCGGAGATGTAGCTCTCGTTGAGGCGCCGACGGAACTCGGGAGAGCGCCAATAGTCGCTATCCGTCTGTTCCATTCGCAAAAGCGCCGGCGCCGCGCTCGACTCCAGTTGCAGATTGCGTTCGAGCCGGCGCGCGATGGCGGGATCGCCCAGTGCGCCTTCGGCTTCGGAACGCTTCTCGGGCGAGTTGTCGGTTCGGTTCTCGGGCCGCTTCTCGAGCTCGCTCTCAGGCTTGCTCGCGGGCTCGAAGTCGGGCGCGAGGCGCACCGGCCGCTGGGGCTCGGCTCGCCCTTCGGCGGCGGCGCACGCGCACAGAAGCAGTGCCGCGGCGCAGGCCGCGAGGGAGTAGGTCTTGGACATGGTCAACTCTCGGGGAACACGATCGGGACGCGCATTCGGAAACGCACGGACTGGCCCTTGCGCTTGCCGGGCTCGAACTTCCATTGCTTCACCGCGGCGAGCGCCGGCCGCTCGAGCACGGGGTCGGTGGACTTCTGGACCAGCGGGTTCTCGACGCGGCCGTTCGGATCGACCACGAAGATGATGTAGACGGCGCCCGGCGTGTGCTTGCGCGCCTTCGCGTCGAGCACGGGTCCGGGTTGGTAGATGACGCGCGGTTTCTGGTCGAGCTCGTCAGCGGAGAACAGCTCGTCGACTTGCTGCGCGCCGCCGATCGAGGTCGTGATCTTCAGCGCGAAGTCCCCGCCGCCGAAGCCGTCGCCGAAGCCGGGATTGAGAGCGAGCTCGAGCTGCGCGAGGTCGAGCGGCTGCGCCTCTTCGCTCAGTTCCGGCGGCTTTTCCTCGGGCTTCTCCTCTTCCTCGGGCTCCTCCTGCTCGGGGATCTCGGGCGGCGGAGGCAGCTCCGCGGTTTCGGCCGCGCGCACCAGCGTGTCGGCGCCGGCCGGCTGCGTGATGGCTTGGATCAGCGGCAGAACGAGGAAGAACAGCGCCGTCAAGGCACTGGCGCCCGTCGTGACGATCGCGACGTGGAGCAACTTTCCCAGGGCTGTGGCGCGGCCGATCACGACTTCGAGTCCTCAGCTCCGCCCCGCCGCGGTGGCGATGCTGACCTTCTCGGCGCCGCCGAGCTTGGCTTCGTCGATCACGCGCACCAGCACGCCGGACTGCGCGGCCGTGTCGGCCTGGATGATCACCGGCACCTGCTCCTTCTGCACCATGCGCCGCACGAGCGACTGCACGCCGCCGATGCCGATGTCGCGGCCGCCGTAAACGACCTGGCCATTCGCGGTGAGGGCAAGAAGGATGCTGGTCTTTTCGAGGTTGGCGGCCGACGCCGCCTGGGGCTTGTCGACTTCGACCCCGGTCTCTTCCACGAACGTCGTCGTGACGATGAAGAAGATCAGCAGGATGAAGACACAGTCCATGAGCGGGGACATGTCGATGCCCAGCTCGCCCTCTTCCTCTGCACCCGCGCTTCGAAGTCTTCCCATGGTTGTTCTCGGTTCTTGGGTGTGGGCGCTCAGGCGCGGCTGGCGCGCTGCGTCGCTTGATAGACCGCCACGCTGCAAACCGTCTCCATGTGCGCGAGGTAGGCCTTGTAGCGCTCGAATTGGCGGCTCAAGTAGTACTGAAAGAACAGGCCGGGCAACGCGATCACGAGTCCGGTCTCGGTGGTGATGAGCGCCTCGGAGATGCCGGCGGCGATCAGGCTCATGGTCTTCTCGCCGCCCGAACCCGAGGCGAGCGCATCGAAGGTCGCGAGCATGCCCGTGACGGTTCCGAGCAGGCCGACGAGCGGCGCGGCGCTCACGCAGATCTTCATCACGCGCAGATCGCGCTCGAAGGCGCTGCTCTGCTCGGTCCGCACTTGATCGAAGACCTGCGCGGCGAGGGTGATCGACCCGGAGCTCACCGCGGAGCTCACCAGCCGCCCGATCGGGCCGCGAGCGTCGCCGGGTTGAGTGATCCACTTTCGCCAGCGCGACTCGGGCGCCGAGAGAAAGCCGGTCGCGGCGAGATTGAGCAGCACGTGCACGCCCATTCCGAACATCGCGAAGGCGATCGCGGCGATGGCGGGCATGGCCCAGCCGCCCGAGGTCCAGATCGGGAGCGCTTGCGCGAGCAAGTCCCGAAACCCATCGATGGAAGCCTGCATGGAGGTTGTCTCGATCGGCCTTCGTTCAGGCGTTGGCGACGACGGGTCGACGCTCGGCGGCCTTGGGCGCCGGCGGACGTTCGAGCTGCGCGCGGCTGAGCTCGTTCACGAACGCGACCGCCGTCGACTCCATCTGGCCGACGATGCCGCGCGCCTTGCGCGACAGGAAGGCGTGGATGAGCAAGGCCGGGATGGCGACGATGAGTCCCCATTCGGTCGTGATCAGCGCTTCGGAGATGCCGCCCGAGAGCGATTTGACGTCGCCGGAGCCGAACACCGTGATGCGCTTGAAGGTGTTGATGATGCCGGTGACCGTGCCGAGCAGCCCGAGCAGCGGCGCGGACGATGCGGCGATCGCGACGAAGGGCAGCATGCCTTGGAGCTTCTGCTTCGTCGTGAGCACCGACTCGAACATCGCCTCTTCGACGAGTTCGCGCGGCTCGCGCAAGTGTTCGACGCCGACCGCGAGCATGCGCCCGATCGGACCCTTGATCCGCGCGGCGCGTTCCTTGATCGCCGGGACGTCGTTCTGGCGAACGGCGGCGAGGAAGGCTTCCACCTTCGCTTGCGACGGTTTGCGTTGCGCCGCGAGGTAGATCCACTTGTAGAGCGCGACGAGCAGCGCGGCGCCCGCGAGCGACAGGATCGGCCACATGACCGGACCGCCCTTGAGGATGTGCTCGGCGAGCGTCTCCTTCGTCTGCTCCATCTTGTGCGCGTCGCCCATCGTCGGGTCGACGGGGAACAGCCCCGCGCCGCTGGCGAGGAGCTGCGATGCGTCGGCGCGGTCCTTCGGATCGCTGTAGGGGAAGATCGTGGGCTCTTGCGAGCCGAGGCGCTCCTCGACCGTTCCGACGTGCTGGCCGTCCGCGGAGCGGAAGAGCACGACGGGACCGACCTGAAGGAACGCGCCCTGTTGCACGACGCCGGTCGAATCGACGGCCGTTCCGTCGAAGCGCACGCCGCCGAGCGCCTCCTCGAGCCGCTCGAGCGACGCCGAGAGCAGCCCGGTCTGGGCCTGGAAGACCTGCAACGAGCTGAGGTTCGCGTTCTCGGGCGCGAGCTGCGCGTTCTGGAGCAGCGCTTCGAAGCGCGCGAGCTCGGCGATGTGCAGGCTCGCGTCGAACTTGCGGACGTAGTCGCCGAGCAGCCCCGAGAGGTAGCGCTCCTGCGTTTCGAGGCGCTGGATGTCGACGGTGAGGTTCGTGACGGCGAGCGAAACGCCATCGAGCTTGCGCGCGGTCTGCTGGAATTCGCCGCGCGCGCGCGTGAGCTCCGCCTCGAGCTCGCTCAGGCGCCGATTCATCGGCAGTTTCTCCGCCGTGATCGTCTCGCGCAGTCGGTTGAGCTCGGCGACCGCCTCCTCGAGCTGCTTGTCGACCGTCGCGGCGGCGCTGTCGAACGTGGTCGTGTTCGCTTCGGCCGCGGGGACTTCAGGCTGTTGCACCTGCCCTTGAACTTGTTCCTGGGCCGGCGCGAGCGCCGACAACCCGAGGAGCAGCGCGAGCGTCGTGATTCGGTTCTTCATGGCTGGGCTCGCGGGACTCACTGGACTCGGATCGGGAGGTTGACGAAGTCCGCATCCGCGCCCTTCGAGAGGATCGCGATCGCGCGCGAGATCTCGGCCGCGTGCTCGTCGGCGGGAATCCACTCCCAGCCCTTCGCTTTCGGAACGCCGTACCCGGCCGCGCCGCCGTTCGCGCTCGCGTAGTAGGCCTGCGCGATTCCGATATAGACCGTGGTCACCTCGATCGAGGCGCCGCTCGGCAGCGCGCGGATCTCGCTCTCGGCGCGGATCTCGCGGTTGAACTTGTTGACCTCGTTCAGCACGCCCACCACCGAGAGGTAGCGCTCGCCGAGCTTGCCTTTGTCGGCCGTATCGGGATCCGTCGGCAGGCTCTGGCTGATCGGGCGCAGCTTCTCGCGCAGCGGTTCGGGCAACTGCTCGAGGAGGGCGAGCGTCCGACGCTCGAGCGCGACGACCGTCGACGCGAGTTCATCGGACGTGCCTTGCAGAGCGGCCCTCTTCGCTTCCGCGTCGGCGCGCTTGCGCTCGAGCTCGGCGATGCCGCTCTCGACTTCGCCGATCTTCGCGCGCACGGCGTCGATCTCGCCCTCGACGAGTTCCAGACGGCTCTGCACGAGCTCGCGCCCCAGCGCCCACTCCTGCTTCTCCTTGGAGATCTGGCGCCGCGTGTCCACCCACTTCTGCAGCAGGTCGCGAACTCCCGCCACGTCGCCCTCGTCCGCCGGAGGTCGAGCGGCCTGCGTCCACGCAGCCGTCGTGGCGACCAATGCGACGAAGCCGAACACCGACTTGCGCCCGGTTCGGCGGGCCTTTCGAGTCTGTCGTGCCTTCATGACGTTTCGAGTCCTCGTGAGAGATGGGCGAGCAGCGCGCTGTCAAAAGCTGAAACGGGCCCCGAGGGTGAGCGAGAGCTCCAGCCCGCGGGTGAACGAACGACGCGTGACGTCGTCGGGGATGTACTTGGAGCGATAGACCTCTTCGATCAGCGGATCGGTGAGGTTCTTGGCTTGGAACTGCAGCGTGAAGTACTTGCCGAGCCGCTGGGACAAGCTGAAGTTCAGCGTGTCGAACTGTTTGGCGTAGATGCTCGGGATGAAGTTGCCGAGCGACTGCGTCGCGCCGGTGAGCAGCGTGTCGCCCTGCACGGTGTAGAAGAGTCCCAACTGCGTGCCGGTCGTCGGCAGGTCGTAAAGCAGGTAGGCGTTGAACAGACTCTCCGGCGCGTTCGTCATGTCGCGCGTCGGCATCGGCGCCTGAATGTTCGGGTCGTTGAACGCATCGGCCTCGTCCTCGGGCAACGTGACCTGCGAGTCGATCAGCGTGCCGTTCAGGCCCACCGAAAAGCCTTCGGCCGCACCCCAGAAGTGGCCGAGATCCTGGCGCATTTCCAACTCGATGCCGCGAATGCGGCCTTCGGGGTAATTGCGCGCTGTCGTGAAGTTGTAGCCCAGGAACTGCTGCACGTACTCGATCGGGTCCGTGATGCTCTTGTAGAACCACGAGAGCGAGACGAAGCCGCCGTCGTACGGCGTGTAGTCGACCCGCAGGTCGTAATTGCGCAGCGCGCTCATCCGCAGTCTGGGATTGCCGATGAACACCGGGCCGCCGAGAAACTCCTGCTGCACGATCGGCGTGAGCTCCTTGAAGGTCTGGCGCGCGACCGTCTCGGAGTACGCGGCGCGGAACACGAGCCGCTCGACGGGCTCGTAGTTGACGCCGATGGCGGGCAGCGTGCTGTCCTTCTCGAACTGGACGTCCGCCGCGCCCGGAAGCAGCGTGACGGGCTGCGTCGCGCCCTCCGGGAACCAGAGCGCGAATGGCTCGGGGTCGTTCACGATGCCGATCTCCGTCGACTCGAACCGCGCGCCGCCGATGACGGTCACCTCTTCGTTCAGCGGCAGCTCCGCCATCGCGTAGTACGCCGACAGCTTGATGTCGCCGGAATAGTCGACGTCCTCCTGCGAGGCGGTGATCGGCGCATTCTGGCCGGGGAACGCGGCGCTCCACGAATCGCTGAAGTCGCCGTCGAAACCGATGTTCACACCGAAGTTGCTGAAAGTGTCCTGATCGAACGCGCGCTCGACGCGGTCCGAGAACAGGCCGAATTTCAGATAACCCGGCAGTTCGCTCCATTGCTCGAACGGCAGTTTCAGATTGAGCGCAGCCTGGTCGGACTCTTCCTCGATGGATTTGTAGATGCGCTGCAGATTGCCGACGGTGAAGTTCGCCGCGGGCTTGTAGGGCTGCCAGCCAGCCGGGATCACGAAGCCGCCGCCGAGATCGAGCGCCGGCCGCCACTCGCCGCCGAACTGGCGCTTGTCGGGCTGGTCCATGCCGGCCTCGCTCGCCGACAGCGTCCAGTCGAGCTCGGGCCTCATGAACTTGAACGCTCCGAGCGTGCGGTCGGCGACCGGCAGCTTGTGCGTGCCGTTCAGAATCACGCTGCCCGTGGTGCGCTCGGTGTATTCGAGGGTTTCGAGCCGCAGGTAGGGCGCGGCGTCGCGTTCGAGATAGCCCTCGGAATTCGGATCCGTCGGGTCGTAGCCGGGGAAGAAGTACTTCTTCCCGCGCGTGTCCTCGGCGAGCGTCACCACGTCTTCCGCGGTGCGCGTGTACAGGTACGCGAGGCTCAGCGAGTGGTTCTCGCTTTCGAGGCCGAGCAGACCCAGCCCACCCCACTGCACCGACTGCGACGCCTGCGACACGTCGAACAGTTGCGTGAGGAAGTCGTCGGCGCCCATGAACTGGTTGAGCTCCGGCGACATGCCCGCGCCGGGCGAAGTCACCCACCACGAGTCGTTGACCCCGTCGTCGTAGAACGAACTGTCGCGCTCGTAGAAGAACGTGCCGAACCCGCCGAACTTCACGCCGTCCGCGATCTCGCGGCTTCCGCCCGCGGCGAAGTTCCACTTCGAATCGATCGGCGCGTCGCCCTCGCTCGTGCCAACCGCTCCGTCCCACGGGCCGCCGGTGGCCTGGATGTCGCGCCCGCCGCCGTCGCGGCCCCACGTGTTCACTCCCCCGCCTTTGTAGGTGAGAAAGTCGTCGCGCCCGAAGGCTTGCGAGTTGTAGCTGAGCTGCGAGCTCACCTGCACCACGGTCTCGGTGGGCACTCCGCGCAAGCGGATGTCGACTGCGCCGCCCGACGCGTCGCCCTGCTGATCGGGAGTGAAGGTCTTGCTCACGCGGATCGCGTCGATCACCGCGGAGGGGAACTGATCGAGCTCGACCGCGCGCTTGTTCTCGTCGGCGCTCGGAAGGCGCACGCCGTTGAGTTGCGAGCTCACGTAGCGGTCCGGCAAGCCGCGGATCACGGCGTACTTGCCGTCCTGCACGGTCGCGCCCGCCACGAGCCGCAGCGCGCTCGCCGCGTCGCTCGCCCCGGCGCGGCTCATCAGATCGGCGCCGATCGAGTCGAGCAGGGCCGGGCTCTCGAAGCGCAGGTCGAGCAGCGCGACCTCGGAGCCCGCGTCCGTCGCGAGCAGATCCTCGACGACGAACTCCTCCATGTCGGTGAACTCGCCGGCGAGGAAGATGTCGATTTCGGTGAGCTGCCCCGCGCTCACCACGACGTCGGTGCGCACCTGCCGCACGTAGCCGTCCTTCGAGAAGACCAGCGTGTACGTGCCCGGCACGAGCTCGGGCAGCACGTAGTTGCCCTGCTCGGTGGTCAGGGCCTTCGCGCCCGTCTCCACGACGAGCACCTGGGCGCTCCCCAGCGGGACGTTGAAATCCGAGTCGAAGACCACGCCTCGGATCGACCCGGCCTGCTGCGGAGCGGCCTCCAGCGGCGCGCTCCAGACCGCGGCGAGGGCCAAACATGCGACCGAACGGGCTCTCACGGAAGCGGCTGGGCCAGGGAGGCTGGACCCGAGAAAAACGAGGGGCTCACAGGGCTTCGACTTCTTGATCGACGCCCGAGAGAGTCGCGGATCTTTATGAGGCCGACGTGAAGGCCCGATGCGGCCGCTGTGAAGCGCAACGCGCCGTCCCGAGTTCGCTCCGACGCACTCGGCGCATGCCACTGGGGCTTCCGGCGGCTACCCTGGGCCCTTTCTTCCGCGCGCGCCCGCGCGACCGCCTCGCTTCGGTCCGCGCCCGTCCGCCGCCCCCGGCACCATGTCCAACTCCTCCACTGAAGTCTCCGCGGCGCTGTTCGACTACGTGCGGGCGCACACCGAGCCCGAGGATCCGTTCCTGGCCGAGCTGAAGAATGCGGCGCGCGCCGCGGGGATTCCGCCGATCTGGATCGCGCACGAACAGGCGCGCTTGATGTACGTGCTGCTCAAGGCGGCGGGCGCGAAGCAGGTCGTCGAGGTCGGAACCCTCGCCGGGCTGTCCGCGATCGTGATGGCCCGCGCGCTCGGCCCGGGCGGCCGCGTGCGGACCATCGAGCTCTCGCCCGAGCACGCGCGGTTCGCCCGCGAGTGGATCGCGCGCTCGGATGTCGCCGGCGCCATCGAGGTGCTGGTCGGCTCGGGCGCCGAGCACCTGCCCACCATCGCCGACGGCGCCTGCGACGCGATCTTCGTCGACGCCGACAAGGCGGGCTACCCGCTCTATCTCGAGCACGCGCTGCGCATCGTGCGCCGGGGCGGCCTGGTGCTGGTCGACAACGCCTTCGCCTTCGGTCAACTGCTCGACACGCGCCCGAGCGATTCCGACGTCCCGCACGTCCGCGCCTTCAACGAGCTCATGGCGCACTGCGATCGGCTCGACAAGGTCATCGCGCCCGTGGGCGATGGACTTTGGGTGGGCGTCCTGCGTTGAGCGGCGGCGAGTCGCGCGACGACCCAAGCACGGCAGCATGAGTTCGGACTCTCCCTTTGCACGTCTGCCCGAGTTGCTCGCGAACTCGTTCGACGTTTCGTCGCGCGTGCGCGGCGACGACGGTTTCCACGCCGGGCGCGTGCAGATCGAGTCCGTGGGACCGACCTTCGCGCGCGCCAACGTGCGCGACAAGCACGGCGTGCACCAGACGAGCTTCGTGGCCGACGCCGGCCTGGTCTGGCGGCCGGAGTGCTCGTGCGCGATCGGCGCGAGCGGCGGCCGCTGCGAACATCTGTGGGCCGTCCTGCTCGGGGTCGACCGCGCGGGCTGGCGCGCCGAGGGTGCGCGCCGCGATTCGCTGAGCGGCGGCCGGCTCGTGCGCCTCGGCGAGTGGCGCGCGCGCCTCGCGGAGATCCGCGCGCGCAAGATGCCCGTCGACACGTCGCCGCTGGCCGTGCGCTTCAACTACGTCGTGCGGCTCGATCGAGGCAGCCCGACGGGAGGGGGCGCGATCGGCGGAGCGACGGGGGCCGGAACGGACGAGGGCGTCGTGCTCGAGACGCGCCGCAGCACGCCGCGCAAGAGCGGTGCTTGGTCGCGGTTCACCCCGTTCGCGCCGCTCGCGGAGCCCGTGGAGACGCGGATGCGCGCCGAGGACCGCCGCGTGCTCGACTTGCTGCGTTCGGCGTCGCCCTTCGAGAGCGACGACGACTCGCTCGCCACGGCGCGGCAGTTCCTGCTGTCGGCGGAGCTCGCGGGCGTGTTGCTGCCGCTGATCGCCGAGGCGGGTTCGCTGCACTGGGCCAAGCTCGGCCGCGAGTCGCAGGGCGCGCTGCGCCTCGACAGCGAGCCGCCGTGGGACGTCGAGCGCGCGATCCACGAGGAGCCAGGCGCCGCGGAGCTGATCGTGACCTGCCGCCTCGCGCGCGGCGGCGAGCGCGAGACGCTGGGCGCGGTGCTCGGCGTCCTCGCGGGCGGCTGGGTGGTGTTCTCGGACAGGCTCGGAAAGCTCGAAAACGCCGGCGATACCGCCTGGTTGCGCTCGCTGATGGAGCAGGGCCCGCTGCGCGTGCCGGCGGAGGATCGCAGCGAGCTGCTGCGCGAGATCTCGCGCGGCGACGAGCGCTTCGTGATCGAGGGCCGCTTCGAGTCCGCGCGCCACGACATCGCCCCGCGGCCGCGGCTGACCCTGGACGCGCCCGACCTCGCGCGCGACGGCGCGGTCGAGCTGACGGGCGAAGTGATGTTCGAGTACGAGGGCGCGCTGGTGGCCGCCGACGATCCGCGGCCGTTCATCGAGCGCCGCGAAGGCTGGATCGCGCGCCAGAGCGACACCGAGAGCGCGCGTCTGCGCCGGCCCTTCGAGCTCGGCGCGCGCGCGCTGTCGGAGCGCCCCGGCGCGGTGATCGTGCCGCTCGACCTCGTCGCGGACCTCGCACGCGCGCTCACGCTCGAGGGCTGGCTCGTCGAAGGCGACGGCTCGCGCTACCGCGCGGCGAGCGGCGCGCGTTGGAGCGTGCGCAGCGGCATCGATTGGTTCGACCTCGACGGACAGATCGCGTTCGGCGCCGCGAGCGCCGCGGTGCCGCGCCTCGTTGCGGCCTTGCAGCGCCGCGAGCGCACGGTCGTGCTCGACGACGGCGCCATCGGCGTGCTGCCGCAGGAGTGGCTCGCGCGCTTCGAGACGCTCTCGTCGCTCGGCGACGCGAGCGGCAATGCGCTGCGCTTCCGCACCAACCAGGCCTGGCTCGTCGAGGCGCTGCTCGCCGAGAGCTCCGACCTCGGCGCCGACGAGCGCTTCCGGGAGCAACTTGCGGGGCTCTCGCGCTTCCGCGCGATCGAGTCCACGCAGGAGCCGGCGGACTTCGTCGGCGAGCTGCGCCCGTACCAGCGCGAGGGCCTCGGCTGGCTCGAGTTCCTCGAGCGCCAGCACTTCGGGGGCTGCCTCGCGGACGACATGGGACTCGGCAAGACCGTGCAGCTCCTCGCGTGGCTGCTTTCGCGCCGCACGCGCATGGAGACGCCGGCGCCGACCCTCGTCGTCGCACCCAAGTCGCTCACGCACAACTGGATCAGCGAAACGCACCGCTTCGCGCCGAGCTTGCGCGTGCTCGACTACACCGGCGCGTCGCGGCGCTCGCTCGCCGAGCAGATCGCCGGCCACGACTTGATCGTGACCACCTACGGCACGCTGCGGAACGACATCGACGTGCTCTCGCAGGCGCGCTTCGACTGCGTCGTGCTCGACGAAGCGCAGGCGATCAAGAACGCCGACACGCTCACGGCGAAGGCCGCGAGGCTCCTGCAGGCCAACCACCGCCTCGCGCTCAGCGGCACGCCGATCGAGAACCACCTCGGCGAGCTGTGGTCGCTGTTCGAGTTCCTCAACCCGGGCATGCTCGGCCGTTCGACGCTGTTCGCGCGGCTGACCGAAGCGCAGCGCGACGAAGCCGCCGAGCGGCAATCGCGCGAGCTGCTCGCCCGCGCGGTGAAGCCGTTCGTGCTGCGGCGCACGAAGGAACAAGTGCTGCGCGATCTTCCGCCCAAGACCGAGCAGACGATCCTGTGCGAGCTGGACGCATCGGCGCGGCGCGAGTACGACGAACTGCGCGATCACTATCGGCGCGCGTTGCTCCACGAACCCGGCGGCGCGAAGCCCGACAGCTTCGTCGTGCTCGAGGCGTTGCTGCGCTTGCGCCAGGCGGCGTGCCACCCCGGCTTGATCGACCCGTCGCGCGTCGACGAGCCCTCGCCGAAGCTCGACGCGCTGTTCGAGAGCCTCGACGAGGTCATCGACGCCGGCCACAAGGCGCTCGTCTTCTCGCAGTTCACGAGCTTTCTCGCCATCGTGCGCGAACGCGTGCGCCAGCGCGGGCTCGGCTACGCGTACCTCGACGGCGGGACGTCGGCGAAGGCGCGCACCGAAGAAATCCGGCGTTTCCAGGGCGAAGCGAGCTGCTCGCTGTTCCTCTTGAGCCTCAAGGCCGGCGGCGTCGGCCTCAACCTCACGGCGGCGGACTACGTGTTCCTGCTCGACCCGTGGTGGAACCCGGCCGTCGAAGCGCAGGCCATCGGCCGCTCGCACCGCATCGGGCAGACGCGCAGCGTGTTCGCGTACAAGCTCGTGTGCGCCGACACGGTCGAAGAGCGCGTGCTCGAGCTGCAGGCGCGCAAACGCGAGCTCGCGTCGGTGCTGCTGGACGGCGAAGCGACGACCTTGCGCGACCTGACGCGCGACGACATCGAGCGCTTGCTCGCGTGAGAACCTCGTCGGGCGAAACCGCCCGACTCGAACCTCCGACCGGGCCTGCTCCACGAGACTGTGGGCCGCCTGCGCGCGAGCCAGCGCCGGCGAGCGACGCGCGGGGCTCGACGGTACGCTGCGCGGCGATGAACATTCGTCGCGTTTCGAAGGTCGCGCTGCGCCTCACCGTGCTGCTGGCGGTGGGCGCCGCGCTGCTGCTGGCGTGGTGGCGCGCGGGAGGCAAGCCGCAGCGCTCGGGAGAGGCGCGCGTTCCCTCGCTCGGCGAGGCCGTCGAGGTGCGTTTCGACGAGCGCGGGGTCCCGCACGTGCGCGCCGCGAGCCTCGCCGACGCCGCGCGCGCCATGGGCTGGCTGCACGCCAACGACCGCAGCGGCCAGATGGAGTTGATGCGCCGCTACGTGCTCGGAACTCTGGCCGAAATCGCCGGGGAAACGGCGCTGAACTCCGACCGCTCGGTCCGCGAGCTGCGCTTTCCGCAGACCGTCGACGCGTTGCTCGGCTCGCTCGCGCCCGAGAGCCGCGCGGTGCTCGACGCGTACGCCGAAGGCGTGAATGCGTGGATCGAAGAGCGCGGCAGCGACCTGCCGCCGGATCTGCGCTTGATGCGCGCGCGCCCCGAGGCGTGGAGCGCGCGCCACAGCTTGTGCGTGCAGATGATGATGTCGCAGATGCTCTCCTACAGCGCGCCGCGCGAACTCAGCCGCCTCGGCTGGGTGAACGCGTACGGTGCCCGCCGCGCGAGCTTGCTCATCGGTGACGCGCTCTCGAACGTGCCGAGCGACGTGCTCGCCGAGGCGGCGCGCGCGTACGCGGACCTCGCGCTGGCGAAACCCGTCCCGACTTCCCCCCAGGACGCACCGCCCACCGGCGCGTCGAGCAACGGCAGCAACAACTGGGCGCTCGATGGAGCGCGCACGGCGAGCGGGCACGCGCTGGTCGCGAACGATCCGCACTTGGGCCTCGGCCTGCCGTCGATCTGGTTCCAGGCGCAGATCCGCTGCCCCGACTACGAGGCGATGGGTTTCACGATCCCAGGCTTGCCGCTGGTCGTGATCGGACAGGGCCCGCGGCTGGCGTGGGGCTTCACGAACTCCGAGCTCGACGTGTGCGACGCTTTCGTCGAGCGCGTGAGCGAGGACGGTCGCTCCGTGGAACGCGAGGGCGAGTGGGTTCCCGTGCGCGTCGCGCGCGAGCGCATCGAGGTGCGCGGCGGCGAGACGCTCGAGTTCGACGCGCTCAGCACCGAGATCGGCCCGTTGCTCACCTGGGGCAAGGGTTTGCGCTACAGCCTGGCGTGGACCGGGCACGCGAGCTTCGATCCCGTGCGACCGTTCCTCGAACTCGCGCGAGCCGGAAGCGTCGGCGAGGTCCAGGGGCTCGTCCGCGATTTCGTCGGCCCGCCGCAGAACCTCGTGTGCGGCGACGCTTCGGGCGCGATCGCTCACACGCTGCTCGGTCGAAACGTGGAGCGCGGCGTGGGCGACGGGCGCGTGCCGCTGCTCGCAAAACGGCGCGAGCACCATTGGCGCGGGCTGCGGCCCTACGAGCAGGCGCCGAGCTCGATCCGGCCGAGCGAGGGCTGGCTGGTGACCGCGAACAACGCTCTGCGGCCGCCGACGGCGAGCTATCCGTTCCCACAGGACGCCGCGATGGAGCACCGCGCGCAACGCATCGCCGAGCGGTTGAGCGAGCACGGCGGCTGGACCGCGCACGAACTCGGCGAGCTGCAGACCGACACCGTGTCGCTGTACGCGAAGGAAGTCGTGCGAGCGCTCGTCGAGCTCGCGTCGGTCGACGGTCCGCCGCTCGAGGCCGACGCGAGCAAGGCGCTCGACGAGCTCGGCCGCTGGGACGGCGACTTCGCGCTGCGCGGAACCTCGGCGCTGTACCACTTGGTCGAAGCGCGCGTCGACGAATGGCTCGCGCGCATTCTCGGCCGCAACCTGTCGCATCCCGAACGCGACCGCGTGCGCCTCGAGGCGCTCTACGGCCGCCTCGACGAGCCGTTCCTCGCCGCCGCTGGCGCGGCGACCGGCGGACTGGCTGCGCGCCGCGAGCAACTCGCCGCGGCGCTCGCGGAAGCGTGGCGCGAGGGCGTCGCGAGCTTCGGCGAGGACGTCGCGCAGTGGAACTACGGCGCGCTCCACGTGTGGACGCCCGAGCATCGGCTCGGCGCGCTCCCCTTCCTCGGACGCTCGTTCAACTCGGAGCCGCGCGAAGTGCCCGGCGCCGGCGCCGCGCCGTGCGTGTTCTCCGGCGTCCGCCGCCGCGCGGGCGACGGGCTCCCGCGCACCGAGGTCGGCCACGGCGCGAGCTTGCGCTTCGTCGCCGATTGCGCGGCGCCCGACGAATCGCTCGCGATCCTCCCCGGCGGACAGGCGGGCCATCCGTTCGACGAGCACTACGCGGACCAGCTCGACGTCTATTTGTCGGGCGGGCTGCGCCCGATGCGCTGGAGTCAGGGCGCGATCGAGGCGGCGACGCGCAGCGTGCTCACCCTCGCGCCGTAGCGGGTTCGCCGGCCCCCGAGCCCTCCCAAACAAAAGGGCGCGCCCCGCGAGTTGCGGAGCGCGCCCCTACTCGGCCGGAAGATGGCCGTCAGGCGATCACGGCGCGAACACGAGGTGCAGGCCGTTGCTCAGGCTGGTCGACTTGACCGCCGGCGGGTCGCGGTACCACTGCTGGCAGTACAGCGACTGTCCGGCGGCGTGCGGCGTGCCGAGGTGGCCCGGGTTCGCGGCCATCCAAGCGGTGAAGTTGATCGACATCGAACCTTCGCACGGGTCGCCCGGGTTCGAACCGACCGAAGACGTGCCGGGCGTCGTGCGGTTCGTGGGCGACTTGACGCACAGGAAGCTCGTGCTGCCCGCGGCCCACGGGGTCGCCGGGTTGAGTTCGCCGAGACCGAAGAACATCAAGCCGTTGCGATTCTCTTCCATCGCGCTGCAGGTGATCACGCAGGGCGAGCCGGCGCCGCTCGCGCTCGGGGCGTTGCTGCCCGAGAGCACGGGGACGCAACCCTGAGTGGTCGTGCCCGAGGTGCAGTAGGCGGTCACGCTGCCCCCACCGCTCGGCGCCGCCGTCTGAACGGACATTTCCATTTCGCCGTTGAGCGGGGTCGTGATCTGAACCGTGGTCGCGAGTCCGGTCGTCAGGTTGAGCGTCGCGAAGACGCCGGTGCCGCCGCCCGTGTAGAGCGTCGCGTACAGCGTGTCCGTCGCCCAGTCGAAGTCCATGCCCTGCGCGAAGTTCGTCGCCTGGCCGGTGGGTCCGAGCAGCGTGCCCGCGCCCGTCGTCGTGTCGATCGAGTACAGCGAGTCGGTGCTGATGCTGTTGCCGTACAGGTTGCCCTGCGAGTCGATCGAGATGTCGATGACGATGCCCGTCGTGATCACACCGACGAGCGTGAACGCGCCCGTGGTGACGTCGCCGACGTACAAGCTCGTGCTCGCGGCCGTCGCGTCGTACGAGCTGAGGTACCACGTGCCATCGACCGCGCAGGTGAGGCCCGTCGCGCCGGTCGTCGGGCCCGTGGCGACGCCGACCGCGTTGAACACGCCGGTGGTGAGATCGAACGTGCCCGTCTGGAGGGTCGTGTTGTGCACGCCCCACAGCGTCGTCGCGCTCTCGTCGAAATCGAGCGCGTAGACCGGGTTGGCGTTCGCGGCGACCGGGGTGAACAAACCGACGAAGTCGGACGTGTTCGTGGTGTAGAAGCGGGCTTGCCGAACGTCCAGACCGTAGATCACCGATTGGGCGAGCGCGGGCGCGGCTAGTGAGAGGACCGAGAGTCCAGCCAAGGTGTAGCGAAGGCTCATGATGGGAGACGACCTCTATTGAGAACGGGTGCGGCGGCGTTCGCGGGGCGCGATGTGCGCTCCGTCCTGATTCGCCGGTCCATGGAGCCTACCCCCACTCCGCATTCGGCGCAGTAGAGGGTTTCACGCACCCATCGAGTTCTCACAGTCGCGGGTACACGGCCCCAACACGACGAAGGGGCCCTGGACGGCGGCGCCGCTCGCCGGCGGGCGCCGAGGGTCCGCCGAACGCGTGCTTGACGGCCGGGGCGCAGCCATGCCATGACTGCGCGGAACCATGACCCCCACCCACGCGCCCAGCGATGCCGAACTCGACCAAGACCTCGCCTTCGCCATCGAAGCAGCCCGGGACGCGGGCGAGCGCGTCCTGGGGTTGCGGTCGAGCGGACGCTGGGAAGGGGCGGTGCTCGCCGACATCGGCGACCAGGCGGCCGACGGGCTGCTCCAGGGGCTGATCCGCGGCCGCTACCCGCAGGATGGCCTCCTGAGCGAGGAGACCGCCGACTCCCCGGCGCGGCTCGAGCGCGAGAGGTGCTGGATCGTTGATCCGCTCGACGGCACGCGCGAGTTCGGCGAGGGCCGCGAGGACTGGGCGGTGCACGTCGCGATGACCTTCCGGGGCGAGTGCGCGCTCGCCGCGGTCGCCCTGCCGTCGCGCGGCCAGGTGCTTTGGGGAGTCTCGCTCCCCGGGCGCATTCGCGCCGGCGTGGACGGCGCAGCCCCGGCAGCGGCCCTCGCCGCCGTCGAAACCGGGGCCAACGCCGCGGGCGACGCCTCGAGCGGGCCGCTGCGCGTCGTCGTCTCGCGCAGCCACACCCCGGACTGGGTGGGGCGCTTCTGTGCGCTCGTCGGCGCCGCGACGCCGCAGCCCTGGGGAAGCGCGGGCTTCAAGACCGCGAAGCTGCTCCTGGGCGAAGCGGACGTGTACGTCCACAAGATGGGCCTCAAGGAGTGGGACACCTGCGCGCCGGAAACGGTCGCGCGCGCCTTGGGCTGGAACGTGTGCAAGCTTCGCGGCGAGGCGCACCGCTACAACCAGCCCGACCCGCGCAACCACGAGTTCGTGGTCTGCCGACCGGGGGTGCGCGAGCGCGTGCTGCGCGCACTCGGCGAATCCGGCGCGCTCGCCTGACGGAGCGCCTGCTACGGCGTCGCGAGAGGGTTCAGGCGGGCCGCGAACCACCCGCGGCAGCGAAGCGCGCGTCGGCGCCGACGGCCCTCGCTCGCGCCGCGCGGCCGGCGCTCAATCGCGGACCATGCGACCGCTTCGGTAGAAGCCGGTGCGCAGGTCGACCCCGCCGCTGAACTCGAAGAAGTGCCACACGCCTTCGCGGCGGCCGTCGACGAAGTGGCCCCGTTCCTTGACCTGGCCGTTGGAGTACCACGACTGCCACAGGCCGTGCGCTCGTCCGCGCACGTAGGAAGCGACGAGCATGGGCTGGCCGTTGGAGTGCCATTCCTCCCACAGGCCGCTGCGCAGGCCGCGGTCGTAGGCGCCGCGCGCGCGGAGCTGGCCGTTCTCGTACCAACTGCTCCACAGTCCGACGCGCTCGCCCTCGTCAAAGCCGCCCTGTTGCTTCGGCGCGCCGTTCTCGAACCACTCCGAGGCCGGGCCGGCGAGCAAACCGTCGTCGAACTGGGTTTGGCTGGCGAGTTCGCCGCCCGGGTGCCACTCGTACCACACGCCGTCGGGCTGCCCCGCTTCGAAGCCGCCCTCGGCGAGCGCCTGACCTTCGGGGTGCGTCCAGGTCCACAGACCGATCGGTTCGCCGTGGCGTCCAAACTCCCCGCTGAAGATCGGGCGGCCGCTCGAGTCGTAGAGCAGCCAGCGTCCCTGCGGCACGCCGTCGGCGATCAAGCCCTCCGCGCGAAGCTCCCCGCGGAGCTCGGGAGCACCTGGGACGGGTCGAAGGGTCTCGCCAGCGCTCAACGCGCTCGGCGCGTCCAGCGCACCGTGTTCCGGCGACGCGACGGCGCTCGAGTTCTGTTGGAGCGAAGCGAGCTTGAGTCGCAGGGCCTCGACCCGGGACGCCGTGCGCTCGGAGGCCGCGGCGAGGCGATCGATGGGCAGGGCGGCGCCTAGCTCGTGCTCTGCACGAGTGCTTCGCGAGCCTGCCCGCACATGGCTCTCGGCCTCAGCGCCCCAACCTGCCCACACGAGCAGGCTGGCCGAGAGGCCCAGCACCATGAACAACGGCAAGCCGTCGAGTCCCGTCCTGCGCAGGACCATGATCGATCCGCTTGATCAGCGCCTCGTTTGTAGTCGTCCGTTTTCGCCCGGCGAGTGAGCGCCGGGCTCTTGCAGAAGGGTCTCCACTGTCGCCTCGAGCGCTGCACCGTCGAGATCGACAAAACGCAACCGTCCAGAACCGTCGAACACGAGGCTTCTCGGCGCCTCGTTCAGCCGCCAAGCCGAGGCCACCCGGCCGGGCTCGCTGGTCTCGTACACGCACGGGAAGCGAAGCTCGTTTTCCTCCCATAGGCGGCGGAACGCGGCTTCACCCGTGCCCACTTCCACGCCCAACAATGCGAAGGGCTGGTGTTCGTTGGACTGCGCGAGGTCTCGGAGCTTGACGACCCACGCGAGATCGGCGCGCGACCCGAGCTTGAAGAACGCCACCACCAGCACCTTGTGGCGGAAGTCCCTCATGCCGAGTTCGTTGCCGTCGACGTCCGTGGCGACGAATCCGGGCGCGATGTCTCCGATCCAGAAGTTCTCGAGCCGCCAGAGTTCATTGCTCGCGTACTGCGCGAACGGGCTCGTCTCGGCCGTGGCGTCCCGCTCGGCGCGCCACAGCTCCGCCGCGAGCTCGCGTTGCGTGCTGCTCGCCTCTCCGACGCCGAGGATGGCGCGGGCGCAGGCGCGCAGAGCGGCCGTGCGGCGTTGGTAGCGGCCCGGGTTCGCCTCGAGCACGGCGTCGGTGAACTCGCGCGTCAGGCGCGCGCCGAGCAGCGGCGCGTCGAGCAACAGCGACGCGAGCACGTCGATCTCGGCGGAGTCGATCCATTCCGCGCCCGCGTGGCGCTGGAGCACCTGCCGATAGTGCTCGGTCTTGCGCTCGAGGATCGTCGTGCGTTCCTCGTCCGCGTCGACCGAGAAGTGGCGCAGCAACCAGGCCGAAGCGCGTGCCGAACCCCAGCGCGCCAACTCTTCCATCGCCGGTCGATACTGCGCGCGGAGCCACGTGGGCTCGGTCTCGATCGAGAGCGGGACCCCGGCCAAGTGCAGCGCGTTGCGTTGCGCGCGGAAGTTGGACTCGAGGTTGCCGAAGCGTGCGTCGAGTTCCTCTTGGGGCAACCGCGCGACCGTCGAGGCGGCGCTGGTCGGCGCCGAAGCGACCGCGGCTGCGAGCGCGATCGACTCCTCGGGGGGCGCAGCTTGCGAAACGCTTGCCGGCGGCGAAGCCGACTTGCCGTGAAGCTGCGCCAAGGCGGCCACGAGTTGGCCGCCGCAGAGCGGCTGAGCGAGCGCCGCTAACACCAGAGCCATGCTGTGAGCGTGGAACATAAAGCGAGGCGCTCTCGTGCGCCCGATGGCTCAAGTATGGGCGGCGGTACCCAATTCCGCCACTTCGACCGCAAGGTCCTGCGGCGGGAATTCCTGCTGGCGGCCCCACTTCCCCCGGCCGCCGGGGTCAAGGGAGCGCTTCCGGCTCCGTGACGGCCCGGTCATTCAATACCCAGAGCTCTGTAACGGGGAGGTTGCCCCCCGCCCGCCTTCACTTCGCGTCCGAGCGTTCGTCCTTGGCGCGCGACGTGGCCGCGATCTCCCACTTCCAACGGTCGTCGGAGGGCTCCCACTGCTTCAGGCGCTGCGCGGGGTCGAGCCGGATCCGCGTGATGCGCACGCGGCCGCTCTTCTGCTCGATCAGGAACATGAAGTTCGCGAGCCGGTCGCGCGGGAAGCCCTCGTCGGACTTCGCGACCTGCGGCCGGAGCGTGTACGTCAGGTCCAGCGTGCCCTTGTAGAAGCTCCGCGGCGCGGCCGGGTCGACGTCGATCTGGCCCAGCTTGACCGTGTCGTCCGTGGCGATGCCGCGGAAGTAGAGGTCCGGCTTGTCCTGGGTGACGAAGCCCTCGCGCTCGGCGTCCGACTGAAGCTTCGAGTACAGCCGTCCGAGGAACTGGATGTTCTGCGCGCGGTCGGGCGCGGCCTGCGCCAGCTCCGCCTGGAGCTCGCTGCGCAGCTTGTAGAGGCGCCAGCCATTGATCGCGAGACCGATCGAGCCCAGCAGGCCGAGCACGATGATCCAGCGCGCGAGGTTCATCGAGGCGAAGAATTCCTTCACGGCCATGATCACGAGCCCTCCGTCGGGCGCTGCAGCTTCGACAGGTCGCACACCACGGTGAAGCCGTCGGTGTAGATGCCCGCGCCCTGGTCGGCGGGGAACTCCTTCGTGGCTTCGGGCCGCAGGCCCTTCACCCACGGCTGCGTCTCGAGCTCGGATTTGAGCGTCTCGTACGCGAGCGTCGCCGCCGTGCTCGTGTCGTTGAAGAACGAGAGGTCGAGCGTGACCACGACCGTCTCGCCTTCGCCGCCGCGCGCGGGCTGCGTGTCGGCCATCACCTTGCGGATCGCGACGCGGCCGATGCGGTCCTTGAGGTCGTGGATCACGCACGTGACGCGCGTGAGCGCCTCGAGCGCCGACTGCGGTTGCGTCACTTCGCCCGACAGACCGAGCTTGCTGTTGAGCTCGGCGACCTTCGTCTTCAGCCGCCGCTCGATTTCGATCAGCCGTTCGTTCGGGCTTTCCTCGAGCCCGCCGCCGTCCGGCTGCGAGGCGCGCTGGACGTAGCTCTGGAGCTCCGGCCACGGGCGGCTGAGGTTGCCGGCCGAGCCCAGCTTCGGGTCGCTGATCAGGAAGTTCTTCGCGCTCTGCAGCCACAGAGCGATGTCGCCGTCGGCGCGCTGCAGCCGCTTGTGCTCGAAGATGTTCACGATCGCGAGCCACGTGATCAGGAGCAGCACCGCGATCGCGAGCGGCATCTCCAAGCGCTCGAGCGTGCCGGTGTAGCGCAACTCTTCGCGGCGCAGAGAGGCGCGAAGCGGGCCGCCGCCGAGTTGGCGCAACGCCACGCCGTAGGCCACGACGAGCGGCGCCGTTCCCTGCGCGGGCTGGCCGGAATCCGCCTCGAAGACGTCGAGTTCGTAGACCGGGACGTCGGCGAGCGTGCTGCCGACGAGATCGGGCAGCTCCCAGCCGCAGACGTAGATGGCCGTGATCGGGTGCGCGGTGCGCGCGCCGGAAACCGTGCGGACGAGCTCGCGGCGGATGCGCGAGACCGATTGCTCGAGCCGGCGCTGAAGCTCCTCGGGGGGCAGCGCCGGCACGACCGGACGCTCGCCTTCGTCGCCCGTTGCGAGCGCCGGATCGGCCGTGCCCGCATCGTGCGCGAGCGCACCGATGTGGATGGCGCGCATCGAGCGCACGCGGCCGCCGTCCATCACCACCACGGCCGTCGAGGCCTCGCCGATGTGCACGAGCAGTTGCGCGTCGTCGACGTGGCAGATGTCCGCCGCGACCGCCGCGTTGACCATCGCCGTCGCCTCGAGCTCCGCCTCCTGCGGCTCGACACCGGCCTGCGCGCACAGGTCGAGCTCGCGCTGGAGCTGAGACTTCTGCACCGCCGTGACGAGCAAGTTGGTCTCGCTCTCGGTCTTGTCGAGCGTCAGGAAGTCGACCACCACGTCGTCGACGTTCCACTGCGGGAGCTGGCTCTCGACCTCGAACTTGATGATCTCGGCGATCTTCGATTCGTCGAGCACCGGCAGCTTGAGCGTGCGGTAGGCCGCGAGCCCGGAGTCGATCGCGACGCCGATCGAGTCCGAGGGCACGCCGAGGTCCTTGACCGCGTCGGACAGGGCCTGCACCGCGTCCGCCATCGGATTCTCGCCGCCCTGGGGGAACTCGCCGGTGCGAAACGCCGTGATGCGGTGCTTCTTCGCCGTGCCGTCGAGCACGACGATCTCGAAGCGTCGAGGGCCGACGCGGATGCCGCAAGTCTTGGCCATGCTGCTGAGTAGGTGGTCGGGGTGCGAGCGGGTTCGGCGCGGAGGCGGCGGCCCGTGAACGAAGAGGGCGGGAGAAAGGAAGTCGCGACGAGGAGAGCGTCAGGCTACTGGATTGGCTCCCAGCGGCGCGCGAGGGCGTCGAACTCGCCTCGGCGCGCGGGCGGCAGGACATGATCGCGGATCAACTGGCGATAGCGAAGGCCGAGTTCGGCAAGTTCCGGCTCGAGCGGATTGCGGCTCGTGGCGAGCACGCGGTCGCGCAAGGCGTCGAGGTCGCGCTGGTAGTTGCGCAGCAGTTCGCCGAAGAGCCGCGCACGCTCGGCGTCGAGCCCGAACTCGCGCGTGAAGGCGATGCGGTAATCGCGGAAGGGCTCGTCGCTCCGCTCGGCGGCCGGAACCGGCCGCGAGAGCGCCATGCCGGCGCTCAAACCGGCCAGAAAGCTGGTCGCGGCCAGAAGGACCACCCACAACCGGACACTGTTCAGGTTCATCTCGAGAGGTTCTCGCGCGGGCCGCTGTCGAGGTCGGAGAGTGGGTCAGCGGGTGGGCCGGCCTATCGGGCCAGCTCGTCGGGCCAGCTCGTCGGCTCAGCGCGAACCGTCGGCGGGGTTCGCGGTGGCGGCCGCGGGAGTCGCGCCGGCGTTCGAATTGAGGCGCTCGAGTTCCTCGACCACCTGCTTGACCGGCACCGGGGCGCGGTCGTCGGCGGACATCGAGCTGCCGACGGCGCGACCGTTGAGGCGCGCACCGAGGGCCAGCAGCAGCGCGAGTCCGGCCGCGATGGCGGTCGCGGCCAGCACGAACGACAGGACGGCCTTGTCCTTCGAAGCGCGCGGCGAACTCGATGTGCCCAGCAAACGCCCATTCGAAGTGGCCCAATGTCCTACGTCTTGCCCCACTTCTTGTCCCAAGTCGCCGGCAAAGGCGCGGCGCGCGACGCGGGCCGCGAAGCCGCTCGGCACGGCGCCGGCGGTCGAGGTGGCGAACAGCTCGTGCTCTTCGCGGGCAGCGCCGAACCAACGCTTGAGGTTGCGTCCGCCCTGCGCCCCGTTGCGGCAGGCGTGGCAGTCGAGAAGGTGCTTGCGCAGCAAGCTGGCGCGCGTCTCGGACAGTTCCCCGTCGAGGTACGCGTCGACCAGCGGCCAGGCGTCGTTGCAGGTCATTTCCATGGTTACATCCACCCTTCCCCGAACTCCGGATGGAGTGCGAGGAGCTTGTCCTTGAACTTGGCGCGGGCGCGGAAAAGCCGCGATTCCACCGTGCCGATCGAAATGCCGAGCACGTCGGCGATGTCCTGGTAGGCCATGTCCTCGAACTCGCGCAGCACCAGCACCGCGCGGAAGATCTCGGGGAGCTCGTCGAGCACCTGTTTGGTGATGCGGGCCACCTCGGCGCGCTCGAGGCGCGCGTCGGGCGCCGGGCTCGGGCTGCCTGTCGGCCGACCGGTCGGCAAGCCCGCGGACCGACCGCCCGAGCCTTCGTCGGCGCCCAGGCTCAGCTCCGGGTCCTCGGACCCGCGCACCGGGTTGCGGCCGCAGCGCTTGAGGAAGTCCAGCGCCGTGTTGATCGCGATCCGGCACAGCCAGGTGTAGAAGCTGGACTGTTGCTGGAAACTTGGCAGCCGGGTGTAGGCCTTGAGGAAGGTGTCTTGGACAATGTCCTCGACCTCCACCGGATTGCGCGTGTAGTGCCGCACGAGCGCGAACATCCGCGTCTGGTAGCGCTCCACCAGGAGCTGGAACGAGAGCTGGTTGCCGGCCAGGGTCTCGGCGACCAGATTCAAGTCCTCCTTGGGGGCTGCTTGCATGGCGGGGGCGTACGCGGCGGCGGGCGGCACAGTGAGCCTATCGACGCCGCCGCCGGGAACCTATTCCCCGCCCTCGGCGCCTTGCTCGGCGGCCGTTGGCGGTTCGCTCAGCTCCCCCGCACCCGCCGAGCGAGCCGCAGCGCGTGCTCGGGCCCCGGCGGCGCGCTAGCGATCGCCGTCCAGCACAGGGCGACGAGCAGCAGGACGCCGATCAGCAGCCGCTCGGCCACGAGCGCCTCGAGCCAACTCCGCTCCGGCAACCCGATCTGTCGTTCGAGCCGCAGCAACGCGGCGCGCGCAGGCGCCTTGCGGACCGGGTCGTCATCGGAAAAGAGCCCTTCACGAGCAGCGTGCGAGCGCAGGTACCCCCGTACACGACGCAGGTCGACGTCGTCGGGCGGGCCCACGCGAGCCATGAGCTCGACCGCGTCGACGGTGGCTTCGACGCTCGTGGGGTAGTCGTCGCCGGCGCGAAAAGCGCCTGGGCGCCTCCACCACCGGCGCTCCGAATCGCGAACCTGGTAGCGCGAAATCAACTGGCGGATCTCGGCGCGTCGAGCGTCCACGAGGTCGGACCGGCCCAACAAGTCGAACCACTGGACGCACTGCTTCATGCGTCCCAGCGGCTGAATATGTTCGGGCCCGGGCCACGATTGCACGACGCGCTCCGTGAGTCGGACTCGTTCGTCGTCGGTCAGCTCGTGCGTCGCCAGCAACATGCTGAGGACGTACTCGTAGGTGTAGCTCGCTGGCCAGAACAGCGGACCGTCCTCGTCAATCAACGCGCGAAGTCGCCGCGCGTGCTCCGGCCGCGCGGCGAGGAGGCGCCAGTGCTCGCGGTCGATCGTGCCGGTCCGCGCACCCGCGGTCCAGGCCGTGAACTGCGCGTTCCATCCGTGGCGGATCGCGCGCTCGAACTCCGCGCGCATCCGTGAGAGGTCCAGATCGTTCACGCCCACGTCGCGGAGCGCCTCGACCGAACCGGCCACTTCACTCCACGCGCGCTCGCGCGATGCGTCGAGGGTTTGCGACTCCACAAATGCTCGAACGCGGCCCGGACCCGAGAGGGTCAGGACCGGTACGGACAAAGCGAGCCAGAATCCACATGCCGCGACGACACGAACTACGCGCGAGGGACGGAGGCCTTCGACGAGCGCGACAGTCGCCACGATGGCGGTGACGACAACGACGAGCGCCGCCTGTGCGCCAAGCACCGAATCGGGTTGCCAGGCAAGCTGCCGTGGATTGGCCAGGAACCAGCAACCCACCCACATCGTGAAGATGATCCCGCCGCACAGAGCGGACACCGAGTCACGGTCGAGCGTGCCGGCGCGCGCGGCGCCACGAATCTGCAGTGTCATTGCGAACGTCGAAGCGAGCAACACCACGAGGAACACGTCCACGCCACTGAACGACCCGGCAAAGCCGAAGGCCGCTAAGACGAGAAGCGCAATCCGAGCCGCGTCCGCCAACAGCGAGCCCATTCGCTGCTCTCGATTCGGTAGCGTCTCGTACCCGCGGCGCGGCGGCGGCGCGGGAGCGGGCGCGGCTTCGCGCATGGACCGCGCGATCGAACGCTTGCCCATGAAGAACGCGCCGAAGAGTGCGCCGAGCGTGAGCGCTGGCAACAGCAACGCCGCGCTCCAGCCTTTGCCGCTCGACAAGAGCAACGAGCCGAAGTCCGGCGGCAGGAACGAGGCTGCCTTGCGCACCCACGCCGGCGCCTGGCGCGTTTCGAGCTTCGCGTCGTGTTCGTCGGGCGGCGCGTCGGATTCCTCGAGGTCGCCGCGCTCTGCGCGCAATTTCGCGATGCGCTTCTGGACGCCTTCGCGGAATGCCTGCGGATCGGGCCGGTACGGCTTGAACAGCTCGAACAGCTCCGCTTCGAGCGTGGAACTGAAATCTCGCCGGGTCATCGGCTCTCCTTCCGCGCACGGCGCGCGGGGTCGCGCTCCAGAACTTTGCGCAGCGCTCGCCGCGCCTGGTACAGCCGCCCTTCGACGGCCTTGGCCGTCAGCCCGAGCAACGCCGCGACCTCGCGCGCGCTCGTGCCTTCGAGGTAGTGCATGCGCAGCACGAGCTGGTGCTCGCCCGAGAGCTGCTCGAACGCGCGCGACAAAGTCTCGCGCCGCTCGTAAGCCTCCGTCGTCGGCTTGCTCGCCGGCTCCGATTCGAGCGGCGACGTGGCGCGCACCGCTTCGCGCCGCCCGCCCGCCGCGTGCAAGCGGAACGCGATGCCGCGCAGCCACGCGCCGGCCGCGTCGAGGCTCCGCGGATCGCCGACGAAGCGTTTGCGCGAGATCCACGCCTCCGCGAAACAGTCCTGCGCCAGCTCGTCCGCCGCGCGCCAATCGCGCCCCCAGGACGCGAGCAGGCCGACGAGGGGGCCGCGAAACGCCGCCGTCCAGCGCTCGAGATCCTCCTCGCTCACCTCCGAAGGCGCTCCGCCCGTCATCGGCGCCCGATTGTCGCGAGGGACCGCGCGACCCCCACGAATTCCCTAGTTTCGATGCGAATTCTTGGGAGGCAGAAGCTCACGGCTGCGCGCCGCGCGAGGCGAGCTCGAGCGGTTCGTCGAGCGGACGCGCGCTCCGCACGGAGTAGAGGCACAGCGCCACGATCAGCAGCGTCGCAATGAGCAGGCGCTCGTCGAGAACTCGGAGCAGCAGGCCGCGCTCCGGCAGGCCGATTTGCTCGTTGAAACGCAGCAGCGCGGCGCGCGCCGTGGCGTGGAGGTAGCGAGGTGCAGCGACCAGCGGGCCCGCCGAGGCCGACTCGCCGATCAAGTAGGCGCGCAGCATCCGGAGGTCGATCGCCTCGGGCGCGCCGAAGCGGATCATGAGCTCCACGCCGAGCGCCGTCGGCCCCTCGAGCGAGCTCGGGATCGTCTCCGGGTAGCTCGAGAATCCTCCGATGCGCGCGAAGGCGCGGCCATCGGCGATCCAGTGCCGTTCGAGGAGTGCGTGGATTTTGGCGCGACGCGCCTCGGCGAGGTCGGAGCGGCCCAGCAAGTCGAACCACCGCACGCATTGCGCGGCCTGGTCGAGCGCCCGCTCCGCATCCGGCGCGGGCCAGCTCGCTTCGACGCGCCGAGCGATGTGCTCGCGCTCGGAAGAAGAAAGTTCGCGCACGCCGAGCAGCATGTGCAGCTCGTACTCGTCGTAGTCCGGCTTGAGCAACGGGCCGTCGCGCTTCAGCAATTGCTCGAGGCGATAGGCCATCAGCTTCCGCGTCGCGAGCCGCGCCCAGTGCTCTCGGTCGAGCAGCCCCATGCGCGCCGCCGCGGTCCACACGCGCGGGTGCGCGTCGACGCCGCCCTCGATCGCCTGCACCACTTGCGCGCGCGGCGCGGAGAGATCCGGCGGTTGCGCGCCGACTGCTGCGAGCGCCTCAACCGCGTCCGAGACCTCGCTCCACGCGCGCAGTTCGGTCACGTCGAGCTTCTCGCGCTCCACGAACTCTCGCAGGGCGGCCGGAGAGCTTCGCGTCGTGAGCCCCGGCGCGACGAACAGCCCGAGCACCGCGAGCCCGACGACGAGGAGGTAACCGAGCCCGTGAAACGGCGCGCTTCGCCGGAAGAACACGAGCAGCGCGAGCAAGCCGAGCAACGTTGCGGCGCCGCTCCAGTGGAGCCCGAGGCGCGAGTCGATGTCGACGAGGGCCAAGCTGCTCGACCACATGAAGCAGCCCATGAACAGCGTCGTGAGCACGGAGAAACTCACGTGCATCACGACGCGGCGCTCGAGGTAGCCGGCCTTGGACAGCCCGCGCACGGCGAAGGCCAGCGCGAACATCGACAGCAGCAGGAGCGCGAAGAGCGCGTCGACCGCGTGGTAACGACCGAGCCAGAAGGGCGTCGCCATGACGAGCAGCGGACCGAACTGAAGCAGTCCGAGCGCGCGCAGTCGCGGATGTTTCCGGAGCTCTCGCTCGAAGTCTTTGCGCGACGCTGCGGGGTTGGGAGGCCCGGCGTCGCGCGCCGAGCGTCGGATCGAGCGCGCGCTGGCCGCAAACGCGCCCAAGGCCGCCGCGAGCAGCAAGGCGGGGAGCAGCAGCGCCGCGCTCCAACTCTTCCCCGCGCCCAGCAGGACCGCGGCGAGTTCCGGCGGCAACACCGCCGCAGCTCTGCGCCAGCCGCGCGAAGCGTGCTCCTCGAGCTGCGCGTTCGCCGACGCCGCGTTCGAATTCGTCGCTTCCGCGCTCGCCGCACCCTCGCGTTCCGCGCCCGCGATGCGCTGCGCCACTCCCTCGCGGAACGACGCCGCGTCCGGGCGGCGGCGGCGGAACAGCTCGCGCACTTCGGCCTCGGCGACGAGTTCGCTCTCGTGGTTCGGCTTCATGCGCGCACTCCCCGCGCCTCGCGGGCGCTCTCGCGTTCGACGATCTGGCGCAGCGCGCGCCGCGCCTGGTACAGCCGGTCCTCGACCGCCTTCGCGCTCACCCCTAGCAACGCCGCGACCTCGGCGGCGCTCGACTCCTCGAGGTAGTGCATCCGCAGCACGGTCTGCTGCTGCGGCCGCAACTTCGCGAAGGCGCGCGCGAGCGCCTCTCGCCGCTCGTCCTGTTCGCTCATCGGCGGCGCCGCGGGCTCGTCCTCGAGCGCCTCCGCGGGCCGCGCCGCCTCGCGCCGCCGATCCACGGCGTGCAGCCGGAACGCGATGCCGCGCAACCACGCGCCGACCGCCGCGAGGCTCTCCGGGTTGCCGACGAAGCGCTCGCGAGAGAGCCACGCCTGGGCGAAGCAGTCCTGCGCAAGCTCCTCCGCCGCGCGCCAATCGCGCCCCCAAGAGGCCAGCAGGCCGACGAGCGGGCCGCGAAACTGCTCGATCCAGCGCTCCAGATCCGCGGCGTTGGGCGTCAAGCTCGCTCGTCCGGCCATCGTGCGGGGAGTTGTCGGGCCCGAGCCCGGACACTCAGGCTTTGTGCGATTTATCTGCCGCGCGCGCCGCTCGTGCGTGGCCGCTCAGGGTTGATAGGTGAGCAGGAGCGCGTCGGAGAGGTTCGTGGTCTTCGGCGCCGGCGGGTCGCGGAACCAACCCTGCGCGTAGACGAGCTCGCCGACGGTCCACGGCGCGCCGAGCGAGCCGGGGAACGCGCTCTGGAACGCGTTCCAGTCGAGCTGCAACTGCCCGTTGCACGCGCCCGCGGTTCCGCCCGAGCTCTGGCCGGGGCTGCGCTGCGTCGGCGGCTTCACGCACAGAAAGCTGCCGCTGCCCGCCGCCCACGAGAGCGGCGTGAAGCCGGTGTTGTCGACGCCGTAGAAGATCAGCCCCGAGCGCTGGCCCTCGACATTCGCGACCGTGATCGCGCACGGATTCGCGAGGCTCGCGCTCGGCTGGTTCGAAGCGGAAATCGCCGGCACGCAGCCGCTGCTCGTCGTGCCCGCGGTGCAGTACGCCGCTGGCGCGCCGCCCAGATCGCCGTGCAGCTCCCAACTCGTGAACGTGCCGTTGTCGGAGGCGAGGTACCAGTCGTAGCACTCGAGCGTCCACACGCCCGGAGTCACCGAGATCGAGTGCAGCGGCGTGTTGAGGATCCCGAGGTTGTTCGGCGGCGAGCTCGGCCACGCGCCGTTGCCGTTGTTGAAGTACTGGTGGTACGCGCCGGAAAGGTGGTACGCGCCGGCGGGACCGTTGCACGTCGAAACGTCCGTCGGCGGAAAGTCGAGCGCCGCGACGCTCGGGTCGACGAACGAGTAGTCGAGCCCGCCGCTTGTCGTGCCGTAGTCGCAGCCCGTGCCGAAGATCGTCGAGTTCCACGTGTTGACCGGGCACGCGACGTTGAAGCGCTGTCCCGCGGGATCCTTGAGCACGAAGTGCGCGTCGCCCGACCACGGATGGCGCAAACCGCGCAGCACGAGCGAAGTCAGGCGCGTCGCGCCCGTCGGCACGACGACCGTCGTCGAGAACGCGCTCGGCGGCAGCGACGGCGGATTCGTCTGGTTGAAGTGCGGGTACTGGCCGTCGATGCCGATGGTCGAGGTCGGAAAGGTCCCGCCCGCGCCTGTGGCGACGAAGGTCGTTTGCGCGGAGGCGGCGGCGCCGAGCGCGAGCGCGGCGAAGAGGCACGAGAGCGGCGAC
>CALFYL010000165.1 GCA_937952135.1 uncultured Planctomycetia bacterium
TGAACTGCGGCACGCCGACGCCGGCGACGACGCGCGTGGTGCAGATCGAGCCCGGACCGATGCCCACCTTCACGGCGTCGGCGCCGGCTTCGATCAGCGCCTCGGTCGCCTCCGCCGTCGCCACGTTCCCCGCGACCACGTCGACCGTGAGGCGCTTCTTCAGCTCGCGCACGGTCTCGATCACGTTCGACGAGTGACCGTGCGCCGTGTCGACCACGAGCACGTCGACGCCCGCCTCCACCAGCCCCTGCGCGCGTTCGTAGTCGTGCACGCCGATCGCCGCGCCGACGCGCAGCCGGCCGCGCGTGTCGCGGGCGGAGTTGGGGAACTCGGTGAGCTGCTTGAGGTCCTTCATCGTGATCAGGCCATGCAGGTGCATGTCCTTGTCGACGATGAGCAGCTTCTCGACCTTGTGCTTGTAGAGCAGCTCGCGCGCCTCGTCGAGCGACGTGCCCGGCGGCGCCGAGACCAGGTTCTTGGTCGTCATCGTCTCCGCGACGCGCGTGTCGTCGCCGAGGATGAAGCGGCAGTCGCGGCTGGTGAGGATGCCCACCACCGTCTCGCCCTCCACGATCGGAAGGCCGCTGATCTTCTTCGCGGCCATCATCTCGCGCGCATCGCGCAGCGTGGCCGTCGGCGGCAACGTCACCGGATCGAGGATCACTCCGTTCGCGGAGCGCTTCACCTGGTCGACCTGCGCGACCTGCGCCTCGATCGACAGATTGCGGTGCACGATGCCGATGCCGCCCTCGCGCGCCAGGGCGATCGCGAGCGTGGCTTCGGTGACCGTGTCCATGGCCGCCGACGCGAGCGGCGCGTTGATGGTCACGTTGCGGCTGAAGCGCGTCGCCACTTCGACGTCGCGCGGCATCACATCGGAATGGCGCGGAACGAGCAGCACGTCGTCGAACGTGAGCCCGAGATCCAGGTCTTGCGGCATGGAGCAGTCCTTCTTCCTCATGCTCCCGCGCGTCGCCTCGGATCGGCTCCAAGACAGCCATACGCCCTCTGGCGGCCTTCCCGGTGGCGCGTGGGAAAGCGCCGGAGTCTAGCCATCGGCGCGAGCCCGCGCCAAGCGAACGCCTCGCGCGAGCACGGAATCCGCTCGCCCGAGACGGTCGGGCGCGGCTCGCAGGCGCAGTTCGCAGGCGCGGCGGCGGGCGCATTCGGGCGCGGATCGGCGCTCGGGCGGCCGAACTCGACGCCGCTCCATCCGCGCAGGCACCGCGACCGGCGCCGGACGCTCGAGTCGGCGAGCTGCGGTCCGATCTCGGACGGCGAGCGTCCGCGAGCCAGCCGAGACCGGGCCGGCCGAGTCGAGCCCGCCTTCCGTGTGCAACGGCGACGGCGAGCCCGAACATCGAGCGGCGCCGCGGCACCAAGCTCGACGAAGCCGAGGCCGTTCCGCGCGGGTCACGCGACGGATCGAGACTCGACGGCAGGCGAGCACGACGCTGCGTGCGAGCAGACGACTACCGACTTCGCCGCCGAACTCTGACATCTCTGTTCGTTTCGATCGTCTCAGTTCATGCGCAGCGCATTCGCATGCAGCGTCTGGAACGTTAAGACCGATCCGCGGCTTGGCGCCGCTTATGGAGGTGGGTGAGCGAGCGATGTCGCTTATGTGACTCGCGGGCTCGCGTTGGCGAACGCCTCAGCCAGATACCGCCGAGCCGAACGCCGCCGATGCGTTCCTCTCGGATCGCTTCGGTCCGTTCCACCGTCCCAAGCCACAGGAGGGTCCACATGCTTCGCTGGGCAATCGCGTTTCTCGTGCTTGCGCTGATCGCGGCGATGTTCGGCTTCGGCGGGATCGCCGCCTCGGCCACCAGCATCGCGCAGGTGCTGTTCGTACTGTTCGTGATTCTGTTCGTGCTGAGCTTGATTTTCGGCCGCCGTGGTCGAGCGATGGACTGATCGAGACTGACGATTCGAAGCAACCACGTCGACGGATGGGCGCATTCACCACCGTCGCTCCGGCGCAGCGCACTTGCGACTGGGGACATCCACCTACGCTGAACCTACCTAGATCCAGGAGGACACCATGAAGACCCGAAACAAAATGCTCCCGCTCATGATCGCTGCGCTGCTCGGCGGCGTCGTCGCGAGCTGCGACGACGATGACAACTTCGAGCGCGCCGGCGAGGAAGTCGACGAAGTGATCGACGAAGCCGGCGACGATGCGGAAGAGGTGATCGACGACATCGAAGACGCGGCCGACGATGCCGGCGACGAGGTCGAAGAAGCGCTCGACGAGGAACCTTGATCCGAACCGAGGCGCGGAGCGTCCGAGCGCCGCTCGGACCTGAGCACGCCCGCACGAACCCGAGGGCCGAGAGACGCAAGCGGGGCCGCGCGACCGACAAAGGGTCGCGCGGCCTCGCGCGTTCGAGCGTCGAGCGATTTGGACCCCGCCACTTCGCGCTCCGCGCACGGCTGGTAAGTTGACGGCGAGTGACCGCGGCGCAGAACGTCGAACTCGGACTTCTCGGGCAGCATCCCGCCCTCGTGGGGGTCCTTCAGGGGGCCGCGAGCGAGCCAGCGGGCCCCGCGGCGGAGTCGTTCTACGGATTCTTCTGGATCTACCTCGCCCTGTGGCTCGCGCTCGCTGCGTGGACCGCGCGGCGGATCGTGCGGGTCCGCGCGACCGGACACGCCTCGCGGCTCGCGAACGGACTCTCGGTCTGCGCGCTGACTTCGTTCGCGATGTTCTTGTGTGCGGAGGGGTATTTCTACTTCTTCCACGACACCACGGACCGCACGGCCGTGTTGCTCACCAGCCAACGCTGGACCGAGCGCCATGTGCGCCTGAACCAGGCCGGCTTCCGCGATGCTCCGCCGCCGCCGGCGAAGCGCGAGCCCGGCGAGCTTCGCGTGCTCGTGCTCGGCGATTCGTTCACCTTCGGACACGGCGTCGCCGACCCGAACCGGCGCTACACGAGCACGCTCGAGGAACTTTGGAGACGCGAGGGCCGCAACGTGCGCGTGATGAACGCCGCGAAGCCCGGCTGGAGCAGCGCGACGGAGCTCAAAGTGCTGCGCGGAGTCGCCGGCGGCGCAGCGTTGGACCTCGTGATCGTCGGATACGTGTTGAACGACCTCGACGATCTGGTCCCCTATCCACCCGAGTACTGGGCCGCGATCGAAGCGGTGCGCACTCCCGCGCCCGCGGTTGCGTTCTTCACGCGCCGCTCGCTCGCGCTCGATTTCCTCCACGCGCGCACGCGCTTGTTCGGGCGCGCCGAGTTCGGCGCCTACGACGAGCTGATGCTGAGCGCCTATCGAAACCCCGAAGTGTGGCAGCGTCACACGCAAACCCTGCGCGAGATCGCCTCGGTTTGTGCGAAGCGCGGCACGCCGCTGCTCGTCGCGACGTTTCCCTTCTTCACGCGCGAGTGGGACGACTATCGGCTCGGGCAAGTCCACCGCAAGCTCGACGCATTCTGGGGAGAAATCGGCGTCGCCCACGTCGATTTGCTCGACGCCTACCGCGCCACGCCCGCTTCCGAACTGGGCATCGGGCGTTTCGATTCGCACCCGAACGAACGCGCGCACGACATAGCCGCCGAACGCATCTTCGCGGCCGCGCGCGAGCTCGTGCCGGCGCGCTAGTCGGCCTCTCGACTTGGGCCGCCGCTTCGAGACACTCGGACAGCCGTCCGTGGAGTTCGGACAGCTTTCGCCACGTCACGGTTTGCATCGTCCTCGGCCGAGCACCCGAACTCGCGGCATCGTGCACGCGACGGACTAGTGCTCGCCCCGCACCATTCGCGAGCCCGGTCCGTCACCGACAGCCGAACCTGCCGGCTACTGGCGTGAACGAATCGGCAGCACGCGCACGCGCTGAGACGACTCGTCCACGGTCACA
>CALFYL010000166.1 GCA_937952135.1 uncultured Planctomycetia bacterium
GAAGGAGGGAGAGCGGAGCGCTCGTGGGGCGAGCCGATCGACGCGCCCGTTGACGCGCCCGTTGACGCGCCCGTTGACGCGCCCGCCGGACAACGAACGAAGCCGCGCGGAGCGGCTTCGTTTTCGTGGTGCGGAGCGTCCCTCGGTCCGGACCGAGGCGCTGGTTCCGACGTCAGGCGGGCGAGAGGCCCGGGCCGGGACGCACGGCGCCGCCGCCGAGGTTGCCGGGCTCGACCTTGCCGCCTTGCGCGGGCGCGCGCTTCTCCGTCGCCGTCGCCGGTGCGGTCGGGGCCGGGCCCTGCGGGCGCAGCGTCGACGGCTCCTGGCCCTTGATCAGGCGCGAGATCTCTTCGCCGGAGATGGTCTCGTAGAGCAGCAGCGCGGCCGCGATGCGCTCGAGTTCCGCGCGGTGCGTGCGCACGATGTCCCGCGCTCGCTCGTGGGCTTCGGTGAGCAGGCGCTTGACCTCCTGGTCGATCTCGCGCGCGGTGATCTCCGAGTGCTCGCGTCCGCGCGACAACTCCGCGCCGAGGAACTCCGAGCCCTGGCGTTCGGCGTAGTTGATCGGGCCGATCGAGTCGCTCATGCCGAGCTCGGTGACCATCGCCCGCGCGAGCTCCGTCGCGCGTTTGATGTCGTCGAAGGCGCCGGCCGAGATGTCGCCGCAGAACACTTCCTCGGCGACGCGGCCGCCGAAGCACAGCGCGAGCTGGCCGAGCATGCGCTTGCGCTGCATGTGGTAGCTCTCCTTGTCCGGCAGCATCCACGTCACTCCGAGCGAGCGGCCGCGCGGCACGATCGTGACCTTGTGCGGGTCGTCGAGTTCCGGGCTGACCGCGGCCACGACGGCGTGTCCGGCCTCGTGGTAGGCGGTGATCTTCTTGTCCTCGACCTCGAGCTTGCGCGAACGCTTCTGGCGGCCGAAGCGCACCTTCTCGCGCGCCTCGTCCAGATCCTCCATGCCGATCTGGTCCTTCTTGTTCAGCGCGGCGCGGATCGCGGCCTCGTTGATGATCGCGGCGAGGTCGGCGCCCGAGTACCCGGGCGTGAGCTTGGCGAGCGTGCGCGGGTCGGCGTCCGGCGCGGCTTTCACCTTCTTGAGGTGCACGCGCAGGATCTCTTCGCGGCCCTCGACGTCCGGCAGGTCGATCACGACCTCGCGGTCGAAGCGGCCCGGGCGCAGGAGCGCGGGGTCGAGCACGTCGGGGCGGTTCGTCGCGGCGATGACGATGATGCCTTCGTCGGTCCCGAAGCCGTCCATCTCGACGAGGATCGCGTTGAGCGTCTGCTCGCGCTCGTCGTGGCCGCCTCCCATGCCGCTTCCGCGCCGGCGACCGACGGCGTCGATCTCGTCGAGGAAGATGATGCACGGCGAGTTGTCGCGCGCCTGCTTGAAGAGGTCGCGCACACGGCTCGCGCCGACGCCGACGAACATCTCGACGAAGTCCGAACCGCTGATCGAGAAGAAGGGCACTTCCGCTTCGCCGGCGATGGCCTTGGCGAGCAGCGTCTTGCCGCAGCCGGGGGGCCCGACGAGCAGCACGCCGCGCGGGATGCGGCCGCCGATGCGCGTGAAGCGCGAGGGGTTCTTCAAGAACTCCACGACCTCGCGCACCTCGTCCTTGGCTTCCTGCGCGCCCGCGACGTCGTCGAAGGTGACGTTGGTGTGGTTCTCCTTCGTGTAGAGCTGCGCGCGCGAGCGACCGAAGCTCATCACGCCGCCGGCGCCGCCCTGCGCGCGCATCTGGCGCATGAAGAGGATGAACACGACGAAGATCAGGATCCACGGCGCCCAGATCAGCAGCAGTTGCTGGAGCAGGCTGCCTTCGGGCGCGTACTTCGTGCCGCCCTTGTCGGTGATGTCGAAGTCGAGCTCCTCGACCTGCGCGCCGGCGCTGGCGAGGCGGCCGATCACGTCGGCGATGTCGGCGGCGCCTTCGACCTTGAGGTGCAGCGTCGAGCCGGCCTCGGGCAGCGGCGCGGTCCCGCCGTCGGCGGCGCGCGAGCGGTGGGCGCGCACGCGCACGAACAGCTCCTCGCCGATCTTCGTCGCCTTCGGCTTCTCGGCGGCGGACTCGCCGACGCGCGGGGGCGGCAGTTCCTTGGTCGTGATGCTGCGGACCTGCGTCGGCGTGTAAACGCCGGCGTCGACCGCCGCGAGCAACGTGGGCGCGTCGATCTTGGTGTACGAGCCGATCGCCGCGAGCGAGCGGTAGAGCTCGTGCGCCGCCGTCGAGTCGCGTCCGGGCATGCCGCTGGTCACCTCGAAGCGCTCGCTGCGCCCGCGGAAGCGCCCGACGATCTCCGTCTGCTTGATCTCCAGCGTCTCGATCTCGCCGCGGTGCAGCGAGTAGAGGAACTGATCCTGCGACAGGGTGCGGGTGTTGACGCTTCCCTCGCGGCTGAGCGCGATCAGGATGGCGATCAAGACGGTCAGGACGAGCAGGAAGGCGCCGACGGAGCGGCTCTTCTTCTGCTTGTCCGGTGAGGGCTCTTTTTCCGACATGCTGGTGGGGTATCGGCGGTGCTGGGCACGGCCTGAAGGGCGGCGCGCAGCCAGCGGCCAGATCGACGGCTAATGGTACTCGTTGGTGGGGCCGGGTTCTCGCCGCGCGGTGTTCGGGACCCGTTGGAGCTTCGGACGGACGCCGTGCGAGCACCGGCCGCAGTCCGAGCGCGTCAGCGGTTCGTGCCGCGAAGCTCGACGAGCGGCGCGTCTTCGTAGGCCAGATCGCTCATCAGGTCCAGCACCACGCGGTCGGCGATGTTGCGCAGCACGCTCGCGACGGCGCGGCTCTCACCGAGCGGATCTCCGAGCAAATACCCGCGCTCGTCGACCACCGTGACCTCGCGCAGCACTTGCGTCGTGGGTGCGCCGTCCGGATTCGCCCCGCCGCCGACCCGCGAGTCCGCTCCGGAGGCGGCCCCGGAAACTGCCCCGGAACCCGTGTTCGCCGCGCCCGTCGAAATCGTCTCCGAGCCGGGCAACGGCGCCTCCACGCGCCTCACGAGCCGCGCGAGCACGACGATTTGCACACCCGTCTCGAGCTGCACGTTGTCCGGCGAACGGATTCCGGCGCGCCGCACGTACTCGAGCACGACCCCCTCGATCCACACGCTCGCGCGCGCCGGGCCGACCAGTTCCGCGCCGACGAGGCGCTGCACCGAATCGGTGAGGTAGGGGTGCAGGCGCATCTCGATGTCGCGCAACTTGCTGTCGTTGGCGAACACCTTCACGCCGATCGACTCGCCCTCGGGCAGGACGAACCCGCTCTTGTAGCCGCACGCGCCGACCCCGAAGGCCGCCGCGAGCGCGACCGCGAACGCGACCGGCCCACGGATCCAGCGCGAGCGGCGAGAGAGCGCAGCGAAGCTCACGGCTTCTGCTCCTGCGGTTCCTGCGGGTCCACCGCGGGCTGCGGCGTCCCGGGTTCGACGCGTTGCTGTTGTTCCTCGAGCGTCGTGCGCAGCAGCGTCGAGTCGGCCGAGAACATGTCGTCGTCGATCGGCGCGCTCGCCGCCGCGCTGACCTCGGGAATCGACGCGAGCAGCTTGCGCGCGTCGCCCGTGAGCCGCTCGTCGCCCGTGTCGAGCGCGAGGCGCAGCGCGCGTTCCGCGTGGTAGCGCGCGCCGTAGGGCCGGTCGATGCGCCGGTAGTAGCGCGCGATGCCCATGTCGCTCTGCACGAGTCGTTGCAGGCAGTCGGCGTAGTCGAGCCGCACCTCGGCCTCCGCCGCGTCGCCCGTGCGGCGCGTGAGCCACGCCTCGAGTTCGCGCCGCGCGCGGAGCAGCTCCGTGCGGTCGTACTCCGGGCTCTCGAGGCCGAGCAGGCGCAGGTGCGGGATGCGCGCCTGGCTCGCGGAGGCGAGCGGACTGCCGCCGTGCGAGAAGAGCAGCTCCTCGTGGCGTTGGATCGCGAGGCCGTATTGCTTGCGCTCTTCGTAGACCTGCGCGAGCTTTGCGAAGGCTTCGTCGCAGCGGCGCTCGGACGGATAGGTGAGCACCAGGTACTCGAGGATCTCGAGGCCGTCGTCCTGCGCGTTGAAGAACAGGAAGCTCCACGGATCGTCGGCGAGCTTCAGCCCCGCCTCGGCGAGGATCGCGCCCGCCTCCGCGCGGCCGTGGTGGCGCGGGAACTTCTCCTCCAGCTTGCGCAGCAGCCGGTAGGCCTTGAACGGCTGGTCCAAGTCCATGCGGATGCGCGCGGCGCGGATTCCGGCCGCGACCGAGAGCTGCTTGGGCAGGCCGGCGTCGACCAGCTCCGCCAGGCGCGAGGCGCCGTCGGCGTCGGCGCTCTGCTGCTCGATCAACGCGGCGGCGATGCGTTCGATCAACAGCTCCAGCCGATCGCGCAAGTCGGGCGGGAGACCGCGCACGGCGCGCGCGTCGCGGGCGCGGCGCAGCGCGAGTTCGGTCTTGCCTTCGGCGAGTTCGCGCTCGGAGCGCTCGATGGCCTCCGGCACCTTTCCGAGCTCGGTGACCAGGCGCGGTCGGAACGAATCGGCTAGCGAGGAGCAGCCGCCCGTGAGCAGCGCGACAGCGAGCAGCACGAGCGCGGCGAACAGCTTCACCAGGCCTCTCCTTCGCGCGGGTTCGGCGCGGCGGAGGGCGCCTTGCGGTTGCGATGGGGGCCGGCGAGGAACACGCGGTAGCTCTTGGGTTGGCTCTCGATTTGGTGCTGCACGAAGCGGGCGGTGAGGTCGTGGGCGCGCTCGAGCAGTTCGGCGGAGGGTGCGAGCGCGTCGGAGCTCGAGCGGTCGCGGCGCAGCGCAGCGGCCAGTTCGAGCACATCCAGCGGCAGCGTTCCGACCCGGGCGCCGCTCTCCCGCGCGCGGCGCGCGCACGGCGCGCACAACCGCCCGCCGGCGGAGGCGGAGAACTCGGCGCGCGGCCGCGCGCGGTCGGACAGGTCCGTGGCCGGCGCCGCTCCGCCGCAGGAGGCGCAGGCCTCGAGCGTCGGCGCGAGGCCGAGATTGTGGAGGAACCCCAGCTCGAACTCAACCACGCACCGCGTCGGGTCGCGGCCGGAGCGCAGCGAATCGAGACCCGCCGCGCAGAGCTCGAAGAGTTCCGTGCAAGCGGCGCGTTCCGGCGCCGCGAGGTTCGCCAGCTCGAGCATCGTCAGCGCCGCGCGGTAGGCGCCGAGCGAGTGCGCGATGCGGTGGCGGCGCTCGAGGAGTTGCGCGTCCTCGAGCACGCCGAGTTCGGCGCCTGCGCGCTCGCTCCAGCGGACCTCGAGCGTGTCGAACAGATCGAGCACGCCTCCGAAGCGCGAGCGCGGCCGGTACGCGCCCTTCGCGAGCAGGTGCGCCTTGCCGTGCGCGCGCGTGAGCACGTGCACGACGAGCGACGACTCGCCGTAGGTGAAGCGGCGCAGCACGAGCGCGAGGTCGCTGACGCTGCGCGCCGCGGCGCGTACGGTGCTCAAGCCGCGGATTGCGCGAGCTTGCGCACGCGCACTTTCAGAACGCGCCGATCGGTGGCTTCGACGATCGCGAACTCCGCGTCGCCGGCTTGGAACGTCTCGCCGCGCTTGGGGAAGCGGCCGAGGTGGGCGAGCACGAAGCCCGCCAGGGTCTCGTAGTCGCGGTTCTCCGGGAGCTCGAGCTCGAGCGCCTCGTTCACCTCGCTCACGTGCAAGGTCGCGTCGACCTCCGCCGCGCCGCCCGCGAGGTGGCGAATCGGCGCGGGCGTGTCCTCGGTGTACTCGTCGGGGATCTCGCCGACGATCTCACCGACGATGTCGCCGACCGTCACGAGACCGGCCGTGCCGCCGTACTCGTCGAGCACGATCGCGATCTCCACGCGCGCGCGGCGCAGCTCCGAGAGCAACTCTCGGACGCGTTTGGTCTCGGGAGTGAAGAACGCGGGGTGCAACAGGCTGCGGAGCTCGGCGTCCTCGGCGCGGCCCGAGGCGAAGGCCGCCACGAGGTCGCGCGCCGACACGACGCCGATGATCGAGTCGAGCGAGCCTTCGTAGACCGGCACGCGGCTGTGGCCCGTCTCGGCGAGCAAGCGCGCCGCGGCGAGCACTCCACCCTCGACATCGGCCGCGGCGAGCTTGGTGCGCGGCGTCATCACGGCCGCCACGTCGACGTCGCGGAACTCCATCACATTGCCGATGATCTCCTTCTCGGTCTCGTCGAGGTGCCCGGAGATCTCCGCGTCGTCGATCACCTCGCGCAACCCCGCCACGATGCGGCGCGTCGACTCGGGGTCGTCGCGCTGACCGAACAGGCGCAACACGCCGCGACGGACGGCTTCGAAGGCCGCGGTCAAAGCCTCGACGGGCAACTGCAGCGCATGGAACGGCCGAAGCGTGTAGCGCAGGAGCGTGTCGCCCGCCCGCAGAGCGATCGCGCGAGCGAGCGCATCCGTCGTGAACCACAGCACCGGCACGCTCAGCGCGAGCGTCTGGAGCACGACCACCGGTCCGCGCGACTCGCTCGCGTCGAACACCCGCAGCACGCAGATCGCGAAGAGCAGGGAGGCGCCCTGTTCGGCGATGGTCGCGCTCGTCACGAGCCGGTCGGCTTTCGCGAGCAGCGGCTCGAGGGCCGCGCGGCGTTCGGGCGAGCGTTCCGCGGCGAGCACGCGTTCGGGGGCGGCCTGCGCGAGCGAGCGCCGGACGATGGCCACGGAAGCGGCGACCGCGAGGGCGATCAGTCCGGCGACCAGCGAGGTCCAGTCGACCGCGGACCAGTCGATCGAGGCGGCGGCGGGCGAGGTCGAAGCTCCGGCGGCTGGCGCGGAGTGGACGACACAGGCGAAGTGGGGCGATGGTAGGTCGGGCACGGAAGGCGGGTCAGGGGAACGCGGATCGGCGGCGGGCGCTCGGGGGAGGGTGAGCGGCGCGACGCCGAGCCTCGGGGCAGTCTACTCGGCGCGGCGGGCGGCGCGCATTTCGGGCGGGCCGGGCCGCCGCCCCGGCGTTGGGAGCGGCTTGTGACGACTTCGTAGCGGCCGGTGGGGCGTTGGAGCCCAGATTGTTACGGGATCGGAGCCTTGCGCTCCTCGAGCCTTCCCCGGCGCGACCGAACTCGACGTGGGGGCAGTTCTCCAAGCCTTGTGGAACTCTGAACTTAGGGCCTCCGCCGCGGGGCGCGAGGGGTCCCGGAAGTGGCTTGGGTACAGGCTGTGCAAGGGGGCGCACCATCATGACCACCCTCGCCGCCCCGCCTGCTCCCACCGCGTCGAACGAGCGTTTCCTGGGCCTCGAGGTCCTCGAGGAGCTCCGCTCCCAGGGCTGCGACCCCGAACGCAGACCCGGTGAGAGCGCCGACGGGCACCTGGACCGCATCGACACCGCCTTGATGGCCTGGTTCCGCGACACCGGCCGCCGCGAGGCCTTCGACGCGCTCTACCGGCACTCGCATGCCCGTGTCTGGAGCTGGCTGCGCTGGGTCGTCGCCGAGCAGCGCGCGAAGCTCGACCCGATCGAGCTGCTCCAGGACACGTACGTGAACGTCTACCGCTACTCGCGCGGTTTCCGCAGCGACCACAACGGCAGCTTCCGGGTCTGGGTGCGCACGATCGCCGCGAACGTGGTCCGCCGCACGCGCAGCGTGGCAGCCCGCCTGCGCCATGTTTCGGCCGACGATCACGCCTTCCTGGTCGCCGAGAGCGAACACCGCTCGCCGCAGGCGCGCGCCATGGCGGGGGAGGAGTCGCAGGGCCTGCGCTCCGCGTGCGCGATCCTGCTCCAGCACTACCTCGCGGCGTTCGAGCGCCTGTCGCCGCGCGACCGCCGCGCGCTGGAGCTCGTCGAGGTGCAAGGGCTGTCCTACGCCGAAGCCTGCGACGTGCTCGACGTCGGGCCGTCGAACATGAAGATGATCATGCTGCGCGCGCGCCGGCGCCTGCTCGCGCACATGGCGGTGTCGATGGGCTCGCTCGCGGCCCTCGCCGCCTGAAGTCCGGCTGGAACTCCGGCCAGTCGTTGCTTCGCGCGCGCGCGGCGACCTTCGGCGCGCTTTCGACGCTACGTTCTCGCGCATGACGCGCGACACCCAGCCGGAACGAGCCCCCCGCCGCGAAGTCTCGCTCGTGATCCGCAATGCGGCGGAACTCGCGACTCCCCTCGGCGCGACTCCGCGGCTGGGCGCCGATCTCGGGCGCATCGCGGTGATCCCCGAGCCGCTGGTCGCGATCGACGGCGAGCGCATCGTCGCGGTGGGGCCCCGAGCGGAGCTCGAGGCGCGTTTCGTCGGCCGCCGCGAGCTCGACGCGCGGCGCGGCACGCTGGTCCCCGGCTTCGTGGACGCGCACACGCACCCGGTCTTCGCGACCACGCGCGAGGACGAGTTCGAGCTGCGCACGCGCGGAGCGAGCTACGCCGAGATCGCTGCGGCAGGCGGCGGCATCCTCTCGACGACGCGCGGCGTGCGCGCGGCGACGCAGGAGCAACTCGAGGAGCGCCTCAGCCTGCACCTCGCGCGCTTCCTCGAGCACGGCGCCACCACGGTCGAAGCGAAGAGCGGCTACGGATTGACGGTCGAGGACGAGCTGAAGTGCTTGCGCGCGATTGCGGCGGTGCGAGCGCGCCACGCGGTCGACGTCGCGCCGACGTTCCTCGGCGCCCACGACTATCCGCTCGAGCACCGCGGCGACAAACCGGCCTACGTGCGCACCGTGATCGAAGCGATGCTGCCGCGCGTCGTGGCGGAGGGCCTGGCCGAGTACTGCGACGTCTTCACCGAGACGATCGCCTTCTCGCTCGACGACTCGCGCCGGATCCTCGAGCGAGCGCGCGAGCTCGGCCTCGGCCTGCGGCTGCACGTCGACCAACTGACGGCGCTCGGCGGAGCGGAACTCGCCGCGGAGCTCGGCGCCGCGAGCGCCGACCACCTCGAGCACGTCAGCGCGCGCGGCATCGAGCGGCTCCAGGGCAGCGGCGTGGTCGCGGTGTTGTGCCCGCTCGTGCCGCTCTACTTGCGCCAGAGCGTGGAGGCGCCCGCGAGACGCATGATCGACGCCGGCGTCGCGGTCGCGATCTCGACCGATTTCAACCCGGGCAGTTGCTACGCGCCGAGCATACCCGAGGTCGCGTCGTGGGCCGCGTTGCGCTATTCGATGAGCGCCGCGGAGTGCCTCACCGCCGCCACGCTCAACGCGGCGTGTTCGCTGGGCCGCGGCGGCGACATCGGAACGCTCGAGCCGGGCAAACGCGCGGATGTGGTCGTGCTCGACACGCCCAACCACAAACACCTCGTCTACGAGCTTGGGCGCAATCCGGTCCGCGCCGTCGTGGCGCGAGGTCGACTTGGGTTCTCGCGGTAATACACTCTGCGGCCCGTTTCCCCTGAACCGAGTTTCGTTTCCCAGCGAGACTCCGGCGCCAGAGTCCTCTTTCCGTCCGCGTCGAAGAGCCCTCCATGCCCCTTGTCGAGTGCGTTCCGAATTTCAGCGAAGGCCGCCGTCCCGAGGTCCTCGAGTCGATCCTGGCCTCGATCCGCGCGGTCCCCGGCGTGAAGCTGATCGACCACACCATGGACGCGAGCCACAACCGCGCGGTGGTGACGATGGTCGGCGAGGGCGAGCAAGTCGCCGAGGCGGCGTTTCGCGCGATCGCGACCGCGGGCGAGCTCATCGACCTCAATTCGCACCGCGGCGAACATCCGCGCGTCGGCGCCACCGACGTCGTGCCGTTCGTGCCGCTCGCCGGAGCGACCATGGGCTACTGCGTGCGCCTCGCGCACCGCCTCGGCGAACGGGTCGGGCGCGAACTGGCGATCCCGGTCTATTTCTACGAGCAGGCCGCCCTGCGACCCGAACGCCGCAACCTGCCCGACGTGCGGAACATCGGCTACGAAAAGCTGCGCGAAGCCGTGGCGGCCGATCCGGCGCGCGAACCGGACGAGGGCCCCAAGCGCGCACTGCACCCGACCGCCGGCGCGACGGTGATCGGCGCGCGCTTCTTCCTCATCGCGTTCAACGTCAACCTCGCGACGGACCAGGTTCAAGTCGCGAAGGACATCGCCAAGCGCATCCGCGAACGCGACGGCGGACTCGCGGGAATCAAGGCGATGGGCTTCTTCCTCGACGACTTGAAGCTCGCGCAGGTGAGCATGAACGTGTGCAACTTCCAGGCGACGGGGTTGGTCCGCGTCTACGAGGAGATCGAGAAGCTCGCGCGCGAGCGCGGGGTCGAGATCCACGAGAGCGAGCTGGTCGGACTCGCGCCGCGCGAGTCGCTCCCCGATGGCGCGCCGCAGCGCCTTCGCTTGCGGGGCTTCGATGCGAACAAGCAGATCATCGAGGCGCTGCTGTGAGCCGCGCCGCCCGCAAGCGCGCATGAGGCAGGTTTTCGGATCGCTGGCGTTGGCGTCGAGCGCGCTGCTGGCGTCGTCGGCGAGCTCGCAGGACGCCGTGCCGCTCGAACTCGTCCGCCAGGAAGAGCATCGACTCGTGCTCGCGAGCGAACGCATCGCGCGCTTCCTGCGGCACTACGCGAACGCCGATGCCGACGCGCGCGCGGCGGCGCGCGTGCGGCTCGAAGCGGCGCGCCCCAAGGCCGCGTCGGCGCACTGGATCCCCGGACTCGAATCGCTGCGCGAGATCGAGAGCGTGCTCGCGGGCGACGGCGCGGTGCTCGCCGATGCCAACGACTCGAAGCTCGATGCGCTGGCCGGCGCCCTCGATCTGATCGCCGTGCCCGGAGCGTTCGAGCTGTCGGACGCCGAGTTGAAGGAGCCCGTGACGGTGCGCGTCGTGCGGGCGTGGGGCTCGCACAGCGCTTCGGTCGAGTTGACGCTGAACTGGTTCGACGCGGCGGGGCGGAGCGTGCAGGCGCGGCGCGAGCACGTCGACGCCGCCGCTTTCGGGCCGCGCGGCTTTCCGATGTACGTGCGCGCGCCGGCGACGGCCGCGGGCCGCTGTCACTTGTTCGGCCACATCCGGCTCTCTCCGAACGACGAGTACGCCTCCGTGATCCCGGAGGTGCGCGTCGACGCGGTCGCGAACCTGCGCTCGCGGCTGGCGGCGCTTCGCGCGCGCGAGCTCGACGGTCACCCAGGCTACGACCGGCTGCGCGAACTCACGACGCGCCTGCTCGTGACGGGACTGCGCGGAAGCGTCGCGCTCGGCGGCGGAGATCTGCTGCTCGCGCTCGAGGGTTGGAGCGAAGCGGGGCCGCCGGCGGGGCTCGCGGTCCCGATCGAGTTGAGCTTTCGCGACACGCGCGGTGTCGAGCACTGGCTGTGGAGTTACAGCCCGGCGCGCGAGCCGCGGCTCGCGGTGCTGTTCCTCGCGCACTCCGGCGAGACGCCCGATCAGATTTTGTCGGGTCCGTCGGGCGAAGCGTGGCTGGACTGGGCCGAACAGCAGGGCGCGCAACTCTTCGCGACGCACATTCCCCCGCAGTCCGCGGACGTCTTGCCGCTGCTCGAGCGGTTGCGCCAGTGGTCGGGCGAGCTCGAGCTCGTCGCCGTGGCCCGCGGCGACGCGCTGGGCGCCCTCACGGGCGGACTCGGCGCCCTCGACCACCCGCCCTTCGACGCCTGGATCGCGAGCACGGCGGCGCCCGCGGCCACGGCGTCGAAGTTGTTTCCTTCGCGCGAGGCCTTGCTGCTGGCGCCTCGACCCGCGCCCGAGGCCAGCGAGCGCTTGGAGTGGGTGGAAGGCGAGCGCATCTGGCTGCTCAACGAGCCCGAGTTCTTCGCGCGCGCTTCCGCCTGGCTCACAGGTCGCCTGGAGCGGCGTTGATGCGCAGCTCGCCGAGCTTTCGGCGAACCCTCGCCGCGCTCGTGTTCGCGGCTTCGATCGCGCTGGTGCTCGCGCTCGGCGCCGCGCGGCGTGCGGCGCCGGAGCACCTCGATCTCGACTCGCGTCCCTACGCCGCGCTCGATCCCGAAGGCGATTGGCGCCGCCGCCAGGTGACCCTCGCGCTCGTGCTCGGACGCGCGCCGAGCTCCGATGCGTTCGTCGAGCCGCACTCGCGCGAGCTCGCCTGGCCGCCGCTGCTCCACACCGGCGCCGCGATCGCGATCGCGTGGAGTTCCGAGCGCGACGGTCCGCCGGAGTCCGGGGGCGTGGCGCCGGGCGCGATCGACGCCGCGCTCGCGCGTTTCACGCTCGTGCTCTCGCTGCTCGGGGCCGTTCTGGCCGCGGCGCTCGCCGGAGCTGCGGCGCCTGGGGCCGCGCTCGCCCTCGACCTTCGCAGCCAGGCCCGCCGCCGCGCGGCGCTCACCGCCGCCGCCGTGCTCACGCTCTCGCCGCTCGCCGTCGCAGCCGAGCACGCGAGCGCGTTCCAGTCGCACGGACTCGTCGTGCTGCTCACGCTCGCGCAACTCGCGGCCAGCGCGTTTGCGTTCCGCGCCCGCGAGCGAGTCGACGGGATCGTCGGCGCGCTGGTCGCGGGCGTGTTCGCGGGCGCGGGCTTCGCGGCGGGCTGGGAGACCTGGCCGGTCAGCGCTGCGTGCGCCGTCACGTTCTTCCTGCTCGCCGCGCGGTCGAGCGGGGCCGCGCGGCGCGACGCCGTGCTTCCGCCGATCTTGTTCGGACTCTCAGCGCTCTGCATCGCCACCGTCGCGATCGAGCGCGTCGCATGGCGCGAGCTGCTGCCCGCCTTCGACGGCCGCGCGCGCGGAATCCTGGCGCAGTCGCTTCCGCGCATCGGCTTCTTCGCGCTCTCGGCGGTGAGCGGATTCTGGGTGCTCTTCGCCACTCGCCGCGACCCGTTTCGGGCGACGCTGCTCGCGGGAGGAGCGCTCGCGTTTGCGTTGGCGCTGCTCGATGCGCGCTTCTGCGCTCCCGCGCACGCGGTGCTCTCCGTGGCGGTCGGCCTCGCGGCGGCGCGCGACGCGGCGAGCTTGCGCTCGACGGCGCAGCGCATCGTGTTCTGGTGCGCTCCCGCGACCGTTGTCGCGGCGTTGCTCTGGCGCGGCTCGGACGGAGAGCGAGTCGAGCGCGCGCTGCTCGAGCGCGACGCCGTCCGCGCGGCGCTCGCCGAACTCCGCGAGACGAGTCCGTCGCCGGGACCCTTCAACCATCCCGACGGCGCGCAGCTGTGGCGCGTCGCGAGCGCGCCGGCGCTGGCCGGGGCCATCGCCCACCGCGCGCGCCGGCCCACCCTGGCGGCCGAACTCGAGCACCGCTCGTTGCCGAGCGCGCGCGAAGTGGCGAGTTGGTTCGCCCTCGACGACGCGGAGCGCTTCACCGAGGCCTTGGACTCGCGCGGCGCGCGCTACGTCGTCGTGTGCGCGTCGATGCTCGCCGATCCCGAACTCGCCGGCGCGCTCGGCGCCGGCTCGATGCTGCGCCGCTTGCTCGATCCGGGGTCCGAACTCGCGGGTTGGAGCTGCGTGCACTCGCAGCACAGCAGCGCGGGGGCGGGGGACGGCTCGGCGTCGTGTCTGTGCGCGATCTGGCGCCGCGTCGGGTCGCTCGACGAACCCGCGAACGGCGCCCGCCCGGGGCCCTCGCTGTCCTCCGATCCGGCCGGCGAATCGCGCTGACGGCGCGCGCGAATCCGAACGCGCCGCGAGCCCGCGACGCTATTCTCTTCGCCCCTTCTCGATGCCTGGGCCTCTTTTCTACACCTCCGCGATCCATGCGCACTGGTCCGGTGCGCAGGCGTCGCACGCCGGCGACGTGCTCGCCGCCGCCGTCCGCGCCGCCCTCGAGTGGCAGCGCGACGCCGGCGCGCGCGGGGTCGTGAGCTTCGACGGCGCGGGGTTCGAACAACTCGCCGCGCGCGCGCCGCGGGAGCTGGCGAGCTTGCGCGACGCTGTCGCCCGCGGCGAGCTCGAGGTCGTCGGCGGCACGTACGCGCAGCCCTGCGGGTTGCTGCACGGCGGCGAGTCGAACGTGCGACAGCGCGTGCTCGGCGCGCGCGCGATCCGGCGCCTGATCGGCGAGTGGCCGCGCTGCGCGTGGGAGAGCTCCTTCGACTTCTTTCCGCAGGCGCCGCAGATCCTCGCGGGCTGCGGCTTCGACAGCGCGGCCCTGTTCCACGCCTGGAGCGCGCGCACGCCGCGCATGCCGCTCGAGCGCGCGCCGCTCATCGAGTGGGAAGGGCTCGACGGCACGCGCCTGCTCGCGCTGGCGCACACCGAGCGCTGCGTGCAGGAGCTCGCGGAGGAACTCGCCCAAGCCCTCGAAGCGCCGGACGAGCCGCGCGCGCTCCTGCAGTGGTTCGACACGCTGGGTTTGTTCGGCGGTGCGCGCGTTCGCGAGCAGCTCGCGGCCGCGGCGGCGCAGCTCGGCACGACGCTCGAGAGCGCGACGGCCAGCCAGCTCATCGCGCGCTTGCGCGAGCTCGGCGGACCGCCGCCCGTGCGCGCTTACGAGCTCGACGAGACCTTCCACGGTCTCACGCTGGGCAAGAACGGCGACTACATGCCGCGCTTCAGCCGTTCCGCGGAGGAGCAACTGCTCGCAGCGGAGAGCCTCAGCGCGCTCGCGGGCATGTTCGGGCGGCCCTACGCATCGCGCGACGTCTATCCGGCGTGGGAGCTCGAAGAGGCGTGGCGAGAGTTGTGCATCGGCCAGCACCACCACATGCACGAGCGCGAAGGCGAGGGCGGCGCCGCGGGCGAACGCGCCTACGAGCGCGCCGTTGCGCTGTCGCACGAGGTCTTCCAGCGCACGCTCGAGCATCTCGGCCAGCGCGTCGACGGCCTCGAGGGCAGCACGCTCGTCTACAACCCTCTCGGCTGGACGCGCGACGTGCAGCACGAGAGCGGCGTGGTGCGCGCCGTGCCGGCCCTCGGCTACAAGGTCATCGATCCCTACGACGACGTCGAGGAGCCGCAGCTCGGTCGGATCCAGATGGAACTGGGCGAGAGCGAGCTGATCCTGCGCCGTGGCGCCTTCGAAGCGCGCATCGACCGGGCGCGCGGAGTCGTGACGCAGATCTTCTCGCGCGACTTCCCGCAGGGAGTGCTGTCGAAGGCGCGCCCGCTGGGCCAGCTCGAGATGCGCCGCAACCGTTCGCTCGAGCGCTTCGACACCGTGCACCTCTCCTCCGAATCGAGCGAGAGCGCCGAGTTCGCGGAGTTCGCCTTCCTGCGCGAGGGCCGCGGCGGAAGCCGAGTGCGCATCGTGTACTCGATGTCGATGCTGCACGATGCGCTGTGGATCCGCTTCCAAGGCGAGAACCTCTCGCGGCCCGACGCGGGCGGCAACGCAGCGCTCTCGTCGCCGATCGCAGCGGCCTTCAAGCCCGCGCGGCTGCTGCGCGATCACCCCTACGGCGTGAGCGAAACGCGCGCGGAGCACGACTACGTGCGGCGCTACCCGAGCGAAGCGGGCGCGGCCGAGAGCTTCACCGAGACCCTCGAGCGTCCGTTCACGGCGCAGAGCTTCGTCGACTTGCTCGAGGACGGCCCCGACGGGCGCGGCTTGCTCGTGCTCAACGACGGCAGCCAGGGCTGGATGCGCGACTCGCACGGCGTGCGCGTGGTGCTCAACGCCTACGACCCGTGGGATGGCGAGCACTTCGACAACGTCTTCGACGCCGAGCTCTGGCTCGCTCCCCACGGCGCGCTCACCAACACCGAGCGCATGCGGCTCTCGATGGAGTGCAACCTCGGCTCGCCGCGCTTCGAAGCGAATGCGGCGGTCCTCGGCGGCGGGGATCTGCCGCCGACGCTCGGCGCGGTGAGCGTCGATTCGCCGAACGTGCTGCTCACGGCGCTGTACCGCGAGGGACCCGATTCCGCCGAGCGCGAACCGGGGACCTTCGGCGAGAGCGTGCGAGATCCGTTCGTGCTGCGGCTCGTGGAGTTCGATGGCCGGCCCGCGGAAGCGCTCGTGCGTTTGCCCGGCCCCATCGCGAAGGCCGCGAAAACGGACCTTCTGGGACGGGTGATCACGCCGCTCGTCGCGCGCGCCGCGCCGCCGCCGTTCGGGCCCGAGCAACTGCCGTGGAGCTTGCTCGTCGTCCCGCTGCGTCCGTACGAGATCGCGACCGTGATGGTCGACCTCGAGTTCGGCCGCCAGGTCGGCGAGCCCGCCGACGCGGTCGCGGCTTCGGCTTGGTCCGCGCGGCGGGGCCACCTCGCGGCGACGCGCTCGAAGAGCTAGGGCTCGACCGTCGGATCGACTTGCGCCGGGCGGTGACCGCCGCGCGCGACGAGCACGATCCCGACCAGGATCGCCGCGCCGCCGGCAAGGATCCCGGGCGTGATCGATTCGCCGCCGAGCCACGTGCCGAGCAGCAGCGCGATGGCGGGCGTGACGTAGGCGATCAAGCTCAGCTTGTGTGCGGGCACGAAGCGCAGCAGCCAGAAGTAGAGGCCGAAGGTGAGCACGGTGCCCATCAAGGCGAGGTAGACCACCGAACCGATGGCGGCCGAGGTCCAGTTCGCGTCGCTCGGGTCCTCGAGCGCGAGCGCCGCGAGCGTCAGCCACAGCGCGCCGACGAACATCGCGTTGCGGTTGAGCTCGAGCGAACTCACGCCGGCGCCGTTCAGCTTCACCAGCGTGTTGCCGACCACCGACACCACCGGGCTCAGGAGCAGCACGAGCGCGGCCGGTATCGCGCCGGGACCGAACGAGCGCAGGTCCGTAGCGAACAGCAGCGTCAACCCGGCGAGGCCGCAGGCAAAGCCCCACCACTGCGAGCGGCTCAAGCGCTCGCCGGGGATCCACACGTGTCCGACGAGCGCACTGAGCATCGGAAACACGCCCCACAGCAGGCTGATCAGCCCCGAAGGCAGCAGGGTGCTCGTGCGGTAGACGATGGCGTACGACGCGCCGAAGTTGCACGTGCCGAGCGCGATCCAGAGCCACACCGGCGGCCGCGCGCCGCCCTCGCGGCTTCGGAGCGCGCGCGCGAGCACCGCCATCGCCGCGCCGGCGAGCCAGAAGCGCGCGGCGCCCGAGGTCTGCGGCGGCAGGTCGCGCAGCCCGCCCTTGATCACGATCCAGGTGCTGCCCCAAACGAAACACATCACCGCGATCGCGGTGTTGGCGAGTCGAGGCGACGGCGCGGGAAGGGAATCGGGCGGGGAAGGGGGCGGGGACAAGGCGTGCCGCGGTCGCGTCGGCAACCGACCAGCGTACGTTCGCGCCTTGCGCGAGGCCATCGCTCCGCGCGCCCTGCGCGCCGGCGCGCACAAACGATCGGGCCCGCGCGGCGACGTGCCGCGCGGGCCCCTCCACACCGGCGTCCGCTGCGCTGAGCGAGCGCGACGCCGCCTCTCCACTCGGGGCTCGGGATGGCTAGTAGCGCGACACCTCGCGCCAGTACCCCGGACACCACACGCGCACCTCGCGGTTCTCGTAGCGGCCCGGCTCGCGCACGGTGCGCCAGTACCCGGCGCGCACGAGCACCTTCACGCGCCGACCGCAGGAGTCCCAGCGGGTCTCGTAGCAGGGCGGAACCCACTCTTGCCGCTCGCAGCCCTCGACCCACACGCGCTCGACTCGCACTTCGTAGCGGCCTTCGACCCACACGCGCGCCGGAGCGCAGCGCGGCGCGGGCAGGCCCAGCGTGAGGCTCACCGAGCCGCGCTTGGAGTGCTTGCCGAAGTTGAGGGACAGGCCCTGGGCCGGGGCGAGATCGGCGAGCAGGGCCAGGGCGGCGACGCAGGAAAGTGAGCGGAAGGACAGGGTGCGCAGCATGACGGTGGACTCTCGTGTTGGGCGCCGAGGCGCTCGTCCCGGGGGCAAGTCGCCGCTCGCTTTCGAGTGGCGTGGCTCGCGCCCAAGCGAAGGACGTGCCGCGGTCGCGCGAGAAGCGCTTCTTCGCCGCGCGATCCGTCGCTTCGGCGCTCTCCGCGCGCCGGACGCGGCGCTGGCGCCGTCGACCGTCGCGCCGACGCGCGTGCAAGAGGTCAAGCGGCCCGCGCTCGTGTAGCCTCACGGGCACGTCCGCGCGCTCCGTGACTGTCCACTCCAGCGGGCGCCGACCGGTCTCCAAGCAGCCATCCGCCATGCTGAACTCCCTCGCCGCGACCGTTGCGATCGCCCTCCTCGCCCAGGAGCGTCCGCCCAGCCCGGCGGGCTTCCGCGCGCTCGAATTCGACGCTGCGCTGGCCTCGGCGAAGGCGGAATCGCGGCCCCTGCTCGTCGACTTCTACGACCCGGCGAGCAATGAGTGGACGGCCATGCAGGCGCTCACTTGGAACGACCCCGTGATGCTGCGCTGGCTCGACGCGCGCTTCGTCGCGGTGCAGTTCGATCTCACGGCGCAGCCCGCGCTCGCGAAGCGGCTAGGGGTCGAGCGCGCGCCGACCAGCGTGCTGCTGACCCCCAACGGGCTCGAGGTCGACCGGATCGTCGGCTTCCTCGAAGCCAAGGCCTTCATGGCCGAAGGCCAGGGGATCTTGCACTGCGTCGACAAGGTCGGCGCGGAGCGCACGGCCCTCGACGCCGACCCGACCAGCCCGGCGGCGCACGTCGCACTGGGCCGGGCCTTCATGGCCTGCGGGCGGTACCCACGGTCGCTCGAGTGCTTGCTGTGGGCCTTCGACCACGGAGCGCGGCGGCCCGACTTCCGCGCGGAGCGTCTCACGATGCTGCCGCTGTATCTCCGCCAGCTCATCGCGCGCTATCCCGGCGCGCGCCAGCAACTGCTCGAGCGCCGCGACCGCCTGCAAGCCGAGTTGCTGGCGTTCAAGGAGGGCGCGGACTCGGTCGCACTGGCGGCCGACGTCGGCCTGCTCAACACGGCGCTCACCGCGGAGCGCAAGCACCTGCAGCTCTTCGAACAGCTTCTCGCGCGGCCCGAAACGCCGCATGCGGTGCTCGAAGCGCTGTACTCGAAGATGCTCGTGGATCTGCTCGTTCGCGAGCGGCGCTGGCCCGAGCTCCTCGCCGGCCGCGGCGACGTGCTGGTGTGGCTGCAACGCGAGTACGTCGAGCTCGACGCACTCGCTCGCGAGCTGGCGAAGACCGACGAGCGCACTCCGGAGCGCAGCGAAGAGGGCTTGTCGGTGAGGCGCAACGGCGTGCTCTTCGCCGGCTCGAACTGCGTCGAAGCGCTGCTCTCCACCGGCAAGCCCCAGGAGGCGCGCCAAGCCGTCGACATCATCCTGCTCCACGATGCGCGCGCTCAGGCGCACAGTGCGCTGCTGCGCGCGTGCCTCGGCGGCAAGGACCTCGAGCTCGCGCGCGAGGTCTTCGCTCGCGCGGAGCGTGCGGGGTTCTCGGAGAAGGAACTCGAAGCGCTGCGCAAGGCGCTCGAAGCGGCGGCGCCGCGCGGCAAGCGCTGACGCGCCGGGCTCAGGGCCCGTTCGGCGAGAGCGGGTCGTACAGCGGATCGAGCTCGCCCACGCGCTTCTCGGCGGCCTCGGCCTCGTCGCCGCGCTCGAGCCCGCGCCAGCACATGGACAGCGCCTTGTACGCGGTGGGGGAGTTCGGGTAGCGCGCGGAGATGCGCTGGTAGACGAGCTTCGCCGCGTTGAACTGGCGCATCTGCAAGAGCGACTGCCCGAGCCGGTGGGCTTCGAGCGGCGCGCGCTCGACGAGCCGCTCCAGATCCTCCTCGAACTCCGCCGGCGACAGCTCCGCGCCGAACAGCAGGTGGTCCGCGACGAGCTCGGGGTCCTCGGCGTCGTAGGCGAGGCCGAGCGCCACGAGTGCGCCGCCCGCCGCGGTCGCGCCCTGCCGCAGGAAGCGCGACTTCACTTCCTTCAGCGCCGCGAGGTGCGTCGCGTCGCAGCGCCACGCCGTGAACAGCTCCTGCTGCCACAGCGGATCCACCGCGCCGTAGATCAGCCGGCTCGTCTCCACCGCCGGATCCCCGCGCTCGTGGAACAGCCGCCGCGGCGCGTCGAACTCCAGGCGCATGTTGGCGTCGGTGTTGAGCCCGTCGCCTCCGACCGCGGTGAGGAAGCGCTGGACGCCGCGCTCGTCGAGCAACAGGTGCGTGAACATCAGCGCGCGCACGTCCGTGGTCTGGAAGTAGCGCTCGAGGTCGGTCTTCGCCGCGCTGTTTCCCTCCACCAGCTCCTGCGCTCGAACGAGGGTCTCCGCCGTCGGCGCCACGGGCCGGTCGCCCGCGACGAGGAGCAGGTCGTAGTCGCTCACGCGCACCAGCACGCAGTGCGGGAACACGCGCGTCAGCGTGCGCAGCACGAGCGCGAAGTCCTGCGCCGTGAACGAATAGGCCTGGATCCACTGCGCGAACAGTCCGCCGCGGTTCAGCCGCGCGCGCGCGGTGCGGTAGAAGTCCTCGGTGAAGAGGTTCGCAACGCCCGCGATCCAGGGATTCGAGGGCTGCGAGAGGATCAGGTCCCATCCGCCAGGATGGCCCTGCACGTAACTGCGCCCGTCGTCGAGCACGATGCGCACGTTGTCGCGGTCCACGGCGCCGTGGTTGAAGCCCTCGAAGAAGCGCGCGCCCTCCACGATCGACGGTTCGATCTCGCAGCAGGTGGCGTTCGTTCCCTCGAACACCGCCGCCGCGCCGAGCGTCGCCCCCGAGCCCATGCCGATCACGACCACTTCGCGCGCCGCGGGGTTGAGGAAGCGCGGCAAGTACGCCATGCCGAGTTGCATGGGCATGTCGTTCGCCGAGCTCGCGTCGATCTTGCCGTGCACGCGCAGGTTGATCAGCCGCTCCGGCGGCCGGCTGAGGAACGGTGTCGCGAAGGGCTCGCCCTCGAGCACCAGCACGTTGCAGCTCGGGCCCTCCGCGAAGAACAGCGGCTTGAAGTCGGCGCGAGTCAGCTCCGCCACCTCCGGGCCGTAGATGTACGTGCCGAGGTTGGTGTCGAGCGGATCGCTGGCGCGCCACTGTGCGAGCAGCGCGATGGCGCACACGACCGTCGTGACGAGCGACGGGCCGCGCGCGCCGAACAGGGCCGCGGGCGCCAGCGCGTAGGCGCCGAGGGCGGCTCGAAAGGTCCAGAACGAACCGAGGCTCGGCACCAGCAGCATGCTCGTCAGCGCCGCCCCGGCGACCGACCCGATCGTGTTCCATGCGTACACGCGGCCGACCGCGCTCCCTGCGCGCGCGGCGCTGGCGCGGGTGAGCTCGACGAGCGCGGGGAACATCATGCCCATGCCGAGCGTGGGCACGAACTCGAGCACCGCGCTCACCGCGCTGCACACCGCGGCGTTCGCCGACGCGCCGATGCGGACATCGCGAAGGTGGCCCATCAGCTCCGAGAGCTGCGGGAGCAGAGCCCAGCCGATGAGCGCGGGGAGCACCACGACCAGACTCGCGGCGCACAGCGTGCGCTCCAGGGCGCCCGGGCGCTCGAGCCGCAGGCGGAAGAGCAGGCTGCCGAGGCCGATGCCGAAGATGAACACCCACAGGCAGCTCGAGAACGCGTAGGTCGTCGGACCGACGAGCAGCGAGAGCTGGCGGGCCCACACCATCTGCAGCGTGATCGACGCGCAGCCCGTCGCGAGCGAAACCGCGAGAACGCGGGAGAGCGGCGCGAACTCGGGAGACGGCGCGACCACGTCATGCTCGCGCGGATCGACGTCGAGCGTGGCGCGCCTCGCGATGGCGATCGCGGCCACCCCGACCGCGATGTTCAGCGCCGCGGCCAGTCCGTTCGTCCACACCAGCCCGAGGGTGTCGAGCAGATGGAAGCCGGCGGCGTACGCTCCGAGCGCGGCGCCGAGCGTGTTGAACGCGTACAGCCAGGCGGCGGACTTGCCGACGCCGACGCCGAGGCCCGCGAGTTGGCGCGTGAGGATCGGCAGCGTCGCGCCCATCAACATGCACGGCGGCCCGATGAGCGCGAAGGTCAGCGCGAGGCGCGCGAGCCCGAGCACGAGCGGCTGGCCGCCGAGGGAGACCGACAGCGGCGACGCGCGCTCGGAGATCCACGAGATCGCGCCGGGGAGAACGAGCGCCCAGACGCCGATCAGGATCTCGAACAGGCCGTACCACGCGAGCGGCCGGCGCGAACGGTCGGCGTAGGAGCCGAAGATGCGCGCGCCGAGGCCCAGCCCGAGCAGAAAGGCCGCGATCACGCTGGCCATCGCGAGCGAGGAGCTTCCCCAGACGTGGCCGAGGCGCTTGAACCAGACCGTCTCGTAGCACAGCCCGGTGAAGCCGGACAGCGCGAACAGAGCCGAGGCGAGGATCAGCGCGGAGCGGTGCGTCATCGCCGCGGTTCCGCGCGCGGCGCCGCGGCGCGTTCCGACTCGAGGAGCTGCGCCAACGCTTCGCAGCAGCGCTGTGCGTTGCTCTCGACGGCGCCGTGGCCCATCAAGCCGACGCGCCACAGCTTGCCCTTCAGCGCGCCGAGCCCGCCGCCGATCTCGATGCCGTGCTCCGCCAGCATGCGTGTGCGAACGCGCAGATCGTCGACGCCGCCCGGAATGCGCAGCGTCGTGAGCTGCGGCAGGCGCGCGCCCTCTTCGACGAACGCTTCGAGCCCGATCCGGCTCGCGCTCTCGCGGAACGCCGCCGCGACGCGCTCGTGGCGCTCGAAACGCGCGGCCAGGCCTTCCTCGAGCACCAGCCGAGTCGCCTCGTGCAAGCCGTAGAGCAAGTTGCTCGAGATCGTGTGGTGGTAGGCGTGCGGCGCGTCCCAGAAGTCGAGCAGCAGCCGAAGGTCGAAGTAGAAGCTGCGCACCGGCGTCTTGCGCGCGCGCACGCGTTCGACCGCGCGCGGGGAGAAGCTCACGGGCGCGAGGCCCGGAGTGGAGGAGAGGCCCTTCTGCGTGCACGACCAGATCCCGTCGACGCCGTTCGCGTCCACCTCGATCGGGATGCAGCCGAGCGACGTCACCGCGTCGACGCACAGGAGCGCGCCGTGCTCGGCCGCGAGGTCGCGCCACGGCGCGAGCTCCTGGCGCACTCCGGTCGAAGTCTCTGCGTGGACGACGGCCACGACCTGGATCGACTTGCCCCGCGCTGCGTCGCGCGCGCGCTGGGGATCGCTCGGCTTGCCCCATTCACCGTCGACGCGAATCACGTCGCCGCCACAGCGCGCCGCAATCTCCGCGACGCGCGCACCGAAGTAGCCGTGCGTCGCGACGAGCACCCCGTCGCCCGGCTCGATCAAATTCGCCAGCACCGCCTCCATGCCCGAGGTGCCGGTGCCGGAGATCGCGAACGTGGCCGGGTTCTGCGTGCCGAAGATCCCGCGCAGGTTGGCGCGGATCTCGTCCATCGCGATGAACAGCTCCGGGTCGAGGTGGCCGACGGTGGGGAGCGAGAGCGCCCGCAGCACGCTCGGCGCAACCGGTGACGGGCCGGGGCCGAGCAGGAGGCGCTGCGGGGGCATGAAGGCGCGCTGGGTCATGGGGCGATGGGGGGGCGGGTCGATGGGCGGTGGGACGGGAGGGCCGGAGCGAACTCGGGCCGCGACTCGGGCTGGCGTTTCGGGCCGGTGTTCTAGGCCGGCGGGGACCCCGAAAGCTCCTCCAAGCGGCGCTTGAAGGTGAGC
>CALFYL010000167.1 GCA_937952135.1 uncultured Planctomycetia bacterium
AGGTTCGCGCAAACCAGTGAGCGGTTGTTCGAGAGGTTCATACGCACGCCCGCGCAGGCACCGTCGGGACGCGCGAGCAGCTGCAGCTCAAGCAGCGTCTCGCCCACAATGCCCGCAACGGTCTCGTCAACGTCGTCCCGCCAGACGGCACCAGGGTCTAGCTCGGCGTTGTCGAGCCACGCGAAGGGAGGCCGTGTAGGGTCGATGCTGTCGACTGTGACATCGAAATCCGTCAGGTAGATGGCCCAGAACTCCAGCTGCCCGTCTTCAAAGTCGAGAACCAGCGGAGTGCCCGCGTGAAGCATGCCCCACGGCTTGTAGTAGACGAGGAGACCACGTCGGACTCTGGCTTGCAGGAACCGGAGTAGGGCCGGACCTCGAGTAGATAGGATCTGGTCGACGAGCAACCGACAACTCGTATCACGATCCACCCTCCCGCTTGCGTGGTGCCGAAGCTGGGTACCGCGAGAACCCTCAACGGGTGGTGGCGTGGAACGCGATGGGGAGGACCTTCTCAGATCTGAGGCGTCGCAGAGCACTCGCGAGCTCCTCGGGCGAGAGGGTTTGCGCCTGAAGGGGGTGCTGCTCACAGTCAGACTCGCAGAGCACGTGCCACGCTTCATGTGGAGCGAGAGCAGCGACGAGCGCCGCGAGGAAGGCTTCCCACGAGGTCTCGTCGGTGAGCGCGTTGTTCGCAAACTCTCGTGCGTCGAGGAGGGTCCACGAAGTGCTCTCCCCCGCCTCCACCCAGCGCTCTACGGTCGCGCGTGCGGTTCTCGGGTCGCGTACTTCCGCGAACGCGCGCCCGTTCGAATAGACCACGAGCCGTGCGTCGGGTCCGAATGGCGTCTTCGGGCGTCGCATCTCGATCGTCTTGGAGTCGAGGTCTCGCACAAGGATATCGAAGACGTCGTACACCAGGGACTCAGTCGCAGCGGTTCACCACAGGTCCGCCCAACGTATCGGGAGTTCAGGTGCGGCCCGCGGCAGCGTAGCTGCCGTGAGCCGTCAGCTGCAACTCCTAGTTAGCCGGCTCTAGCTCTTGGTCTCGGGCACGGCATGCCACGGGTCGAAGTTCCACTTCTCGGGGAGGTCGGCATCGCAAAACGTGCACACGAACCAGTCTTCCTTCACGAGGTTCCGCTCGCCGCACGCGGGGCAGAGACGGAACTTCGCGACAAAGGTGAACGCGGAGGGACGCGGGATCTTTGCCCGGTCGAGCGCAGTCGCGACCGCCAGCCAACAGTCCTCCGGCGGACAGTAGCCTGTGGACTGGTTTGTTACCTCTTGGACTCGACCGGGTTTGTCGAAACGAATCTCGCCAGCGGCGAGGACGTTTCGCGTGCCCGCACAAGCAACGTGCTCTGACCGACGGGGCGCGACGAGGAGACGCCCGGCAAGATCGACAACGTAGGTTCGCCAACCGCCATCCGGGTCAGGAGTCGCGTCCAACCAGGTGACAAGGTCGCCCAATGACTCGATAAGGGTTCCCTCTGCCTCTCCTCGTACCCGCTCAAGGACTTCCGGCGGTCCGACGTACCTCAGTCCCGTCACGGCTCTATTGCTTCGCTTGGCCGGCCAGTCATTTGCGCCCCTTCGGCAGCGTAGCCGCCGTGAGGCGACAGCCACAACCACTTGCTAGCCGGCGTCCCGATCAATGTCCGCGACTACGAGCGCGCGGCGCTCATCCATCGGGACGAGTTCGTCTCCAACGCGAAGGTCTGCCGAACCCGAACGGAGCGTGAGCACGTATCGATACGCCTCTGGGTCCGGGTGTGGGAGCCCTCCCCGCCAGGGCTGGCTTGGCCACCAGCGCCCGCCCGTCCGCACACAGCGCAGCATGACGTCCCACGGTGGCACCTCGTCGCGACGGACGCGTAGATGCGCTTTGGCGTGCGGTAGTTCACCAATACTGGTGCACACCACGACGTCAATCAACGAGAATCGATCGCGGTCGTCCATGTCGTGTCCGCTCCGCCGTTCGCCAGTCCGGCTAACGCCTCGGGCGTTCAGCTGCGGCCCGCGGCAGCGTAGCTGCCGTGAGCCGTCCGCTGCAACGCCTCGTTAGGCAGCAGCGCTTCATCGCCAAGCTCCCGGATGCTTCG
>CALFYL010000168.1 GCA_937952135.1 uncultured Planctomycetia bacterium
CCGCCGCGGTACGTTTTGAGCGCGGGTCAGGTGCTGACAGTCCGATGATTGCGGTCATGGCGAGTCCATGCCAGAGGCGAAAATCAGTTGATCTTCAGCTCCCATCTTCGCATCGGAAGAAAATTTCGTGACCTCACAAGCTCACTTTTCAGATTTTGCCCCGGACTGCAGGAACACCTACCCGTCTTTTCTTAGCATGAGCGCTACGCTTGCAGTGAACTCGGGGCCTCCATTGCTGATAATTAGTTCGCCGGAAAGACTCAAGGCACGAGCGCTCAACGTCCCTCTCACATTGACCGGCGTCTTCGTCGCGGCCCTTCGGCCGCTAGGCTGTTTTCCCACGCCCTCGTCTCGCTCCAGTACAATGCGGCCCCTTCTGTAGGTCATGTGGAACCGCCGTCGAGCGTATCCCTCGATATGCAGATCTACCACCAAGATGTTGTCCCGTGAATCTAGTACTTCTGCGCGGATTACATGCGTGGCCGTGCCGCTCTCTGTATATGAACCGGTCCACACGGACCCGACGGGAAGCAGATTTGCGACACTGCCTACCGATCTACTCGCCAGGCCATAGAGTGGCTCCAGTCGTTGCTCCAGCGTATCTCCATCCACGGTGCCAGTGAGCGACGCAAACGCCTGTTCGTACCAGTAAATGGCTCGACCTGCAGCGCGTGACTGCTCAACCGGATTAAGCTGCGAGACAATGTTCTCCCATAGTTGGCCGATTTTTTGGAGCTCTTTTGCGTTCAGAGACTTGCCGCTGGCAGCCATGTCTTTCAGCGCAATCGCACGCAGATCCTTTTCTTTGGATTGCGCAAGCCTCTTGAGTCCAGCATCGAAGTCTCCAAGTAGAAAACAAAGATAGCGTCCTGCAGCCAAGCTCAGGCGCGGATTCTCGGGGTCAAATCTGAGTGCGTTCAGCGCCTTCTGGCCTGTCAACGCCAGATCTGCTTCCAAGTACAGATTCGATGCACGCTCCTTGCGTTGGCCACTTCCAATTCGCTCAATCGCTGAGCGCACTTGGACCGAGCACAGAGCAGTAGCTATTGTGGCATCCGCTGCATCCAATCCGCCTTCTATCCAATCGAGAGTAGCATCAAGGCCGTGCTCTGACGTGCAATTGACAATTTGGTACTCAAGCGTATCGGCCTGGAATTTCTGAGCATTTATGCTATAGAGCGTGCACATATGGCACACCGTCTCCCAGGCCGCGCTCAAGGCACACGATTGTATCCATAGCATTCTCGCTTGATCAAGGTAGACGAAGCGCCCTACAGGATCGTTGTTTAGCGAGTCCGCTTTGTCGCGCAGGATCCGGGCCAGCCGATCGGCATTCTGTGCGCTGGCATCATCGTATTCGGTTCGGTACGCATTCTTTAGCAGCTGAATCTTCTGCTGTTGTTCTTTGGATTCTGGTATTGGCCGCAGGCGCGCAGACTCGTCAGCCGCTCCATCGATCACTTGAAATTTGTTGTCGTGAATCTGGTCAGTTGAAGTTCTCGCGAGGTCAGCGGTGGATTCTGTTGTTTGCTTGGTAACTACCAGGTCGACGCTGGAACGGTTCCCTGCCTTGTCGGTGGCCGACACCGTCGTGACATGAGACTCACCGGCGAGCGCACCCGCTGCGGCGATCAGTCTCAAGCCGCCATCCTGGTCCACCTGCAGCACTTCGCCGTTAGCCGTCACGTTCGTGAGGTGCTTGTCGGACACCCTCAACCGGACGTCGACGCCTGCGTCAAGCGTCGTGAACTCGATTCGATCGCCGTCGATCTTGATCTCCGGTTCGGTGTTGTCGATCACCAGAGACCGTGCCTCCCGTGTTCGATGTCCAGCGGCGTCCGTGGCGATGACGATTAACTTACGCTCGCCTTCGGGCAAGGACTCCAGCGACAAGCTCCATGCGCCGGATGCGTCCGAATTCGTAGTGACGCCCTCGCAGGTCACCTTTACTCCGCTGGCATCCTCCACCTTGCCGGCCAACTTGATCGGCGTACGTACGATTGTGCTTTCGGCCGGACTCGTTACGGTCATTTGGGGGGCCTTCGTGTCCACCGTCAACGCGAAGGGCATCGATACCACCAGCCCGTCGTCCTCCATGACGGAGAGGGTGAGCTTGTTAGGTCCTTCGTTCAGGCCATCGATTGCAACATGAAACTCTCCGGTCTCGGACTTCTCCGCCCGCTTGCCATTTATGGCGATCTCGCCCTTGATGGTGCGCGGAACAGATCCCTTTATCGTGTAGCTCGAAGCGTCGACGACCGAGCCGAGCTTGGGGCTCGTGAGAAGGGCCATGCGTTGTAGATCCTCGCTCGCTATGCGCTCCGCCTTCGCTAGCGTTGACTGGGTCGCGGAGTTCGGCGCGAGCTCGTGCGCGCGTCGCGCAGAGCGAGTGGCGTTCCAGGAGTCTTGTTGTTGGATCAGGTCTTCGGCGCGCAGTCGGCATGCGTCCCTCAGTAACTCGTGAAGACCAAGTCGCTCGGGATCCTGCTGCAGCACGTACTCCAGACCCACGATGCCTTCCCGACGCTGCGCTGGCGACTGCACTTTGACCAGTGCGTCGCGGTAGTACTGTTCGAGCCTTTGCGCGGCGGCCTGAGCGTTCCGCGCCCCCTCGAAGTGCTGCCAAGCGAAGAAGCAAACAGCCGCCGCGATCGTCATGAGCGCCACGGAGACGGTCAATTGCTTTGCGCTAGAGACTCTTGACCGACGCCTACGTGAAGGCGATTGCCCGCGCGAGTCAGCGATGTTCTGCACGGCTCTGCGCACATCGGAGATCGCCTGGTACCGCCGCGAGGGCGACTTCTGCATCGCCTTAGACACCACTCCGTCGAACCGCGGATCAACATCGACCACTCTGGACGGCAGTTCGAACTTGCCAAGCGGCAGTTCGCCGGTGAGCAGTTCGTAGAGCACCACACCGAGCGAGTAGATGTCCGCGCGGTGGTCGACATCCTTCGGAGTCTCCAACTGCTCGGGAGCCATGTAGTGTGGCGTGCCGAGCTGCAGAAACGATTGAGTCAGCTTGGGATCGACGCGATCGCTCGCGAGCATCTTGGCGAGGCCGAAGTCGGCGACCTTCAGCCGCCCGTCGACTCCGATGAGGATGTTCTCGGGCTTGATGTCTCGGTGCACGATCCCCTGCTGGTGCGCGTACTCGAGCGCCCAACAGATCTGGGTGACCATCGGCAGCGCCTGGGCGGGGGAGAGCCGCCCCTGCTCCAGCAGTTCACGCAAATTCGCGCCGTCCACGTACTCCATGATCAACCAGTAGTACGGACCCGATTTGCCAGCATCGTGGACCGTCACGATGTTGTCGTGCGAGAGCTGCGCGAGCGCCTGCCCCTCGCGCGCGAATCGCTGCTCGAACGCAGCGTCGAAGCGCTTGGGGGCCCAGAGCAGCTTCAGTGCGACGGTGCGCCCGAGCCCGCGCTGGCGCGCCTCGAACACCGCGCCCATCCCGCCCTGACCGATCATCCGAAGGATCTGGAGGTGCGGGAAAAGCGGCTGGATCTCCTCAGCGGAGGGCGGAGCTTCAGTTCCGTCGCCGGACGATTCGGCTCGGGCTTCCGACTCCCCCACGCCGACCGCGAGCATGCATTTGGGGCACATGCCAAGGGGGCTATCGGCAGGGATCGCGGCGGAGCAGGTGGGGCACAAGTTGGTCATGGGTTGGGTCCTCTCGCGGGGGTCACGAGCGGTGTGCGTTCGGGTTACAGGAATTCAGTCGGATCCCGAAGCGCCGAGGGCTCCCATCAGCACCCCGAACTCGGCGTCAGCGTCGTCGGGGTTCTCGACGGTGGATCGCAGTTCGGCGCGGAGCGCCTTGCGATAGCTCGCCTTGAGGCGATGCGCCGCGACCTTGATCGCTCCCTCCGTCGTGCCGAGTTGCGCGGCGAGGGCGGCGTAGCCTTGCCCGCCCGCGCCAGGTGCGAGGGTGTGCTTGAGGGCTTCGAAGACGCGGCGACCGTTGCGACGCGCGTACTCGTGCTCGACCGTGGCGATGGCCCTCGCCAGCACTTCGAGCGCCCACGCGCGCTGGAACAACTGCGCGGGATCGAGCTCTCGATTCGGGATGCGCTCCCAGCGCTGCTCGGCCTCCAACTCATCGAAGGTGACCGCGCGCAGGTCGCCGCCGCGCTTCTTCGCCGACTGGCGCTCGCGCAAGTGGCCGATGTGGAACTCCAGCGCGGTGCGCAGCCAGTCGCGGAAGCGGCCGCGTCCCGCATCCGCAGACTCCAAGCGGTGCTTCTCGATGATGTCGATGAGCAGCCCTTGGACGATGTCGACGGCGTCGGCGGGCTGCGTGCGGAGCCGTCGCACGTAGGCGTACATCGGCCACCAGTACGCGCGACACAGGTCCTCCAGCGCTTCCTTGGAGCCGGCTTCGTCGCGCGCCGACGCTCGCGCGACCATGCTCCAGCGCGTGGTGCGAAACGGCGCTTTCGAGCGCTCGCCACGCGGGTCTCTAGGACACATGGCGGCGAGAGGGCGTCGACTCTCCGGGCCGAGTGCGCAAGCCCAGCGTCCGCGCACCGATCGGTACGAGAGGACTCGGAGATAGAGCGGCGTGTAGCGAGCGACTCATACTTCGCGTCCGACGGGCAAGGTCGATGCGCGAGTGCGTTTGGGAACGGCCGGGAGGGTATCTCACCAGGGATTACCCCGTCCATCCTGGAGCGGAGTCGGATGACCCCGCGTAGGGTCCGCTGCGACGCTGCCACCGAAGAGCCGGGCTCGGAGATTTGCGCCCCACCGCGGCGTCGGGAGCGTGCTCCACGCTCGCAACAAATCGACCCGGTATTCGCTGCCGAGTTGCCGCACGCCGGGCCGCAGACGCGCCTCTGCACGAACGACTCCGTCGAAGGTGACCGCCATCACGACGGCGGTGATGCACTGGATCGAGTGCCACCCCAGGAGCGGAAAGGTGCAGAAACCGAGCATGTAGGCGCGATAGAAGGGATGCGCAAGGAAGCCCAGGGGGCGGATCGTCGCGACAGTTTGAAGGACGCCGCCGCTCGGTCGCGTGACGTGGGTCTCGGTCAGAGCCGGCGACATCGCCTGCCAGAAGATGCGGTTGACAGCGGCGAGCAGCACGATCGCGATCGCGAGTTCGACCGTCGTGGGCGTCGCGTTCGGGAACACGCACAGCCACCCGTGAGTCGCCAGCGACGCGAGCGCGGCAGCGAGGACCACGGCGTCGACGACCCGCTGCGGGCCGGCTCGAAAGTGCAGGATCATCGCGGCGGCGAACTGTCCCACGGTGGCGAGGGCGATCAGTTGAGCAAGAACATGTAGTGCGGTGTGCATGGGGGGCCTCCAGCCACGGTCACGACCGATTGGACTGCGGGTTACACGGAATCCAGTCCGAGCGCCGTAGCTCGCGCGCCGCTTCGCTGGGCCGAGAAGAGAGTCCAGACTTCGGCGTCGCCGAGTTGGACGGCGCGGGCAGGGAGTCGTCACGCTCGTCGGTTGCTCTCGCGTTTCTGCTGTCGGCGCATGACAATCCGCGCCCCTTCCCGTCTGAGCGGATCCCGCCGCTCACTATCGCGCCGGCCCGCCGCATGCCCGATGACCTGCTTGCCAAGTCCCTCGACGGACTCCCTGATCCGCGCCGCTCGCTGGACTTGCTCGCCCTGGCTCAAGCGGGCGATCGCCAAGCGCTCGAGGACCTGCTCGGCCGCTATCAGGAGCGCATCCGCCGCATCGTGCGGATCCAGCTCGGCGCATCGCCGCTGAGGCGCGACTACGACTCGATGGACATCGTCCAGAGCACGTTCCGCGCGGCGCTGCCAAAGATCGGCGACCTGAAGCCACGCAGCGCGGCCGGCTTGCTGCAGTGGCTCGCGCTGATCGCGACCAACCAACTCCGCGACGCCCACGCCGCGCAGCACG
>CALFYL010000169.1 GCA_937952135.1 uncultured Planctomycetia bacterium
AGCGCGCCGCTCGCCGAGCGTGGCGATCAACGCGAAGGGCGAGGTGCTGCTCGCCTGGATCGCCGGGCCGAGTTCGACTTCGGACGCGTCGACGAGCGGCGTGCTCGAGTGGTGTGTGTTCGCCGCCGACGGCGCGCCGCTCGAGAACTCCGCTGGCCGGCGCGAAGGAGCGCCCGCGTCGACCGTGCCCGCCGCGGTCGCCCTCGGCAGCGGCGACTTCGTGGTCTTCTACTGAGCGCGGTGCTCGGCCCCGTGCGCTTCGAGCGAACCGCGGCGGCGGAGACCGCTCTCAGGGCAGCGACGAAAAGCGTCCGCGGCCGGTGGCGTGCGGCGTCGTCGGGAGCGGAGCGGGGCTCGCGGCGGAGGCCAAGCTGGCGGCGGACGCCGAGCTCTCCCGCAGCATGTGAGCTTCCGCGTCGAGCTGCTCGCGGCGGGCGCGCGCGGCTTTGCGCAGGAACACGAAGAGCACGCCGGCGACCGATCCGATGGCGAGCGCGATCGCGACGATGCGCGCGCGGTCAGGCTTGAAAGGGTGCTTCGGCGCGCGCGCGGGATCGAGGATCTTGAAGGCGAACTCGGGGTTGCACTTGATGAGCATCACCTTCTGCATCTCTTGATCGAGCAGCCGGCCGATCGACTGCTGCACGGTCGCCGAGGTCGCCTTGGGCAGCTCCGACTTCAGATGCTCGACGTTGCGCTCGGCGTCGATGAGCGCCTGCGAGCGCAGCCTGTCGTTCGCTTCGGTGACGATCGCGTCGGCCCAATTCTTCGCGAGCTGCGCGTCGGTCCACGACACGGTGAGCGTGATCAGTCCCGTGCGGTGGTCGCTCTCGACCGCCACCACGTCGGTCGTGAACAAGTCGACGGCGTCGCGAAGGTCCGGAGCTTCCTCGCTGGGCGCGACTCGCCACGTCTGCGCCAGCGCGTCCCAGGTTTCCGCGAAGAGCACCGGCAGCAGTTCGTACTTGGTGATGAAGTCCTCGGCGAACTGGTGCGACCTCAACGTCGCGAGCGGAACCTGCGGCGCGACGGACAGACTGACCGCGGCAGGCGCGGCGGTCGCGGTCGCCGCACCCAGCGGCTGCGTCGGCTGCACCGCGACCAGGACGACCTTGGACTCGTACCACGGCGCCTGCACGAACGAGAACAGCGCACCGAGGAGCCCCGCGGCGAGCGTCGCGCCGACGATCCACCACTTCTCGCTCCAAGCGGTTTCCCACAGACCCCAGAGGTCGACCTCGTCGTCCTCGGGATAGGGCCACTGCGGCGGCAAAGGCGCGTCTTGCGGGTGCATGCGGAGGGCCGAATACCTGTTCGGCGCGCCCCGAGACTAACCTAATGGCCTGCGCCCAGGATCGAGCGCGATGTACGGAGCCAGAGCAAAATCGCCCCGCTGTTGCAGCCCGCGGGGGCGCCGCGCGACGGGACCGGCCTCCGCTGAGTTAGCGGGGAGAATTGGCTCTGGCTCCGTACATCACTCGCAGGGGCCGCACGGATCGCACGGACCGCCCGGGCGCGTGCGCACGTCGTGCGGCAGCCCGTGCACGTCGCGCTGGATCACGCAGCAGCGCTCGAACTGCTCGCGCAGCCGCGTCCGAGCCCGCTGCACGCGCGATTTGAGCCCGGAGTTGGAGAGTCCCAGTTCGCGCGCCAGGTCCGCTTGCGACTCGCCGGCGAGGTCGACGCGCTCGAGCAGTTCGCGGTCCTCGCGCTCGAGGGTCGCGAGCATCGGCGCCGTGCACGCCGCGAGCTCTCTCAACGCGCTCTCGTCCGGCGCCTGGGCCGCGTGAGCCTCGATGTCCTCCGAAAGCTCCTCTCTCGCGCGCGCGGCCCGCGCTCGATCGATCACGGCGCGCCGCGCCACAGTCCACAACCAGGCGTGCAGACTCTCCTCGCTGACTTCCGCGCCGCGCTCCACGAGCTTCGCGAGCACGTCTTGAAGCACGTCGTCGGCCTCCGCGTCGCTGCGCACGCGCCGACGGATGAACCCGCGCAGCCGCTGCTGCACCTCGCGCGCGACCGCGTCGAGCGCCACGCTCACGGCAAAGCTCCGCCAGCGCGCGCGTCGAAGGCGCGCCGGAGCGAGGACGAAGGTCGGAGCGGTTCGGAGAGCTTCCTCACGGCGGCACGCTGAGCATAGCCGCGCTGCGGTTCATCGACAGCGGGGCTCCTCGGGCGCCCAGACGTCCGCCCTTCGCAACGGACGCGGCCGATCTGCTTTTTTTCGCGCGCCGCGCGACGTCAGCGCCCGAGGCCGGTCACCGACGACGGGCCCGGGCGTCCGGCGAGTCGGCCGAGTCCGTCGTAGGCGGCGTACTTGAAGGCGTCGCTCAGCGTCGGGTAGTTGAAGACCATCTCGATGAAGGTGTCGATGCCGCCGCCCAGTTGCAGCACGGCGGAGGCGATGTGGATGAGCTCCGCGGCGCCTTCGCCGAGCACGTGCGCGCCCAGCAGCCGTCGATCGGTGCGGCTGAAGACGAGCTTCACCAGGCCGAAGCGCTCGCCGATGATCTGCCCGCGCGGGTTGCGCGAGAGCGCGGCGCGCCCGGTTTCGAAGTCGAGTCCGCGCTCGCGCGCGCTCTCCTCGGTCTCGCCGATCGCCGACAGCTCGGGGATCGTGTAGATGCCGAAGGGCAGCAGCGGCGCGACGCTCTCGCGCGAGCCGAGGCCGAAGGCGTCGATCGCGGCGACGCGCGCTTGCTCCATCGAAACGCTGGCCAGCGACGGACTGCCGATGACGTCGCCGGCGGCCCACACGTGCGCAACGTCCGTTCGATAGCGCGGTCCGACGCGCAGACAGCCGCGCTTGTCGGGTGCGAGCCCGAGCACCTCCAGCCCGAGCCCGCTGGTGTTTCCCGTGCGGCCCGCGGCGACCAACAGCCGCTCCGCGCGGAGCCGTTCGCCGCCCGCAAGCTGCAGCGTCACGCCTTCGTCGTCGGCCTCGACCTGCTCGTAGTTGCAGCCCAGCCGCAGGTCGATCGCGAGCGGACCGCGCAGGACCTCGACCAGGCGCGCGGCGATCTCGCGGTCGAGGAACGGGAGCAGCTCGCCGCGGCCGTCGAGCAGCGTGACGCGCGCGCCGATCGCCGCGAACATCGTCGCGTACTCGCAGCCGATCACGCCCGCTCCCACGATGACCAGCGAGCGCGGGATGCGCTCGAGGCGCAGGAATTCGTCGGAGTCGTCGATGAGCGGATGCTCGAACGCGATGCCCGGCGGACGGTGAGGCGCCGAACCCGTCGCGATGAGGAACTTCTCGCCGCGCACGCGCCGCAGCGCGCCCTCGTGAGCGATCTCGAGTTCGTGCGGCGCCACGAAGCGCGCGTCGCCCTGCACGCGCACGACTCCGTGGAGCTCGAGGTTGTCGCGCATGCGCTCGCGTTCGCTGAGCGTGACGGCGCGCGCGCGCTCCATCAAACGGTCGACGGTGAGTTGCTCGATGCCGTGCGGCAACTCCAGGCCGATACCGCGCTGCTTGAGCCCCGCGAGGTGCAGGCACGTCTCGCGCAGCGTCTTGCTCGGCAGCGTGCCGGTGTTGACCGCGGCGCCGCCCAGCCACGGCTGGCGCTCGACGAGGGCGACGCGCTTGCCGAAATACGCCGCCATCGCGGCGCCCTTCTCCCCCGCCGGGCCCCCGCCGATCACAACGAAGTCGAAGTCGTCGTCAGCGTCGTCGGGGGAGTTCATGGCGGCAGATGATGCCATGCGCCGCCGGCGGCCGGGACCTCTCGTCCGCCGCGACTACTTCGAGTAGAGGTCGAGCACGCGGCTCAGCCCGCGCTCGCACACCGCGCAAAACGTCTTCGGGTTGCGGGTGAACATGATGCAGTCGACGGCGGGGCGGTACAGCCCGCGCGCTTCGTATGCGGCGCCTTCGAAGGCGCCGATACGGCCCGCGTGGGTCTCGCCCGCGAGCATCGGCGTCGTCGCCACGCGGATCTCCTCGAACAGCGCCTCGTTCGCCGCGTCGTCGACGCCCTTCGCGAGCTCCGCGCGCCGCGACTGGTACTTCAAGTCGACCGCGTCGTACTCGTCCTTCGCCCACGGCGTCGGAAGCGGCGTGCCGGCGGGCACGAGGTCGGCCCATTTGAGCTTCGCCGGATCGAGCAACGCGGTGACGTTCGGCTCCCACGGCTCGCTCCCAGGCGGCGTGAACTCCTCGTAGCTGACCTGCGAGCTGTAGTACTCGTCCGCCAGTCCGCCGAGCGAGTGACCGAGTTCGTGCACGAAGACGTACTCGGCCACCGACGTGTCGGCCGCCACGGTCGCCCACAGGTTGTAGATCCCGCCGCCGCCGTACTTCCGCGCGTTGAACACGATCACGAGCGCGTCGTAGGGCGCTTGCGCGGCGAGCTCGCGCAGTTCGCGGTCGCGATACGTGAGCACATAACGGTCGCTGTCGAAGGCGTTGAACGACGCGCCGAAGGCGCTGTCCTTCCACTCGCCGCGTCGCGGATCGCGAATGCCGCTCTGCGGCGACGGCACGAACAATCCGCGCACGGCGATGTCTTCGGCGCGCGAGCGGAACGGCTCGGTCGCGAGGAGCGCCCCGACCAAGCGACGAGCGTCGGAGGCGAACTTGCCCTCGTCTTTCGGCTCGTAACCCTCCGCGAGCACGAGCAAGTCGAGCTGCGTCGCGGGATCGCTCTTCCCGCCGGCGAGCGGAATCACTTTGCCGTGCGTGCGCAGCGGAGCGCGGTCGACGAAGCGCGACGCCGGATCGACGCTGTGGACGAAGAGCGGCGCGGAGAAACTGCCGTCGTTCGCGCGCTTGCGAAGGCGCAGCTCGACGGGCCGCCGCGGCTCGGGGAAGCGCTGCGACTCCTCGAACGCGCCCCACTGCTTCTTCGCTTCCCCCGTGGTCTCCCATTCGCCGTAGATCGAGCAGAAGCCGCGCGAATACAGCAGCGCGCCGCTCTGCGCGTCGGCGACCTCGAACAGGTACTTGCCGAGGTTCGACGGATCGACGAGCTGCGTGCGGCTCCCCGGCCAAGCGCCTTCGAGCCGCAATCCCGCGGGCGCGACGTGCTCTTCGCCGGCGCGGCCCGTGTGGAGGTAGTCGAAACGCAGCGTGCGCCCGGTGAAGTGCTCGGCGAACCCTTCCGGCGCCGTCGGGATCGCCGCGCAACCGGTGGCGGCCAGAACGCAAGTGGCGAGCGCGATGAGGAGCTTCATCGCGACAAGGTACTTCACGCGCGCGCCGACGCGAGCCCGCGGCCCCGAGCGCGCGGGTCCGCTCGGAAATTCAGCGCGCGTGGGTCGCGCCCGCCGCGTCGCGCAGATGGAGCAGCGCTCGCTTCGAAGCGCGGACTTGAATCGCGCGGGCCACCGGAGCGCCGATTTGCGCGAGCCAGTTTCCGGGCCGCGACCACGAGCGCAGCGCGGCGACGACCGCACCGCGCCGGAGGTCCTTCTCGACGCTGAACGTTTCCTCGCCGAACTCGGGGTGGCCCTGGAGCGTTCGATACGTGAAACCGGCGCGGCGCTGCTCGCGGTCCCGGTCGAGCTCGTCGAACACGGCGGTGACGCGCGACGCGAAGAACAGATCGACGCCCGGCCCGAGGTGGTAGCGCGCGCCGAGCGTGTCGCCCACTTGCACGGGCGCGCGAGCGATCACGGGCGTCAGGAGCGACGGTGGAAAGATGTCGTAGCGCGAAATCGCCGCCGCGGCGCGCCGAAAGGGACCGTCGCTTCGCGCGTCGCCCGGCTCCTCGCGAGCGATCTCGAGCTCGTACGCGTCGCGGCGCTCGCGCGGCCCGGGACCGAGCTCGACGCCGCGCGAGAACTTTCGCTCGCGCCAGTCCCCAAGCCGATCGGCGGCGCCGAAGAACAGGATGTGCACCCCAGAAGGCTACTGGAGTCGCGGCCGGTGCGCAGGCGGTCGGCGCGAAGGCCGCAATTCCTCTTTTCTCTGAAATGCCCGCGCCGCGGCGCCGATGAAGCCGGCATGAGCACTCCCTCCGTCGACCGTATCCGCGCTTCCTTCGAACTCCTCGCCCCGCGGGGCGCCGAGGTCGTCGACTCCTTCTACAGCCGGCTGTTCCAGACCGCGCCGTCCGTGCGCGCGCTGTTTCCCAGCGATCTCCGCGCGCAGAAGCAGCACTTGCTCGCGGCGCTCGCGCTCGTCGTGAAGCACGCCGACAACTTGCCGAGCCTCGCCGCGCCGCTGCACGAGATGGGTGCGCGCCACCTGCGCTACGGCGCGCAAGAGGCGCACTACGGCGTCGTGCGCGACACGCTGCTCGCAACGCTTGCCGAGTTCGCGGGCGCGAAGTGGACCGCGGAGTTGAAGGCCGACTGGACCGGCGCCCTCGACGCTGTCGCCGCAGCGATGCTCGACGGCGCGCGCGCCGCGGAGCGAGCGGCCTGATTCAAGTCGCGTCCGAGTCCGCGGACACGGCCTGTCCGACCTCACGCGCTCCGCACGCGATCAAGTACTCCGCGATGGCGTCGTACATCTCCGTGCGGCGCGTCGCGTCGTCTCCCGTCGCGTCGCCGCGCGGAACGAACAGCACCATGCCCTTGCGCGCGCGTGTGAGCAGGACGCGGTAGCCGTTCTTCGCGATCTCCAGCGCCTTGTCGCGCTTCCAGTCCGCGCCCGACAGCTTGTAGCTCCGCCAACGACCGCCTTCGCGCCGCAGATCGCCGTCCCAACCCACCACCGTGAAGTCGATCTCGAGCCCCTGGACCTGGTACTGGTTCTGCACGGTCTCGAGCATGCTCGCCGAGCGGATGTCGCCCGCCGGCGCGAGCATCCAATTCGCGATGTCCGGCTTGAGGTCGACGAACAAGCCTTCCGCCGCGAGGCGCCGGGCCTGACCGGAGGCGA
>CALFYL010000170.1 GCA_937952135.1 uncultured Planctomycetia bacterium
CTGGAACATCTCGCGCGACCGCTACTGGGGCACGCCGCTGCCGTTCTGGGTGTGTGAGAACGACCACGAAGTTGCCGTGGCGTCGGCCGAAGAATTGGCGAAACGCTGCGGAAATCTGCCCCAGGGTTTCGACCACCACAAGCCTGGCGTCGACGGCGCCGCGTTCGCGTGCGAGCGCTGCGGAGGAGTGATGCGGCGCACGCCCGCCGTCCTCGATTGCTGGTTCGACTCCGGCGCGATGCCCTACGCGCAGCACGGCTGGCCGCACGTCGCGGGCAGCCGTGAGAAACTCCGCGAGCAGTTCCCCGCCTCGTTCATCTGCGAGGGCCTCGACCAGACGCGCGGCTGGTTCTACACGCTGCACGCGATCGGCTCGTTCATGACCGGCCCGCTCATGACCAGTGTCGCGCCCGAACTCGGCGCGGGGCCCGCTTACCGGACCTGCCTCGTCAACGGCCTCGTGCTCGACAAGGACGGGGTGAAGATGTCGAAGCGCCTGGGGAACATCGTCGACCCGTGGAAGGCGATCGCTTCGCACGGCGCCGACGTGGTGCGCTGGTACCTCGTCGCGAGCGCCGCGCCGTGGCTGCCCAAGCGCTTCGACGCCGAGGCGCTCGCGAAGGTGCAGTACGGATTCTTCGGCACGCTCGCCAGCTCCTATCGCTTCTACCAGGAGTACGCGCGCATCGATCGCTTCGATCCGCGCGACGCGCGCATCCCCGCGCTCGCGGACCGGCCGCTCATCGATCGGTGGCTCGCGTCGCGCACGCAGTCGATGCTGACCGACGTCCGTCGCCGCATGGATGGCTACGACCTCGCCGGGGCGGCGCGAGCCGTGGAGGCCTTCGTCGTCGACGAGCTCTCGAACTGGTACATCCGGCGCAACCGGCGGCGGCTGTGGAAGGGCGAGCAGGGCCCGGACAAGCTCGCGGCCTTCGCGACCTTGCACGAGGCGTTGCGCGTCGTTTCGCTCTGCATCGCCCCGCTCGCGCCGTTTCTGGCCGACATGTTGTGGACGCGGCTCGCGCCGGGCGCGGGGTCGGTGCACGCGCAACTCCTGCCGGCGCCCGAGAGCGCGCACATCGCGCCGGAGCTCGAGGCGAGCATGCAGCTCGTGCAGCGCGTGGTCGGGATGGGGCGGGTGCTTCGCGAGCGCGCGCAGCTCAAGGTGCGCCAGCCGCTGCGTGCGCTGCATCTGCGCGCGAGCGATCCGTCGCGCCTCACCTTGCTGCGCAGCGCGTTCGCGTCCGAGCTCGTCCTCGACGAGCTCAACATCAAGGGCTGGGGGAGCATGGCGGCGGACGACGGCCAAGTCGCGAAGCTCGTCGGCAAAGCGAACTTCCGCACGCTCGGCAAGCGCCTCGGCGGGAAGATGAAGGCGGCGGCGGCGGCGATCGAACGGCTGGACGGCGCACAACTCGCACGGCTGCGTGCGGGAGAGAGCTTGACCATCGAAGTCGAGGGCGAGCCGCTCGAACTCGCCCCCGAGGATGTGCTCGTCCAGGTGCAGACCACTGCGAAGTTCGACGTCGAGGCCGACGGGCAGTTGATCGTGTGGCTCGATACGGAGCTCGACGCGGAACTGATCGCGGAGGGGCTCGCGCGCGAATGCGTGAACCGCATCAACTCGCTCCGCAAGGAAGCCGGACTCGCCGTGGAGCAACGCATCCGCCTGTCGCTCACGAGCGACAGCGAAGGCCTTCGCGGAGCGCTGGCGGCGCACTCGCGCTTCATCGCCGGCGAGACGCTGGCGACGGCTCTCGACGTGCTGCCGCCCAGCGAGTTCCTCGCGGGCCCCGGCGTCTCCGCCGAGTGGGACCTGGGCGGCGGTCAGGTGCTGCGCGCGCGCGTCGAAGCGCTGTGATCCAGCGCTCGCTGCGCGCGGCGGCAGCGCGCATGCGTTGCGCCTGAGCCGTCGGCGCGGAGACGCGAGCGCGCTTCGATAGCGCCGCTGTCATGCGTCGATTTGGGTGCGCGCTTTGCTTCGCCCGCGCGCATTGTGCGCCGTGGCGGTGGGTGGTACCGTCCCCTTGCAGTCACCCTGGCGGTGCTCGTGACCCGGACGCCACCCCCGGAGCCGAACAAGCACCAGAAAGGGTCCCGATGCTATGGCGCGCACGTCGCGCTCGTGTGGGACCCCCCTGAACCGCGATGGTTCTGGGAAGCAATGAGCCGGCACGGCATCGCTGGGGATCCCCCTCTGGGTCGTCGCGCCGCGCGCGGCGGCGGCGCCGGCGGGAGTGCGCGCTGCGGGCGCCGGCGACGGGATTTCGCCTCGAGCTCGCGCGCGTGAACCGCGAGCCGCGCGCATCGAGGGACGGTGTGCGCGATGAGCCTGGGCGACGTCGAAGTCGCGTCGCCGCGCCGCTCCCGGACGAGCCGCGAGCTCGTCGAGCAACCACTTCTGTCGACCAACTTACGAGGGGCAAGAGCAATGCGAAGGAGCGCACGAGGCGTTCGGCCGTTTGTCGGCGCAACGCTGTGTATGGCGCTGGCGGGCTGCGGCTCGGGAACCGAAGCGCGTGAGGCCGGTGAGGACGGCGCGCAGTTCCTGCGCATCGAAGAACCCGCTCCGGCGCCCGACGCGGTGGCCGTCGCGCCGGTCGCGCCGTCGGTGGCCGCGCCGACCCCAGGCAGCAGCGCGGCGGTGGATCGAACGCCTCCGCCCCCGGTTGCGACCGAGGGCCGCGAGAACGCGGCGACGAATGCCTCGCCGGGCGCTCCGCCAGCGGCCACGGGCGGCGCGGCGATCGGCGTCGACGAGCGCGAGCGAAGTGCGCGAAACGCGCTGGATTCCGGGGCTTTCGCGAGCGCGGCGCGCCAATACAGCGCGTTGCTCCTCGAGGGAGTGCGCCGGGAGCCGCCGGCGGACCGCGACGCACTCCGCCGCTGGACCGCCGCGCTCGACCAGGCGCAGGCGGGACATCGCTGGCACAAGCGCGGCGCGTGGCCGTCGCTCGAGATGACCGTGCAGCCCGGCGACAGTCTGATCGCCATCCGGCTGCGCGCCCTGGCCGCGAATCCAGGCCTCTTGCTGAGCACGGGCTTGATCGCGCGCGCGAACCAGTTGCCCAGCGAAACGGCCATCCGCCCGGGGGATGTGCTTCGCATCCCGACCGACCGCGCCAGCGTGATGGTCGACATCTCCGCGATGTGGACGGTGTTCATGCTCGGCGACGAGGCCGCCGCGGCGTGGGAGGTGGGGGTCGGACGCGACGCCACGCCGACCCGGCCGGGCGAGTACACGATCGGCCTGAAGCAGAAGGAACCGATGTGGAGCCCGGTGGGGCGCGCCCCCGTGCCCTTCGGAGACCCCGAGAACCCGCTTGGAACCCGCTGGTTGGCGTGGTTCGACCAGGGGAAGAACACCTCGCTGGGGTTCCACGGCACGAACGACGCATCGGGGGTTGGCCGGCGGGTGAGCGACGGCTGCGTCCGCATGCGGAACTCGGATGTGGAGGTGTTGTTCGAGATCCTGCCCAAGGACGCCACGGCGCGCGTGGCGCCCTGAGCGCGCTGGTCAGCAGCTCTAAAGCCCGTTCGCAAAGGCGTTTACGCGCGCGCGGCGGCTCCCGGTGGGGGGCCGCAGCGCGCGCGGCCATTACGGGACCCTTCGCTCCGAGCGACCGGTGTCGAGGGCTCCGGAGCAGCCTCGGCGCCCAAAAAGCGCTGCGGAGGGGCGTTCGGCGGATTCCGGTCGCAATCCTAAATCCTTCCTCTGGAGGCACTTACGAATCACGAGGCGAACCGAAGCAGGTTTTTTCGCCGAGGCGTTGACAGGGGGGCTCTCGGCCCTATCATCCCCCCTCCCACGCGGACGGGAACAACGCTCACGAACGCGACCAGGAACGGTGGTGACGGCCAGACGATGGCGGTCGCCGACGAGCTCGGTCGACGGACGTAGCGCGAACCGGATCGCGAGGCAGTGCCACCAGTTGGGCGGCGCGCGTCGCCGCGCACCACTTGGCCTGGATCTTTGAAAACAAGGGTGACCCTTGAAAATGTGCGAGCAAGAGCTCGGCGGCAGCGTCTGCTGCTGTCCGACTCACATTCCACAAGCCACGAAACAAACAATTCAAAGTGAAGGGTTTGATCCTGGCTCAGAACGAACGTTAGCG
>CALFYL010000171.1 GCA_937952135.1 uncultured Planctomycetia bacterium
CGGAGCTGACCGGCAAACGTTGGCTCGCAGCGCTGATCTCGCTGCTGCTGTTCACAGCCGCCCACCTGGACTACTGGGGCTGGGCTCACCTGATCGTCGCCGGCTTCGGCGGCTTGGTGCTGACCGTGCTCTATCTGCTGCGGCGCGATCTCGGCGCGGCGATGCTCGCCCACTGGCTCACCGATGCTGTGGGGTTCCTGTTGGGCTGAGGGCTACGAGGACCTGCCCAGCCCGCCGTTCCTGCGGCCCGAGTTCTCCGACATCGTGCGGCGGTTGATCCGGCGCAACCAGACGTGCCAGATCTACGTGCCGACGAACAGCTACTTCAAGGACCGCATGCTCAAGCGCATCGAGGCGGTGCTCGAGGAGAAGGACCTGGAGCTGTTCGTGGTCGAGATGTCGCTCGACGGGCTCGGCGAGTTCCACGACAAGTTCCGCGCGAGCCCGGGGTCGTTCAAGAAGGCGATGGAGAAGTACGACGCGCTCCCCGAGTTGCAGCGCACCGATCCGCGTCTGCGCGTCCACCGCGGCGATCCCAAGGACAGGCTCGTCGTGAAGCTCGAGGACGCCCACGGCCAGGCGACCGAAGACGGCCTCGAGCTCGCGGCCGGGCTCGCGAAGGAAGCAGAAGCGCGCGCGGCCGAGCAGCAGGTCGCGCCGGTGCGGCCGCATTGAGCCGCATTGAGCCCGCCGCGCTCGTGCGCGCGTCCAACGCGCACGCGTTCGAGAGCGCTAACGGCCGCCCGCCATCGCAGCGCTGCTCGACGCCGCGATGGATTCGGCATGCGGCTATAGGACGATCAGTCGGGCATCGAGTGGCACGCGTCGCAACGGATCGCCGTGCCCTTGGGGAAGAAGTGCGTCTGGTCCTCGATCACGAACGTGCGGTCGCGGGACGTTCGGCTGAGCGCCGTTCCAGTGAGGTTCGCGCCGTGGCAGGCCTTGCACGAAGCCTCGTTCTGCTCGTAGAGGTCCTCGTGCTCGTCGTCGATGAAGCGCATGTCCGCCACGTTGTGCATTCCGTGCGGGCCGTTCATCGTGACCGGAAGCGGCGCCGCGGTGTGGCAGGCCCCGCACTCCATCAGTGCGCCAGCGTGGCGCTGGAGCTCGCGCGCCGTCACGTTGTCGTTCGCGTTGAGGGGCTGCACGGGCCACTCGGCGTGGGTGCTGCCGTGGCACATCTCGCAGCCCACGCTTCCGTGGCCCTTGCTGAAGCGATAGAGCGAGTCCGCGTTCTCGGCGAAGCGCGACGCGGGGCGAGCGATCGGCGAGGCCGAGTTGTCGCCGCTGCGGAACGCCTGCTTCAAGCGAATGCCGTCGGCCGCGAGGACGTAGCCCGGACCGGACAGGTGGTTGAGCGCATCGCCGGTGTGGCAGGACTGGCAGCGCGGCATGTCGAGCCACGGGCGGCGCGGCTGGAAGTCGTTCTGGCCGTCGATGCTCCCGCCGGCGAGCAGCGGGTATTCGGCGCCGACTGCCAGCATCCCGCCGTGACAGTCGCGGCACTCCATCCCGCCGTTCACCATCGCACCGCGGGCGCACTGGGTGACGGCGCCGGGGTGGCATTGGTAGCAGGTCTGCTGCGCATCGCCGGCCGGCGGGAACACGGGCTGGCCCGTGCTGTCGAGCAACTTGCCGTGGTGGTTGTGCATCGCGTTCGACATCGACGCGTGTCCGATCTGCGTCGGCCCGGGGCCCGCGCCGGCGAGGTCGAGCGCGCGCGAGTAGTGGCAGCTCGCGCACAGCACCGGCTGCGACGCCATCAGGCTCGTGCCCTCGTCGTGGTCGTGCAGGATCAGGATGTTGCGCTTGGTCTGGATCTCCGCATCGGAGTCGTTCGACCAAGCGATTCCCGGATCGCTTGCTGCGAGCGCGCCGGTCGCGTGGCAGTTGCGGCAGTCCGTTTCCTGCGCGACCGGAACGACGATGTCGGTCGCCGCGATTCGCCGGCCCGTGGAGCGGTCGAACGCGGTGATCCGCATCAGTGGATAGGGGTTCGTGCCGCCGAGGTCGTCGGTCGGCGTGATCGGGATGCCGTCGGCGGCGAACCACCCGTGCGTCGAGTTCCAGCTCAACGCCTGCGGACCCGGCGTCGGCGCATCGGCCGGCATGTACAGGCCGAGCAGTCCCTCGCCGGGTGCGAGCTGCGCGCCGAAAAGCGCCTGGGCGTGCTGCCAGAAGTCGGTCTTACCCAGGCTGGTGGTGTTGAGGGAGCCGAGCGGGTCGGGGATCGAGCTGTAGCGCACATCCACCGCCGTCGCGTCGAGCAGCACGGGTTTGCCGAGCGGTCCAGGCTTGAGCACCTGCGCGTGCACGACGTTGAACGGCGGCAAGATCGAGAACACCGAGTACTCGCGATCCATGCAGTGCATGCCGAGGTCGTTCACGGCGAGAACGCGCGCGCGCGTGTTGGCGGGCGCCATCAGCGCCCTGCTCTGCGCGCTCGCACCGTCGCCCGGCTCGCTGCCTCCACAGCTTGCGGCCACCGAGAATGCTGCGAACAGCGCGAATCCGGACGTCTTGACGTGCTTCATGGTGCGACCCTCGAGTCGCAGCGGCCGACGCGGCTGCTCGCGACTCGCACTACGCTAGGACCCGCGACTCGCACCCGGAATTCGCTGAAGTGCCCGAGAAATGCAGTCTTTGCTACGCACCGGCTGCGCACGCACAATGGACAAATGACATGCGCGCGCTCGCGCCGAGCGAGCGTGTCTGTGCACCCCGCACACGCGTCGCTTCGACACGATCGACTTCCATCGACCGTTCTCGCGCTCGAGGTCGCGCAGCCGCTTGGCCTAGTCGACTTTGAGTCCGCCGAACTCCTTGCGCCGGCGGTCGTGGGTCGGCGCGGTCACCTCGAGCTGCCGGCGCACGTCCTTCACCGTGCGTCCCTGCGCGAGCGCTAGCTCGGCCTCACGCAGCTTGTGGACGAGCGGATCGTCGCTGTGGTTGCGCTCGCGCCCGGTGCACCCGCCCTCATCGTGGGGCACGAGCCCTAACATTCGACCCGGACCGGTTTGAGGGGGGCAGGTCGCCCGCAGCATGGACGCGCGCCAGCACGGCGCCACGCTTGGGTTCGAGCGCGCCCATCCGCCCCGCTGGCAGAAAGGTCGCGGAAGCGTGTCCTTCGCGCGGCCGGTGTTGCGCCACATGGGTTGTCCGCGCCCTGGCGTTCGAGGTGAACGCTGCGAGCGGACGCTTCTCTTCTCCTCCCGGGCGTCGCACCGACGTCCCGCCCGACAAGGACGCACCCATGCAACGCCCGTTGTTCCTCTCCCTCG
>CALFYL010000172.1 GCA_937952135.1 uncultured Planctomycetia bacterium
TCGACTCGAGTTTCCTCGCGGGCCGCCGGGTGCACGTCACTCGGCGGCCTGCGGTGCTTTTGGCGGGCGCGGCGAGGCGCGAACGGCCTGCGACCGGCGAAGCAAGTCCCCAGCGATCGTCGCGACTCTGGCGCCAAGACAGCAAGGCATAGAACCCTTGCTGCGCTGCTGGCTGGATCAATGCGTGATGCCCAAGGTGCGCCGCGCAGAGGGAAGGTCTTGATCGGTCCGTCGGCGGCGGCGAAGCGGCCGCCAACCCTGCGCGGCTTGAAGAAGCGCTCGGCCTTCAGGTCGTGCATCGTGCTGTCGGTGAAGTGGGGAGCGGGATGGCTCTCGGCGCAGCGCGCCTTGCCGTGGAAGAGCTCCTCGCCGCGGCTCCTGCTCCGTCGCGAGAGTGCGGTCGAGCCGGCCGAACACGTCGAGCTCGGGCGCGGGCGGGAAATCGAACAGGGAGTCGAACTCGGACGTGAAAGGTGAAGTCCTCGACGGTCTCGAGCGCTCGCTGGGAGCCGAACAGCCGTTGGATGTTGACGCCCCGCAGACGCGGCGTGTCGATGCGATGGCGGAACTCCCGCGGCCGGATGTCGCCGATCGAGTGCGTCGCGGCGTTGGTGTGGCCGTTCCCATGGCAAGTGAAGCACGAGGCTCGGAGGTCGCCTTGGGACTTCGACGGTCGTCGGTGGCGTTGAACTGCGGCTGCGGCGTGGGCAGCACCAAGAGGCGCAAACCCTCGATCTGCTCGGGTTTCGAGATGCCGTTGGACAGCTCGAGGTAGTTGTCCGTGGTCACCGCCTTTCCCTGCCACACATCGCCGAGGTCCGGGCGTGTCGTGAGAAGGATCGCGGACGGAAGCTCAGGGGGCCGATGGTCGGGTAGATCGAAGTCGAGGTCGAAGCGCGTGAGATCGCGCTCGGTCGGCGGCTTGATCTCGTCGATGTGAACGCGCGGGAGAACCTTTCCGCCGGGCGAGCAAGACTCCACGCTTCCGTCCGACTCAGATCTGCGTCTTCATGCGAGGTGCGTCAGGTCCGATCGTCCGAGGCCGCCGTTCCGCGAGGATTCGCGCCCGGGAACCAGGGTGCAGCGGGCGACGCGCGGACGACTTGTTCGGCCCGTCGGCGCGCTGCGGGAAGTGCAGCAAGGCGCGCGGATCTTGCTACGCTGTCGAGAAGTCGGGCACGCCACGCAGGTGTGGCAAGCGCATCGCGCCAGGTACCCCGGCGCCCCCTGAACCGACGCCGAATCCGCCCCGCCCCCCAGGACCGGCGCGCCGCATCGCTCCCCCAGCGCATGACCGACATCGCCATCATCGGCGGCTGTGGCCACGTAGGCCTGCCGCTCGGCCTCGCGTTCGCCCGCGCTGGAAAGCGCGTCGTCGCCGTGGACATCGACGCGGCCGCCGTCAAGCGCGTCGGCGCCGGCGAGATGCCGTTCCTGGACGAGGGCTGCGACGCGCTGCTCGTCGCCGAACTCGCCAGCGGCCGCTTTCGCACGACCACCGATCCGCGGGCGATCAGCGAAGCCCACACGGTGATCACCGTGATCGGCACGCCGCTCGACGACCACCTGAATCCGCGCATCGAGGTGTACGACGAGATGCTGGCCGCGGATCGCACGCACCTGCGCGCCGGACAACTGCTGGTGCTGCGAAGCACGGTGTACCCCGGCACCACCGCGCGGATCGCGCAGGCGCTCGAGCGCGAGGGACTCGACATCGATGTCGCCTTTTGCCCCGAGCGTGTGGCGCAGGGTTTCGCGCTGAAGGAGATCACCGCTCTGCCGCAGATCGTCTCCGGCACGAGCGAACGGGCGCGGCAGCGCGCCGAGGCGCTGTTCGGCCTGCTCACTCCGCAGTTGATCGTGATCGAACCGCTGGCGGCGGAGCTGGCCAAGCTCTTCAACAACGCCTGGCGCTACATCCAGTTCGCGACCGCCAACCAGTTCTTCATGATCGCCAACGACTTCGGCCAGGACTTCTACGAGATCCACCGCGCGATGACCTCGGGGTATCCGCGCGGCGCGTCGTTCCCTCGCGCGGGCTTGGCCGCGGGGCCGTGCCTGTTCAAGGACACGATGCAGCTCGCGACCTTCGACAACAACACGTTCTTCATCGGCCACTCGGCGATGCTGGTCAACGAAGGCCTGCCCAACTACCTGGTGCGGCGCGCCGGCCTGCGCTGGAAGCTGCGCGATCTGTGCGTGGGCGTGCTCGGCATGACGTTCAAGGGCGACTCCGACGATCCGCGCGAGTCGCTGGCCTTCAAGCTGCGCAAGAACCTGCAGCGCGAATGCCGCGAAGTGCTGTGCTCCGATCCGTTCCTCGACGACCCGACGTTCGTCGGCCAGGACGAGCTGCTCGCGCGCGCCGACCTGGTCTTCATCGGGGCGCCGCACAGCGCCTACCGCGGATTGAACCTCGGCGACAAGCCGCTGATCGACGTGTGGAACGTGTCCGCTTCGGGGAGCGCTGTCGTATGAAGGTCCTGGTCACCGGTTCGAACGGCTTCATCGCTGGATACCTCGTCGCGGACTTGCTCGCCGCCGGCTACGAGGTCGTCGGTCTCGACGATTTCTCGAAGTACGGCCGCGTGTCGAAGTCCTACGACCACCATCCGGGCTTTCGGCTGGTGGAGGGCGACGCGAAGAACACGGCGTTGCTCTCGGAGCTGATCCGCGACTGCGATCACCTCGTCGCCGCGGCGGCGCGCATCGGCGGGATCTCGTACTTCCACACCTACGCCTACGACCTGCTCGCCGAGAACGAGCGCATCGTCGCCGCGACCTACGACGCGGCGATCGCGGCCCACAAGGCCGGACGGCTTCAGAAGGTGACGTTGATCTCGTCGTCGATGGTGTACGAGAACACGAACGTCTACCCGACTCCCGAGGGCGAGCAATTGCGCTGCCCGCCGCCGTCGTCGACCTACGGCTTCCAGAAGCTCGCGTGCGAGTACTTCGCCGACGGCGCGCGCCGGCAGTACGGCTTGCCGACCACGATCGTGCGGCCGTTCAACTGCGTGGGCATCGGCGAGAGTCGCGCACAAGGCGGTCACGAGCTGCATTCGGGGAACGTCAAGCTCGCGCTCAGCCACGTCGTGCCGGACCTCGTGCAGAAGGTGTTGAAGGGCCAGGACCCGCTGCACGTCCTCGGCGACGGCTCGCAGGTTCGTCACTACACCTACGGCGGAGATGTCGCCCGCGGCATCCGCGTCTGCATGGAGCACCCCGCGGCGCTCGGCGAGGACTTCAACATCTCGACCGCGCGCTCGACCACCGTGACCGAGCTGGCCGAGATGATCTGGCGCAAGGTGCACGGCCCCGACCAGCCGCTCCGCGTCGTGAACGATCCGGCCTTCGAGCACGACGTGCAACGCCGCGTGCCCGATGTGTCGAAGGCCGCGCGCATGCTCGGCTTCGAGGCGCTGACTCCGGTCGAGGGCGTGCTCGACGAAGTGATCCCCTGGGTGCGCGAGCAAATCGCGGCGGGCACCATCTGAGCCGCGCGGCGCGGGGCGATTGTCCGCCGGCGCGCCGATCCGCGCCGCGGTCGACTTCAACCGCCCGCTACGGCTGAGCGGGGCCGTGCTCGGGCTCGCGATCGAGTTGCGGGCGAGGCCGCGTTCGAGCCGGCACGACGAACACCCACCAGGCGACGCCGAGCGCAGCCGCCGCCGCGACGGAGATCGAGAGCGCCTCGCGCTCCGCCGCCCAGGCGTGCAGCGGCGCGCTGCTCAGCAGCGGCAAGACAGCGTCGGAAACGACGTTGCGCCCGCGCCGAGCTCGGCAGAGCAGAATCGCCGCCGCACCGAGCGCGGCCGTCGTCGCGAGCAGCGCGGGCGACGCGTCGAACAGCAACGCGCCACAGAGCGCCAACGCCAACCAGACGCTCCAGACCAGTGCCGGCGCGCGCATCGCCATCCAGTACCAGCGCAGGTACTTGGGGACCCACGCCCACACTCGAAAACGGCTCTCGCCCGCGGTGCGATCGATCCAGGAACTCGGCGTTTCGCTGACGAGCTCGCCGGCGAGGTGCGCTTTGACGGTGATCTCCAGCGCGAGGTCGAACGCGTGGCGGCTCTCGACCGTGATGCGCTCGAGGAAACTGCGGCTGTAGGCGCGAAAGTTCGTGGTCGGGTCGTGGGTGCCGACGCCGGCGATCCAATGCAGGGTCAGGCCCGCGAGGCGCGAGAGCGTGCTCTTGATCGCCGGGCCGCCGCTCTGCGAGCCGCCGCGCATGTAGCGCGAGCCGCTGACGACCGCCGCGCCGCTGCGGCTCATGTGCGCCGCGAGTTCGAGCACCTTGTCCGGCGGGTCCGAAAGATCCGCCATCGTGGTCACGAGCACGTCGCCCTTGGCCTCGGCGAAGCCGGAACGGATCGCGTTGGCCGCGCCGCGCCCGAAGTGGTTCTTGACCAGGCGCACGCTGGGCGGCGCGTCCGGCATGGCGCGAATCGCGGCGAGCGTCGAGTCCTCCTCGAAGTCGTAGCACACCAGGATCTCGTGCTCGCTGGCGTGGAGCGCCTTCCACAGGCCGCGCAGACAGGGCCCGATGTTGTCGTGCTCCTGGTAGACCGGCAGCACGACGCTGAGAAAGCGCGTCGACATGGGTGCGTGGTCCAGTCTACCTGGGCTGTGGCGCAGCGGACGGGCAGGGGTAGGCTTGTTCCCGATGGCCGACGATCGACTGACGCCCGCGGCGACGCGCTTCGCCCGCGGCTGGGGTGCGATCCTCGCCGCCGCGCTCCTCGGAGCGACCGTCGTCGTCTGCGCCACCACGCCCTGGGGCAGCGGACTCGACAACGACGTCGTCGATTTCTTCTCGGCCGCCGAAAGCCTGCTCGACGGCCGCGGATGGGTGCAGTCCAACGGCGGTCCGTTCGCTCTGTGGCCGCCGCTCATGCCGACGCTGCTCGCTGCGGGACGGCTGCTTGGAATCGAGCTGGAAACGACGCTGCGGTTTCTGCATCCGCTGGCGATGTTCGCGGTGATCTGGCTCTCGGCCGGCGTGGTGCGCCGCGTGAGCGGATCGACGCCCGCTGCGGTCGCATGCGCGCTTCTGCTGGCTCTGGCGCCCGTGCTCCACGAGACCATGGTCATGGGGCTGAGCGAAGCCCTCTTCCTCGCGTTCTCCGTCGCGGCCTCCTCGTCGCTGCTCACGTACCTGGAGTCGCGCTCTCGCGCGAGTTTCGCCGCCTGCGTCGTGTTCACCGCGCTGACGTTCCTCCAGCGCTACCTCGGCATTTCGCTGGCCATGGCGGTCTGCGCCGTTCTGCTTCTGGCGCCGCGCGAAGACCCATGGCGCCGCCGCTTCGGCCGTGTCGTGCTGTTCGGCGCGCTCTCGACGGCGCCGATCGCGGCTTGGTGCCTGCGCACGCGCGCGCTCACCGGGCACATGACCGGCAATCGAGGCACGATCCCCGGACCCGACTTGGAGGTGGTTCTCGAACTGACGTGGAACACGTTCGTGCGCTGGGTGTTTCCAAGCGAGAGCGTCAGCGTCGCGGCCAGCGCCGCAACCGCGGCGTTGTTCGTTGGAACCGCGCTCGCGCTCGTCGTCGCGTGGCGGCGGCCGGAGGCGCTCGCGCCGAGACGTTGGGCGCCTCTCGCCGCGTTCCCGTTCGTGTACCTCGCGGTGAGCACGTACCTCAACCATCGCTGGGAGATCAATGGCGTCGGAGACCGGCAGCTCGTGCCGCTCGCACCGTTCGCTGCGATGTTCGCGGCCCTGGGTCTCGTGGCGCTGCGTGCGCGGATCGAGTCGCCGACGTGGCGGCGCGGCTTCGAAGTACTTTGCGCGCTCGGAGTCGCGGCCCACCTCGTCGCGGCGACGGTGGCGCTGTCGCCGAAGCTCGCGTACTGGCGCAACGAAGGCCCCGGTGTCTACGGCACCCGCTCGTTTCGCGCCTCGGAGTTCTCCGCGCTGCTGCGCGATCTCGAGCTCGAGGGCGAGATCCAGAGCAACGATCCGCACGCGGTGTACTACTTGACTCGCCGCTACACGCGCTTCGCGCCGAAGCGGCCCGGCGGCTTTCGCAAGAAGGGCGAAGGCACAGCGGTTCGAGAGCTCGCGCCCACGCTGGTGTGGTTCGAGCAGAACTCGCGCGCGGTCCTGCCCCTCGAGGACCTCAACCGAGCCTACACGGTCGAGGTCGTCGCCCGCGCTCGAGGCGGCACGGTCTACCGTGTCGAGCCGCGCTGAGCGGCGTGCGCGAGCCGCGCGCAAATCGCCGACGCCAGTAGCATGAAGCGATGCTCTCGCTCGGACTGGCGCTGGCGGCGCTTCAAACTCCTGCGTTGGATGTCCCGGCCTTCGTGCGAGCGCATCGCGCGGCCGATCGCGCGCTGACCCAGGGTGAGCTCGGCGAAGCCGCGACGCTGTTCGAGCAGTGCCTTGCGCTCCATCCGAGGAACGGCGCTATCGCGTACGGACTCGCGTGCGTGCACGCTCGAGGCGGGCGGAAGCGGAGCGCGGTCGAGTGGCTCGCGAAGGCGGCGGAGTTTGGCTATCGCGAGGCGGCGGTCGCGCTGTGGGACGAGGACCTGGCGAGCGTGCGCGGCGACGAGGGCTTCGACGCCGCGGTGAAGCGCCTGCGCGTCGTCGACACCCGAAAGCGCGATGCCACGAGGATCTGGGACCCGCGCCCGCACGTGTACGTTCGCGAGGTCGACATCGACCGCGGCGGCACACGGATCGTTGCCGCGCTAAGCGACGGTTCGATCGCGGCGCACGACGCGCAAACGGGCGTCGAAACGGCGCGTTCGAAGAAACTCGGCGACACGACGTGGGACCTTTGCCTCGCACCGGACGGCGGCGCAGTCGCGGTCCTCACCTGCGACGGCGTGCTGCACTTTTGCGATCCGAGCTCGTGTGAGGAAACGGCCCGCGTCGACGCTCTCGCGCCGGCGCAGGGCGAGGAGCTCGAGAACCCCTGCGGTTGGCCGTTCGGCGCCGAGGTCGAGTTCGATCCGACGGGGACGCGCGTGATCGCGGCGGCGCGCACTCGAGGCGGAGTCCTGGCGTCGGCGAAGGGCGAGAAGATCGCGCAGCTCGACGACCTTCAAGGCGGCTTCTTCGCGGTGCGAGTCGGGTGGAATCACGATGGCTCGCGCCTCGCGTATACAAACGACAGCGCCCTGCTCTTTCGCAGCGGTGAGAGCGGTGCGCCGACGGGACCGGCCCTGGCCACGCCGTCGACGATCGGCGCCTTTGCGTTCTCGGCGGACGGCAAGTGGATCGCGACGGGTCATGACGACGGGCGCGTGAGGGTGTGGACGGCGAACGGATTTCAACTCGAGCACGAGACGGAGAAGTTCTCTGACTGGGCAAGCGACGACTTTCAGATCGGCGCGGTCTCCTTCTCGCCCGATAGCGCGCGCCTCGCGTTCACGACCACCGTCGGTGTCTACGTGCAGGTTCTCGACGTGGCCAACTGGAAAACGGTCGGCACGAGTAGTCATCTCGGCGGACGCATGGGCGAGCCCGCGCTCCTGTGCTGGAGTCCCGACAGCGCGCGTCTCTGGTCGTCGTACGCTGGCGGCGCGATCGGGCTGTTCGCGTTCGACGTCCAACCGTTTCAGGAATCCTGGTTGATGTGGGGACGCACGCCGCGCTCGAGCCGCGCGGACATCGCCGCGTTCGCCTGCTCGGGCGGCATCGCAGCGATCGATGTCGAGCACGGACACCTGCGGTGGCGCCGCGTTTCGACCGGCGTCGACGGCGATCTGTTCCAAACGCCCGAACGCTACTTCGACGCCAGCTTCGACGATCTCGGCGGGCTCCTCCTCTTCACGACGACCCGTCGCGACGAGGGGCTCGAACTCACGGCCATCGCGGCGCTAGCGTTCGATCCCAAGCGCGTTCGCGCGGCGCGCGCGGGCGTCGAGCTCTCGTACGTTAGTTGGTGAGCGCGCCGAATCGGCCGCATCCGCGGCCTCTACCGCCAGATCACCGCGCGCCCGACTCCACCGTTGTAGTCGGGATCGCCGAGCACGACCTCCTCTTTGCCGCCCGCTACGAGTTGCGCCGCCGCCACTCCGGTGACCCAGTGAGCCGCGCCTCCCGGGGGCCCGGCGATCACGACGGGCGGCGACAAGAGCGCGGCGCCATCCCAGATGAAGAGCTCGTACGTTCCCAGGGAGACGCCGATCACGTCCGCCGTTGGGTCGCCGATCCGGTCCGCGAGCACGACGCGGAAGCCAAGCAGCGAAATCGGCGCGCTCGGCGTGAGTTGAACACCGCTGAACGAGGGACCCGTGAACGCGAACGTGCCGCCGACATCGGCCGGCACGCAACCCCACAGCCTGTCCTTGCGCGGTGCGCCGGCGATGAGCACGCCCCCACGCACGTCGATCGACTTGGAGAAGCGCGCGCCGGGATCGCACGCGAGCGGATTGGGGTCGACGATTTCGAGCGGCGTCGCGACCACTCCGCCCGCGCCGATCACGGCCCCGCCGAAGCGATAGATCGCACCGGCGTTGGCGTAGGCGCCGATCGGGTTCGCCTCGGAGCTCACGAACAGGTCGTCGATTCCGTCGGCATCGCTGTCGGCCACCACCATGTCGACGCCGAACCATCCGTTGCACGCACCGGGCTGGCCGGCGCGCGGATTGTCGATCATCAATTCGCTCGTGAACGACTGCCGAAACACGTGCACGCGACCTTCAGCGGTGACGCCGACGCAACTGCCCGAAACCGACGTCGCCGGCGCTCCCGCTGCCAGGTCGACGAGCCCGTCGAGATCGAAGTCGCCGAGCGCGACCGAGGTCCCCAGGTTGGCGTTGGGCTGCCCCGCGGCCGAGGTGAGGGTCACGATCCCCAAGCCGATGCCGACGATGTGCGCCGAGCCGGCGCCTGCAAGCGCCAGAGGCGCGCCGATGGCGAGTTCGTCGCCCGCAACCGCGTCGATGGCGCGCGACGCGAGCGAGGCGCCGAAACCACGGCCCGCGCCGCCCGTCGGACAGACGCCGGGCGCAAGGACCCCCGTGGGAACGATCGCCTGCCAAACCGCGAACGTCGGTCCGTAGTACACGAACACGGCGTCTTGCCCGCTGCTCCCGACGGCGAAATCGAGCACGCCGTCGCCATTGAAGTCGAGCGTCTCGACCGCGCCGCCGAAGCCGCCGCCGGCGACCGGACACGGCGCGGGAAGCGGCACGTAGCTCTGCGCTTGGACGGAGGAGATCGCTCCCGCGATCGAAAGCGCTGCCCGAGTTGCGAAGCGGACGCGGCCGTGAAGTTTGGCTGTCATATGGACTTTCATGCGCTCAGAAGTTGGGGTTACCCGAAGTGAGGACCGTGTAGTTCGTCGCCGACCACAGACCCGGTCCGCACGGGGCTGGATTGAGGACATTGGCCGAAATGAACGCCTGCGTGGGGCTCGTCGCCATGAGGCTGATGGCCGCCGCGCCGACGCACGTGAAGCGATTGCCGGTGACGGTCGCGCCACTCACGTTCGTCAGCGCCAGGTGCGGCGCCGCACCGGTATTGCCGAGAAACTGATTGGAGGCGACGACCACCCCGTCGACGGAGTCGAGCACCACTTGAACTCCGACGGGGAGCGAGAACGAGTTCGAACCGATGACCACCCCGCTGCCGGAGAGAGCCCGGATCGACGGCGTCGTCTGCGTTCCGACGTTGTGGAAGTTGTTGGCTGAAACCGTGTTCCCTGTGCCGCCCAGCAAGCAGACCGTCCCACTGGCGCCCGCCTCCAACCGCCCGAAGCCGTTGCCGGTGATGGACGCGAAGCCATGGCCTTTGACCGCGACAAGGGACTCCCCTCCACAGCGTTCGAAGTAGTTTCCGCACACCACGAGGTGGTTGGACTCCGCCTCGACGTTGTTGGTGACGACGAGGCCGTTCACCTCGGGCGCTCCGCCCTGCGGCGCCTTCACGTACGAGAACGTATTGCCGCTGATCGAGCTCCACTCGTCGTCCTGCAGCGAGATGGCGTTGCCGAGCAGCATGACCGTTGGCACGACGGCCGATTGAAACGTGTTCGCGACCACGCGCAGATTGCGGCCGTGCACCGAGCGCAGCAGCGTGCGCCCTGGCGCCGCGATCGCTCCGCCTTCGCCGGGCCGGCCGACGACGAACACGTTCGACTCGATCAGCGCACCGAAACTCTCTCCCCCGAGCACCCCCTGAATGCGGATCGCGTGCGAGGGCGCGACCGGCGCGACGGCGTTCGAGACTTCGATTCGGCAGTTCGTCATCGTGAAACGCGGCGCAAGGACGTCGAGAAACACCACGGACGGCGGGGAATTGCGCTCGTCGACGAACTTCACCCCGTCCAGCACGAAGTCGACGGCGGACGCCGTCACCGTGAAGCAGGGGGCCGAGAGACTCGCTCGCGGGGTGATGCGCGCATTCGGCCCCCCCGAGATGCGCACACCGGCGAGCGTGACGCTGACCGTGTTGCTGAACGTGTACGTGCCGGGCAGCACCTCGATGGTTCCGGAGTTCAAGCCGCTCGACGCGAGCGCGTTCATCGCGTTCGTGAACGGCACGTCGGAGGCCCCCGTGTACGCAGCCTGGGAGCCGCGCGAGATCACGCCGTCGCCGATCAGGATCTTCGAGGACGGCGACGGAGTGATTTGCGCCTGCGAGGGCGTCGCGAGGGTGAGCACGCAGAGCACGAGTGAGGACGCGTTGAGCTTCATGGATACCTCACTGGAAACGTCGAACGGCGACCGCGCCGAAGCGCCTCCGCGCCCTCGCGCGAGTGAAGACTTGGCACGGAGGCGCTCGGCGGTCGATGGCGCCAAACCGCCGACCTTGCCGCGTCGTCGACGCAGTTTTGGGACGGCGGGCTCGGAGCTCGAAGCCGCAGTTCGACTCGGGTGTTTGGGGTTTTCGAGTTTTGGCGCGCTGACGATCCGCGCGCGCGCCGCGAACTGAAACCTTGTGCTCCGCGTTTCCGGTTCAACCAATTGCCAAGAATGTCGCGCGGCGCCGCGAGTGGATCGCGAGCGGATCGATCCCCGCAGAGGGCGCGCACTGGAGACACCGGAGACGTGCTAGTACTGAGGGTGTCTCGCCAAACCAGATGCGCGCTCCACCACCCGCTCATGGTCCCCGCCGAACAACTTCTCGCCCACCGCGCCTTCGTGCGCCGCCTGGCTCTGCGCCTCGTCTCGGATTCGAGCACCGCCGAGGACCTCGTCCAGCAAGCGTTCCTGGTCGCGCTGAGGCGTCCCCCGCTGACGCACGGCGACGTGCGCCCGTGGTTGGCGCGGGTCGTGCGCAGCCTCGCCATCAACCGTCACGCGGCCGAGGCCGCGCGGCAGGAGCGCGAGCTGCGGTACGGTCACGAGCGCGCGACCCCCGCGCCGCACCATCCTTCGTCGACGGCGGAGACCGAGGCGTTGCTGCTCGAGGCGCTGCGCTCGCTGGAGCCGATCTACCGCGACGTGCTCGCGCTCCGTTACTACGAGGGGCTCCCTCCGCGCGCGATCGCCACGCGGCTCGGCGTCTCGGTCGAGACGGTGCGGACGAGGCAGAAGCGCGGCCTCCAGCGAATGCGTCAACTGCTGGAACAGCGCGGCGCCTGGGCGCTGGCGGTCGGACTGCTGTTGCTGCCGCGCCCGCGGCGCGTGGCCTCGAGCGCGAGGCTCGGGGTGTTCGCGGCGCTGGGCCTCGTGCTGCTCTACGTCGCTTCGCAGCGCGAATCGGACGGTCCTTGGGGCGCCCCCGCTCGCGTCGCACTCCTCGCGCAGGTCGCGGACGGCGATCGCGAGTCCGCGAGTTCGGCGCCCCCGAGCACCGAATCGCATCGCGAGACGATCGCGACCTCCGCGCAGCCGCCTGCCGAGAGCGCGGGCTCGCGCGCGACGTCCGCCGCGGCGGGCGAGTTCGCGGTGGACGTCGCGGTCGTCCGGCCCGACGGAGGGCCCGCCGCGGGCGCGCAGGTCTGGATCCGTCGCCCCGATCAGGATTGCGCTGAAAACGTGGCCGAGTGCGATGCAACAGGCCATGCGCGACTCGAGTCCATTCCGAGGGGCTCGTGGATCTGCGCGAGCGCCGAACCGTTCCGCGAGTCGGTCCTGTGGAAGCTCGACCTGCCGCAGTTCGGGCTGACGGCGGACAAACGCGTGGAGCTGAAGCTCGACGAGCCGCTGCCGCCCCTCGAAGTTCGAGTCGAAGACTCCGACGGTCGACTGCTGCCTGAAGCGAGCGTGCGCATCGTGCCGGACCGCCGGCCGTACCCTGTGGAGCTCGAGCGCGTTGCGTCGCACCGAGAGCGTCGCATCGCGCCCGGCGAGCACGACGGCGCCTTCGAAGTCCGCGGGTTGCGCTCGTTCGTGTGGGTGATTTCGGCCAGTGCGCCCGGCTACGCCGACGCGTGTGTGCGACGTCACGTGCGTGCCGCGCAGGCGGCGCCGGCCGTCGTGCTGACCCTCGGCCGAGGACGTGAGCTCTCGGGACGCGTGCTTCTCCCCGACGGGAGTCCCGCGGCGGGAGCGACGCTCCACGTCGATCCCGGCTTCCCGTTCGAGCCGCATTCGGTGCGCGCGAACGATGCCGGCGAGTACGAGCTCACCCGGCTGCCGGCGGTCGCACTCTCGGTGCACGCGTTCGCGCGGATCGACGACGCTGGCTTCACGGCGCGTGCGACCTGCGCTCCCGACAGGAGCGTGTGGAGCGCGACGCTGGCGCCGGGTGGTCTGCTCCTGGGCGAAGCACGCTGGGACGACGGCTCGGCCTACGCGGGCGCCGAGATCGAGCTCGCGCATGGAACGACGCGCGTGCTCGCCGTCGCCGACGGGTTCGGCCGCTTCGCGATCGGGGCGTGCCCTCAACCTCCCTTTCAGGTCGCGGTGACGCGTGCGGGCTCGGCGGGCCAGTACGAGTGCGTCGTCTCCGTGACCGACACGCTCTCGCCCGTCCGACTGACGGCGCCACGGCATCCAGCCTCGATCGAAGGCACGTTGACCGTCGACGAGAGCGCCGGTGAACGCCCGCTGACGCTCTGGCTTCGCGCCCTCGAGTGGAACGAGGACCGCGAAGTTCCGCTCGACTCGGCGACGGGCATCTTCTCGGTCGCGGCCGCGCCGGGGCGCTACGAATTGCTCGCGTGGGAAGCGGGTCACGTGGAGCGCTTCACTCTCGGATCGCTGGAGCTCGCACCAGGCCGGCCGGCGCGGTCCGACTTCCATCTGGCGCGCCTGGGCTCGATCGAGGTCGTGTCGTCCGATCCCGAGCTCCGCAAGGGCCGCTTGCTGCTCCTGCATCCCGACGGCCGCGTCGCCACCTGGAAGCAGCTTGCGCCGCACGACGCCGCCGTGCTCGCGACCTTCGCCGTGCCGGAGGGCCTCTACTCGCTGCGCTTCGAAACCGCGCGTTTCGTCCTGCATCTCGACGAGATCCGCCCCGTCGCCGGCGCTGTGCAACGTCCGGAGCTGCGCCTCGGGCCGCGCCGCAAAATCGCGGGCGAACTGCGGCTCCCCGCTCACCTCGATGTTCCCGACGCGCGCCCGTGGGTCTGGATCGACAGCTCCGACGGACGGCCGCAGTTCGTGTCCCACTTCGAGATGCGGCCGCGGGTCGAGTTCGAGAGCCTTCTGGAGGACGGCGAGCACGTGCTCACGGCGCGGCTCGCGCACCGCGAGTTCACGCGCACCTTCGTCGTCGACGCGAGCACGACGCACTTGTCGTTTTCGTTCGACGAGTGAGCTCCGCCGTCGGTGGTTGCGAGCATCGACCACCCGAGAAGCCCTGGAGTTCGGGGCCGCCGCAAAGCTCCAAGCGGCTTGTCAGCTCGGAGTCCGTCGGTCAGAGTCCACACTGCAAGCCCTCGCAATGACGACTCATCCGAGCCTGGGAATCGATCTAGGCACCACCAACTCCCTGATCTCTGTGTTCGAGGGCGGCGCGCCCCGCCTGATCCGCAACGCCCACGGTCGAACCCTCACTCCGTCGGTGGTCGGGGTTCTCCCCAGCGGCGAGGTCGTGGTCGGCGAGGCCGCGCGGGAGCTCGCGCTGACCGCGCCGGAGCGAGTCGTCGCCGCCTTCAAGCGTTGGATGGGCGTCGAACGCGAAGTCGAGCTGGCGGGGCGCACGTTCACCCCGCCGGAACTCTCGAGCCTCGTGCTCGCGTCCCTCAAGCGCGATGCCGAGAGCGAGCTGGGTCGCGAGGTGCGGCGCGCCGTCGTCACGGTGCCGGCCTACTTCAACCAATTGCAGCGCGCGGCGACGGCGCGCGCCGCGGGTCTCGCCGGATTGTCGGTCGAGCGCATGGTCAACGAACCGACGGCCGCAGCGCTGACCTACGGCTTCCACCATCGCGAGGGCAACCGGCGCCTGGTGGTGTTCGATCTCGGCGGCGGCACGTTCGACGTGACGGTGATGGAGATCTTCGAGGGCTCGCTCGAGATCCTCGGAACGGCGGGCGAGAGCCGGCTGGGCGGCGAGGACTTCACCGAAGCGCTCGTGGCCGAGGCCCTCTCCAATCTGGGCCACAACCTCGAGCTGGCGGAGCTGCGCGTGCCGCGGCTGGTCGCGCGCCTGCGCTCCGAAGCCGAGCGGGCCAAACGCGCGATCGGCGAGCACGAGCGCGGCCAGATCCGGCTCCCGGACTCGGAGGGCCGCGTCGACTCGACCTCCGGGGTGTTCGAGATCGACGCCGCGCGTTTCGAGGAGTTGGTGCAACCGCTGCTCGAGCGACTGCGCCGGCCGACGCTTCGCGCGCTTCGCGATGCGCGGCTTTCGCCCGAGCGCATCGACGAAGTCATCTTGGTCGGCGGAGCGACGCGCATGCCGGCCGTGCGCCGGCTCGCGACCGACTTGTTCGCGCGCCCGCCGCGCCACGAGGTGCACCCCGACGAGGCCGTCGCCTTGGGCGCGGCGATCCAGGCGGCGCTGGTCGCCGATGACGCAGCCGTCGACGACCTCGTGATGACCGATGTGTGCCCGCACACGCTGGGCGTCGAAGTGGTCAAGGAATTCGGCTCGCGAAACGTCGAAGGCTATTTCCTGCCGGTGATCCACCGCAACACCACGATCCCGGTGTCGCGCGAGGAGAGCGTGTCCACGATCTACGACGGGCAGACTCGGATCGACGTGCGCGTCTTCCAGGGCGAGTCGCGCCGCGTGAGCGAGAACCTGCTGCTCGGAACGCTCGAAGTCAGCGAGCTTCCCCCGGGACCGCGCGGCACCGAGGTCGTGCTGCGCTTCACCTACGATCTGAGCGGGCTGCTCGAGGTCGAGGCGCTCGTCCCCGCGACCGGAAAACGCTGCGCGACCGTCCTGCGGCAAGGCGCCGCGGATCTGAGCGACGAGGAGCTGCGCGCCGCCGTCGCGAAGATGCAGGCGCTCAAGGTCTACCCGCGAGAGAAGCTCGAGAACCAGCGCCTGGCGGCCTTCGCGAGTGCGGCCCTCATGGAACTCGACGCCGACGGACGCCAACGCGTGGAACGCGCCCTCGACCTGTACGAACACTGGCTGCTCCAGAACGACGCCGCGCAGTTCGACGCAGCGCGCCACCTATTGATCGAGTCGTTGCGCGAAGCCGGTGTTCCCTATCCCGAGCGCGACGCGTGAACGAGCAGGCCGCGCGCGACTATCTCGGCGAAGTGCTCGCGCTCGACCCCTTGCAGCAAACGGGCCGAATCCTGGAGCTACGGGCGCTCGCGCGCGCGTCGGCTCCCGACAAGAAGCGCTCGCCGCGAGCCGCGGCGGAGGCCGAGATCGGCGAGCTGCGAGAGAAGTTCTACGAGCTCGAGTCGGAAGAGGTGCAGCGACGGCTCGCGACGCTTGCGCTCGACGACCACCCCGACCTCGCCCGCTCGCGCGCACGCCTGCTCCGCGTGAACGAGCTGCGGCCGCAGCTCGAGGCGTTGAACGCGGACAAGAAGATCGATCGGGAGCTGGCGATGGCGCTGTGCCGCGTGCTGGTCGCGCCCTCCGCGGACGGCGCCGGAGTGCGGGACCGCAGCGTGCGCCTGGCCGGCGCCGGCGCGCGCGCACGCGACGCGCGACGGTTCGCCAAGCGAGTGCGGCGGCGCTACCCCGAGGTCGCGGAGTTGGAAGCGGACTGGCTCTCGCGGCTGTTGGTTGCGAAACGCCAGGCTCGGGAATCGAGCGCCGCTCCGAGCTCCGGCGCGTCCGTCACACTCAGGGGTCTCTTCAAGGCGCTCGTGTGGTGGCTGGGCACGCTGCTCGCGCTCTCCGCGCTCCATCTTCTGACCAAGCTCTTCTCCGAATAGCGCCGAGGGAAGATGGAAGCGGAACAACCCGACTGGAGCTTGCTGCCGGACCAGCCGGCCGCGTTCTTCGAGCTCGAGCCGGGTTTCGATCAAACCGCGCTCAAGCGCGCTTACACGCGGCTCCTTCGGCGCTTCAAGCCCGAACGCCATCCCGAGGAATTCAAGCTCCTCCGCGGCGCGTACGAGGCCCTCGAGGAACGGCTGCGCTATGGCGGCGCCGAGCTCGCTCCGGTGGAGGTCCAGTTTCCAGCGCCGCGCGCCGCCGAGCTGGCGCGCGTCGACGCGGCGGCGCTGGTTCGAGAGCTGGGGCCGAGCGCGGCGCGAGCTCGGCTGCTCGAGCACGCGGCGCGCGATCCCGCGTCGTGGTGCGCGATCGCCTTGATCGACGACGCGCTGAACGAAGATCCGCGCGCCGGTTTGCGGACGCTCATCGGCGCCGCAACGTCGACCGGCGGCCACCCGGCGGTGCTCTCACTGCTCCAGGGTTTCCTGCACACGGACCTCGAGCCGGAGGCGGCGCTCGAAGTGTTGCAGGAGTTCGCGCGAGGAGCGGCGCGAGCGGACCGAGCCGGCGGCTACCCGGCGCCGCTGTTCTGGTACTTCACCGACCGCCTGTGGTGCGAACTCGCGGCGCAAACGCCGTTCGACACCGTGCGCGACCTGCTCGAACGTTGTTCGAAGCTCGTGGGCGAGGCGGGGCGCAGCCACGAGTGGATCCTCAAGCTTCGGCTGCGCCGGCGCGTTGCGTTCACGGCGGACGCCGAGTGGCTGGCGGCCGTCGACGCCGAGCTGGCGGCGCACCACCGACATCTGCCGCCGTGGGTGGGAGAGGAGTTCGACCGCGTCCTGTGGTTCGAGCGCTACCGCGAGGTGCGCGAGAAGTTCCTCGCGGCGCATCCGTTCCGCGCCGTGCTCGACTCGGCGCTCGTCGCGATCGTCAGCCGCGACGAAGTCGACGCCGACCGAGCGGTCCTGGGTGCGTTGGTGGAGTGCGTGGAGCGACGCGACGAGTTGCTGGAGGCGTTCGGTCCCGAGGACGAGCCGGTCGACGTCGCCTTGGACTTGCTCACGTGGTACGTGGAGGGTTGGAGCGAACGACGCGGGCGCGACACGGCGCCGCCGGCTCACGCGGCGGAACGCTGCGCGGAATTCATCCAGCGACTCGACCTCCGCTCGGGCCGCTCGTTCGTCGGGCAGTTGTGGAGGATCGCCGGCTGGAGCCTGGTCTCGGTGTTGGTGCTGACCGCCTTCCTCTTGGCGTCCGCTGGCGAGCCCTACCTCGGCGAGAGGTGGTGGTTCGGCGGCGTGGCGCTGCTCGGCGGCGTGGCGCTTGCGCTGCGATTCGGCTGGCTCACGCGCCCCATCCACTGGTTCAACACGCCGTTCGGCGCTTGGCTCCACCTGCGCATCTGGCGCCCGGAGAGCGCCCGATTCCTGGCCGAATCCCGCATTCCCTTCGCCGTGCTCGTCGAGGCATTCGCGAGCGCGGACTCGCCCGCTCACTACCTCGTGCAAGACCGGACCTGCGCCGACCGCGGCTTGTACTTACACTCCTTGGCCGTGCGCACGATCGATTGACGCCCGGCGCGAGAGTCCGTCGCACGCCTGACCCGTTCCATGTCGACGCCCCTTTGCACCCTCGCCTTGATCGCCGGCGCGTTCGCTGCGAGTTGCGAGCGCACGGCTACGCCGCGGACCCCGACGGCGCCGCAGCCCGAGTCGGCGCCTGCGGACGGCGGCGTCGAAGCGCCTTCCTCCGTGCTCGCGCGCGAGGGCTTTGCGGCGCTGCGCATGAGCGACGACGAGCGTGCCGCGCTGCGCGACGCGGTCGAGGCGTCGAAGTGGGAGAGCTTGCCGGCCGAGGTGTTTCCCGAGCGCATCCGGCGCTTCGGCGGCGTCACCGCGCGGCTCGAGGGCTGGATGATCCCGGGCACGATCGAGCGCAGCAGAGTGCTCGACTTCATGCTCGTGCGCGACAACGCTGCGTGCTGCTTCGGCGGCGCGCCGAAGGAAGACGAGTGGATCCAAGTCGTGATGGCCCCGGGAACGCACGCGACGTACATGCGTTACGCCAAGATCGCCGTCACCGGGGTGCTCGAGATCGGCGGCGGCGCGCTGGTCGAGGGGCTGCAGCCGCCGGCGCTGCGCATGCGCGCGACCGAATGCGTGATCGTCGAGACGCCGCGCTGAACGGGGGCGGATCGGCCCTCCCACCGGACCCGGCGCGCTCGGTCCACGCGCCAGGGCGCTACGCACTGCGAGCGGCGAGGATCCGTGCTCCACTCTTGTCAGCTCGGCCGGCCCGCGCTCTGCTATTGCGACTCAATCTCAATACGACCCGGGTGAGCCGCCGCCGCGGCGACCGCCCGAGTCCCGGAGAACCCACATGAAACTGCGCAACCTGACGCCCACTCTCGCCCTTCTCGCCTGCCCCGCTGCCCTCGCGCAGACGCCCTTCGTCCCGCTGGCCGACCTGTGGGTCAGCGACTCCTCGAACGACCGCATCGCGCGCGTCCGCGACCTCGACTTCGACGGCGACTACAACGACGCAGGCGAGGTCGAGATCTTCTACGACGACTCGCTCGGTGCGTACGCGCTCAGCAACAACGTCAACATCGCGTCGTGGGGCGACGGGACGCTGTGGGTCAGTGAAACGGGCACGGACCAGATCCTCCGGTTCCAGGACCTCAACGCGGACGGCGACGCGCACGACGCGAACGAGGCCACGATCTTCTTCGAGTCGCTCTTCAGCGCGTCCGGGCTGCTGATGCCGACGCCGCAGGGGATGTGCTGGGACGGCTCGGTGCTGTGGGTCGCCAACACGCAGAGCGGATCGAGCGGCAAGGACACGATCCTGCGCCTCGAGGATCTCAACGGCGACGGCGACGCGCTCGACGCGAACGAAGCGAGCGAGTACTTCGTGAGTTCCGATCTGGCGCTCGGCGGCTCGGCCAACGACTCGCTCCTCCAGGACGTCCAGGTCGGGCTCGACGGCGCGCTGTACTACCTCGAGATCGGAACCAGCGGCGTGTACGCCAAGGGGCTGTACAAGCTCGTCGACCTCGACGGCAGCGGCGCGATCGATCAACCCGGTGAGCAGTCGGCGTTCTTCATTCCCCCTGCGCAGGCCGCGCAAGCGTTCTTTTGGAACGTGAGCCAGGATTCGAACGGCTACTGGTATCTCGCCGACACGGGCAACGACTTCATCTGGCGCGTGCGCGACGGGAACGGCGACGGCGTGGTCGATCCGTCGAGCGAGGCGGGGAAGTACTGGATCTCCCCCACCTCGAGCAATGTGTGGGATCTGAACGTCGGCGCCGACGGGCTCTTGTACGTGGGTGAATCGCAGAACAACGAACGCGTCTTCACGCTGCGCGACACGGACGGAAACGGGTCGATCGATCCCCTGAACGAGGTGACGACGGTCTACGACGAGTTGCTCACGCTGGGAGCGCCGATCGGACAACTGCGCGGTTGGTGCTTCGACGCCAAACAGCAAGCGCCGAGCGAGAGCTACTGCACGGCCCAGGTGAACACGCTCGGTTGCAGCGCGTCGTACAGCGTGGCGGGCTGGCCGAGTGCGAGCCAGAACTCTGGCTTTCTGCTCACGGTCTCGAACCTGCGCAACCTGAAGAACGGCGTTCCGTTCTACGGTCTCGCCGGCCCGGCGAGCGCGCCCTTCAACGGCGGCACGCTGTGCGTGCAGCCGCCGCTGCGGCGCATCGCGGTGCTCAACTCGGGCGGATCGCCGAGCGGGGACGACTGCACGGGCGCGGTGACCTACGACTTCAACGCGCTCATCGCGCTTGGCCTCGACCCCGGACTCGTTCTCGGCGCCGTCGTTCACACGCAGCACTGGTCGCGCGACCCCGGCGCGCCCCCGTCGAACACGAACCTCTCGAACGCGCTCGAGTTCTGCATCCTGCGCTGACGGTCTCGCCGGCGCCGCCCACGCCGCCGTCAGCGCGCAAGCAGAATGCGCGCCGACGGCGGCAGTTCTTCCGGAGCGACCTTGCCGTCGCCGTCGAGGTCCCAGCGCTCGACGAATCGATCGGGACTGGCGTCGATCCCGGCGCCGACGAGCTGCGCGAGCCGCATCTGCAGCTCGTTCGGCGCGATCACGCTGTCGCCGTTGGCGTCGAGGTCGCCGAACAGATCCGGGCGCTTCTTCAACTCGCGCTGCGTGAGCTTCCCGTCCTTGTCCGCGTCGAAGCGCACGAGAAGTTCCTCGGCCGTGATCGTCGGCGGCAACGGCGAGTAGAACGCGCGCCGCGTCGGCCACTCGCTCGCCGGACCCAGGATGCCGCGCCGCTCGAGGTAACGGTTGCCCGACGGATCGAGCTGCACGAAGCCGTCGCCGCTGCGGTCGAGGGCCTCGAGGTCGCGCGGGTCGACCGCGAACTCGCGCGGCTGGAGCGTCCCGCTGCGGTTCGTGTCGAGCTCCGCGAACTTCGACTTCGCCCACTCGCCGCCGTAGCGCAACTGGCGCAGCTCGCCGGGATGGCGCGACAGCTCGTGCACGTCGAGCGCTTCGTTCGCATCGAGGTCGAGCGCCGCGAAGAAGGCGCGCGAGAGCTCGGCGCGGTCGAGCTTGCGGTCGCGGTTCGTGTCGAAATCCGCGGCGTTCAGGCCGTCGAGCAACCGGGAAAGGTCGCCGTCGAGGTCGACGCGCGTCCTGAGCACGGCCCCTCCGGGTGCGCGCTCCGCCTGCGTCGTCGGCGCCGCGATCAATCCGGCGAGGCCCGCGAGTTCCGACAGGAACACGCGCCCATCGCCGTTCGTGTCCGCGCTCGCGCCGGCCGCCTTCAGCTCCGCGCCGTCGAGGAAACCCGACGCGTCGGCATCCAGGCTCGCGAAGTGCAGGCGCGCCGTCTGCGCCGGGATCGCGCCCGGCTGGCGCTCGCCCCCGAGCGTTCCGAGCAACTCACCCGGCACGAGGAGCAGGCGCTCGATCTCGCGCAAGGTGAGCCAGCGCGAGTTCGCGTGGCTGACGTCCTTCAGCTTGCGGTCCGCCTCGTCGAGCATCTTGTCGAGCGGGAACTCCTCGATCGCCACGACGTACGCGGTGCGGATCGAGGGCAGCGCGCCGGACTGCTTCGGCGCGGCGGATATCGACGCGTCCACGATCGTCACGCCGAGCTCGCCCGGCGTGAACAGCATCGTCTGAAGGAATGGCGTGTTGTAGAACGAGCCCGGCACGAGCATTTCCGTCGCAAAGCCCGCTTCGACGTTGGCCACGGCCTTCGCGCGGCGCGGTTCGCCCACGTCGAACACCATCAAGCGCGAGCGCACGTTGCCGCCGCCGTCGGAAGTTTCCCCGAGCGCGTACACGTAGTCCGACTCGCGCGTCCTCGCGCCGCCCTGCGCCTCACCGAGGTCGACGTGGCTCGCCAGGTGCAGTCCGCGCCAGGTGATCTGCACGCGGCGCGCGCGCGTCGCCGCCTCGGGCGCCGGATACAAGCGCTGCGGCGCCGAAGCTTCGGTCGCGTCGAACAAGAACAAACCTTCCTTCTCGTCGAGCGCCGCGAGGAGCAAGCGCGCGTGCGTGCGCCGGGGCTGCAACTCACCCTCGTTCACACGCGGGCGCGAGTACTGGAAGAGCGTCGCTACGTGGCTGATTTCGTCCTGTTTCTCGCCGCCCTCGCTGCCGCGGATGCCGCCGACCGCCTTGGGCGCGGCGGGATCGCGGATGTCGACGATCAGCACGCCGCCCGGCCCGTCGGCGACGTACGCGTACGGCCACTGGATCGAGAGGTCGCGCGCGTCGAAGGTCGGCAGGACGGAAACTTGCGCGAGCTTGCGCTGCTCGTCGAAGCGGAAGATGCGCAGGCCGCCGACGCCGTCGGCGACGTAAAGGTGCTCGCCCGCGAGCTTCAACGCCTTGGGTTGCACGGTGGAGACGAACTGGAGTCGCCGCAGCTCGACGTCGTCGGTCGCGTCGAGCACGTGGACGCCGCGGTGTCCTTCGGCGGCGAAGAGGGTCTTGGCCCGGCCCTGCAGCGGGTCGCCTTCGAGCTCGAGCGCGACGACATCGGGCAGCACGAGCTTCGAGATCGGCGTGGACGAGGCGAGGTTGGCGCGTTCGAGCGCCAGGATCTCGATTCCGCGCCGATCGGCCACGAAGGCGCGCTGGCGCGCGAGGCGGAAGTTCTCCGAACCGAGCCCCCAGGTCGAGGGCGAGCGGTGGCATTCGACGCACGAGCGCGCGCTCGCGCGCACGGTGTGCATCTGGTGGTGGACCATCGTCATGCCCGACAGCCCCGCGGCCGTCACCGGCAAGCCCTGGTCGACGAGCACGCGCCCCTCCTCGTCGCGCGCCGTCCCCATGGTCGAAAAGCCCGTCAAATACGGCGCGAAACGGCCCGCCTCGTTGAGCCCCGCGTAGAAGCTCTTCCAGGTCGCGAAGACCTTCTCCTGCGTCGTCACGCGGCCCTTCGTCTTCGCGCCAGAGAGCAGATCGAGCTGCGTCAGCGACTCGTTGCGGTCGAAGTGGAAGCCGAGGAAGTTCGGATTCCAGTTCGAGTGGCACAGGTAGCACTCGAGCTTGCCGTGCGACTTGTTCATCGCACGCGCCGCTTCGGCGTTGTACTCCGGCCGCTTGGGATCGAGCACGTGCGCGACCTGCGTCACCTCGTGCTCGCGTCCGTCGACCTTGCTCGTGAGCACGACTTTGTCGCCGACGCGACGCAGATGCGACAGCGGCGTGCCGCGCTCGGTGCGCAGCGTCGCCGCGCGCTCGAACGTTCCGTGGCAGTCGACGCACGAGATCTCGACCGCGTGCTCCATGGCCCCGTACAGCTTTCCGTCCCCCATCACATCGTTCTGCGTATGGCAGTCGATGCAGTGCATCCCCTTCTCGTGGTGGATGTCGGGCGGACACAGCGCGGGGTCGTTCAGATAGAACTGGCGGTTGAGCAGGGCATCGGTCGTACCGGGCATCTCGGGACCGCCGGGCGCGCCGGGCGGAAGCTGCGAAAGACCGCGGAAATTCAGGCCGATCGAGGCATCGCCGTAGTGGCACGACGTGCAAGTGTCCGTTGTCGGCGCGCGCGTCATCGCGTGCACGCGCGGGTGGCCGGGCTCGGCGCGCTTGGCGCTGCGGTCGGTGCTCTCCGAGAGCCCATCGCGCGCGTACTGCACGTGGCACGCCGCGCAACCTTCGCCGCGGTAGTCGCCGTCGAAGCCCACGCGGCCTCTCACGGCTCGGCCCTCCGACCAGAGGTGGCACTGCATGCACTCCTTGCGCGCGAGGTCGGCGAAGTGCGTCGAGATCCGATCGCGCGGGCCGCTGTCGCGGAACGCAGGCACTTGCACGAGTTCCTTCACATCGCCGGGCGCCGCGAGGTGCGCCGGAACGTTGAACACCGAGAACGTCGAGCCCTTCCGCGGCGTGAGCCCCATCTCGTAGTAGCCGTCCGACAAGTGTCCGGCCGTCGTTCCGTGCAGGCTCGTGTGGACGTTCTGCACCTCGGCCTCGTGGCACGGACCGCAGGTCAGCTTCGCCACGCGCAGGTCCATCGGGTTGCGAAAGCGGCGCCACGAGAGATCGGCGTCCTGCTCCGCGACACGCTCGTCCTTGCCGGCGCCGGGCGGCGCCTTCGCGTGCGCTTCGAGTTTGTTGCGCGACTGGCCGTTCCCGCCGTGGCAATCCACGCACGAGAGTTCGGCCTGCGGGTGCATCGGCTCGATGCCTTCGTGGCACGAGGTGCAGCCCGCATCCTCCGCACTTGCGCCCGGCGCCGCCGCGAGCGTCGACGGTTCCACCGCGGCGGCGGCGAGAAGCACGAGAAGCAGCAGCGAAAGCAGGCCCGCGAGCGAGCCTCGGGCGACGCCGCGCGAGCGTGCCGGGCGTTCGTGCGATGCGACGGCCATCGCGCTCAAGCGAACAGTTTCGGCAAGCGCTTCGCCTTCGCCCGCGGAGCGCTCGCGCCGAGCAGCTCGCACACGGTCGGGCACACGTCGACGGCGCGCACGTCTTCCTCGACGACGCGGTCGCGCGCGAACCCGGGCCCCCACGCGACCGCGGAGACGTACTCGAGATCGTTGGAGCCGTCGCCGTGGTCGAGTCCACGGCGCGAATTGAGGTCGGCGTCGCGGCCAAACTCCGGACAGACGAGCACCGCCGTCGAGTCGCGCAGCGCCGGGTCGCTTCGAATCGCCTTCATCAGATCGCCGAGCGCAGCGTCGTTCTGACGCACGACGTCGACGTAGCCGTTGTACGAGCCGTGGGCGATGTCGGCGTTCTGGAGCGCGATCGCGACGAGGCGCGGCTTGAACAGCACGAGCAGGTTGCGTGCGACGCGGAGCGCCTTCGCGTCGGCGGCGTTCGGTCCGCGCAACTCGGCGGCGCCGCCGGTGAGCTCCTCGAGGATGAAGCGCTCGACCTGGCTCGCCGATTCGGCGCTGTTCAGCGCTCCGCGCGCCTCCCCCGCGCCCACCGCGGCGCGCATGCGCGCCAGAAGCTCCGACTCGCGCGCCTCCATCTCACGCGGCCGGCCGAGCGAGCTCAGGAGCGACTTGAACTCCGCATTGAACAGCCCGTCGCCATCGACCGTGTTCGCGCCGAAGCGCTCGCCGTAGTCGGGGTGGACGCTGTAGCTGTAGTTCGTCTGCTGCGCGCCTCCCGAGGTCGCGATCCACACGTCGCTCGCAGCGAGTCCGAGTTCCTTGCGCACGTACTCGAACAGCGTCGGCTCTTCGCCGCGCGCGTTCTCGCGGATGCCGCGCGGTTCCGCGACGCCCGTGAACAGCGACATCGCCGCACCGTAGTGCCCGAGGTTCGACGACTTCACGCGCTTGTAGAGCACGCCCTCCTTCGCGAGCTGCACGAGGTTCGGCACGTTGCCGGGCGTCCCGAACGTCTCGCGCGTACGGACCCCGCCCGCGAAGGCCACGAGCACGACGCGCTCGATCTTGCGCTCCTGCGGCCTGGTTCCCGGCGCCGCGGCCGCGAAGGCGGGCGACAGCGCGAGGGTCGCCGCCGCGCCGCCGAGGAAGGTACGCCGATCCAAACGTGTGGTTTCCATGGTCTCACTCGCCGAGTTCGAAGAGCGTCCGCCTCTTCAGTAGAGCTGGTACTCCGGGTGCGTCACGAGCGCGTAGAGCACCGTCTGCGGCCGGCACGCCGGATCCGCGAAGGCCGTGACGAAAATGTCGAGTTCCTCGTCCGTCGCGTCGCGGCCCAGCAACTTCTGGAATAGGCCCGCGATCCAGGCTCGCGGGTCCGAAAGCGCCTTCTTCTCGCTGAATTTCACGGCCCCCGAGTCGATCAGCATGCGCGCGAAGATCGAGCGCAACGGCGCCGCGTCGCTCATGCCGTCGAGCGCGCTGCGCAGCCGCCGCGCCTCGCCTTCGTCCGGCAGTCGGTCGAGCAGATCGACGTACAACGAGCGCGCGAACTGGCGGTTGGTGACCGCGAGCCGCCGCTGCGCGCGCCGGTCCCAGGCTTCCGAGAGCATCCACTCCCGCACGATCTTCGTGTACTCGGCCGGCGCCGCGTGGAAGCGCCGCGACCCATCCGCAAGCTCCTTGGGGGAGGCGTCGACTCCGAGCCAGCGACGGTGCTCGCGCGCGATGAACGTGTCGGCGAAGGCCTTGTGGCGCACCGCGATGTCGACGATGTCGGCCTGGCGCTTTCCGGTGCGACCGAGGAAGGTGCCGCTCGCGCCGTCGTAGATCGCCTTGCCGATCTCGAGCTCGCGCGCATGCTTCTGCACGGTGATGCCGGCGAACTGCTCCATCACGACCGTGACGAAGGTGTCGGCGCCGGGGTTGCGCTGATCGAAGCTCGGCGAGAGCGCGATGCGCTGCGTGGCCTCGCGCGGATCGAGCACGCCGGCCGCGAGGTCGCGCGGGATGGCGAGCACGCGCTCGCCCTCCGGCCGAAAGTTGTCGATCAAGAAGAAGTAGTAGAGCTGCTCCTCGAGCCAGTGCGCCCAGAAGGGCTCCGTGCCGATCCAGCGGTCGCACAGATCGTGGCGCGCCTTGCCGAGCCACTCCGAGCGCTCGGCTTCGAAGGGAGGGCGCCCCAGCAGATCGCAGTAGGCCGAGCGCAGCGCGCCATGAGTGAGCGGACGCGCGGGCTGGGCTTCGGACTGGGCCGGCGGGTCCTGCTGCGTCGGGATCGCACCGGCGGCCGCGGGCGCAGGCGCGCCACGCACGTCGCTCGACTCCTTCGCGTTCGGCCCGCTGGAAATCCCCACCATCGTTGAGGGAGTCTATCCGCCGCGCGCGAGCCCACTACGGCCGGGAAAGGGGCGGCGGCCCCCGCGCCAAGCCGCGCCCAATGCATCGATAAGCAGCAAAGCGCGACCTGGAACGCCGAGGCGCCGATACTTCCCCACTGTGAGCCCGCAAACCCGCTCTCCGTTGACCGGACTGCTCGTCGCGCAAGCGCTGGCGAGCTTTGTCGATTACGCCTGGAAGTTCGTCGTCACGTTGCTTCTGCAGCGCGGCATCGACGGCCCCGACGCGCCCGCTCGGTTGCAGAGCGTGCTCACGGTCGTGACGGTCGTGTTCGGACTTCCGCTCGCGCTCGGCGCGCTTCCGGCGCTTCCGATCGTCGACCGCTTCAGCAAGCGCAGCGTGATCCTCGCGACGCGTTGGGTGGAGTTCGCGTTGATGGCGATCGCCACGCTGCTGCTGGCGCTGCGACCCGAAGGCGGACACGAGCTGCTCGGCGTCGTCGGCGCGATGGGCGTGTGCGCGGCCCTCTTCTCACCTGCGAAGTACGGCGTGCTTCCGCAGATCGTCGAGCACGCCGAGCTCTCCAAGGCCAACGCTTGGATCGAGCTGTCGACCTTGGTCGCGATCGTCGCGGGCACGGCGTGCGGCGGTCAGTTGCTCGGCGCCGTCGGCGCCAGCACGTGGATCGCTCCAGCGGTGCTCACCGGCCTGTGCGCACTTGGGATCGTCGCCGCTGCGAGAATCGCGCGCGTCCCGGCGAGCGGCGTGGGCGGATCCTGGTTCGACGCGGCGCGCGGCGCGGCGAGCGCGATCCGCGCGGACCGCTTGCTCGGACTCGCGATCGCGGGATCGGCGCTCTTCTGGAGCGTCGCGAGCCTGCTCGGCCAGAACATCGTCGCCTACGGGCGCATCGAACTCGGCCTGTCCGAAGGCCAGGTCGGCGTCCCCCTCGCGGTGATGTCGATCGGCGTCGGCCTCGGCTGCCTCGTCGCCGCGCGGCTCTCGCGCTCGAAGGTCGAGATCGGCCTGCTTCCTCTCGGCGCGACGCTCCTCGCCGCGCTCACGTTCGCCTTCGTGCTGGCGAAGCCCGGCTTCCACGGCGCGCTCGTCTGGATGACCGCGATCGGCGGCGCCGGAGGCTTGCTCGTCGTTCCGCTCAACGCGCTGATCCAATGGCGAGCGCCCGACTCGAAACGCGGCGCCGTGATCGCGGGGTCGAACGTGTTCGTCTTCAGCGGCGCGCTCGTCGGCGCGCTCGCGTGCGGTTGGCTCGCGCGTCAGGGCCTTTCGACCACCCAGATCTTCGCAACCTGCGCGGGCGTGATCGCGCTCGGCGCGCTGTGGGCGTTCTGGCTCGCGCCGCTCGCCCTCGTGCGCCTGTCGATCGTCGTGCTCACCCAGACGATCTACGGCCTGCGCGTTCGCGGCAGCCACCACGTGCCGCGCACGGGCGGCGCGCTGCTCGTTCCCAACCACGTTTCCTTCGCCGACGGCTTGTTCCTGCTCGCCAGCACCGACCGGCCGATCCGCTTCCTCGTCGATGCGCCGTTCTTCGACAAGCCGATCGTCGGCCGCGTGCTGCGCTGGCTCGACGCGATCCCGGTCTCGTCGACGGGCGGTCCGCGCGTGATCCTGCGCGCGCTGCGAGCCGCGGGCGAGCACCTCGACGCCGGCCAGCTCGTGTGCATCTTCGCCGAGGGCCAGATCACCCGCACCGGCATGCTCCTGCCCTTCCGCCGCGGGCTCGAGCGCATCGTGAAAGGCCGCAACGCGCCCATCCTGCCGGTCTATCTCGAGGGCGTGTGGGGCTCGATCTTCAGCTTCCACGGCGGGCGTTTCGGTTGGAAACTGCCGAAGAAAGTGCCCTATCCCGTGAGCGTGTCCTTCGGCGCGCCCATCGCGGCCGGAACGCCGCTGCACACCGTTCGACGCGCGGTGCAGGCGCTGGGCCAAGAGGCCTGGTGCGAGCGCTTCACCTCCGCGGCGCCACTGCAGCGCGGATTCGTGCAGCGCGCGCGTTCGAGGCCGTTGCGCATGCTCTTCGCCGACGCGAGCAAGCCGCGTGTGTCGCGCATCGCCGCGCTCGCGGGCTCGATCCTGCTGGCGCGCAAGCTGCGCGAGCGATGGGGCGACGACGAGCACGTCGGCATCCTGCTCCCGCCGTCCGTGGGCGGCGCGCTCGTGAACCTGGCGGCGGCCTTCGCGGGTCGCCCCACCGTCAACCTCAACTACACCGCGGGCGCGGCGGGCATGACCTCGGCCGCCAAGCAGGCGAGTCTGCGAAGCGTCGTGACGAGCCGCGTGTTCCTCGAGAAGGCGAAGCTGGAGTTGCCCGAGGGCGTCACGCCCATTTGGATCGACGAGCTGGCGGCCGAGGCGAGCGCGGTCGATCGACTCAGCGCGCTCGCCGTCGCGTGCTTCGCACCGGCGCGCTGGATCGAGAGCTATTGCGGCGCGAAGCGCGCGCCGAAGGGCGACGACGTCGTGACCGTGATCTTCTCCAGCGGCTCGACCGGCGAACCCAAGGGCGTGATGCTCAGCCACGCCAACATCGCCTCGAACTGCGCCGCGCTCGACCAGATCTTCCACGTGACGCCGCGCGAGAAGGTGCTCGGGATCCTGCCCTTCTTCCACTCCTTCGGCTTCACCGCCACGATCTGGTTCCCGGCGACGAGCGGCCTCGGCGCCGTGTTCCATCCCAGCCCCATCGACGCGCCCGCCATCGGCGAACTCGTCGAGCGCCACCAGATCTCGTTCCTGCTCGCGACGCCGACGCTGCTCTCGATCTACCTGCGGCGCATCGCCCCCGCGCAGTTCGGATCGCTGCGGCTCGTGCTCGCGGGCGCGGAGAAGCTCTCCGAGCGGCTCGCGAACGCCTTCGAGGATCAGTTCGGCATCCGACCGCTCGAGGGTTACGGCGCGACGGAGTGCGCGCCCGTGATCGCCGCCAGCCAGCTCGATTTCCGCGCGGCGGGCTTCTACCAACCCGGTTGGCGCCGCGGCTTCGTCGGCCAGCCGCTGCCCGGCGTCGTGTGCCGCGTCGTCGATCCCGACACGTTCGAGGATCTGCCGCCCAACACGCCCGGCATGCTGCTCGTGCGCGGCCCGAACGTGATGCGCGGCTACCTCGGTCGCCCCGACCTCTCGCAGAAGGCGCTGCGCGACGGTTGGTACGTGACCGGCGACATCGCCATGCTCGACGACGACAGCTTCCTGAAGATCACCGATCGACTGTCGCGCTTCTCGAAGATCGGCGGAGAGATGGTGCCGCACGGGCGAGTCGAGGAAGAGCTCCACAGGGTCGCGGGACTCTCCGTACCGACCTTCCTCGTCACCGCGCTGCCGGACGAGAAAAAGGGCGAGCGCCTCGCCGTCCTCACGACCCTCGAGCTCGAGCAAGTGCCTTCACTCGTCGAGAAGCTCTCGAATTCGGGCCTCCCCAATCTGTTCCTGCCGCGCGCCGACGCCTTCGTGAAAGTGGACGCGCTGCCCGTGCTCGGAACGGGCAAGTCCGATTTGCGCGCCGCGAAACAGATCGCGAGCGAGCGACTCGCGGAGCGTTGAGGCGCGCGAATCCAGGCGCGGAGTCGCGGGAGCTGAGTCGCCCCCGTGCGATGGCCGGCGCTGAGCCGGACTGCTACTGTTCCGCGGTCGCGTTCCGGCGCCGAGGGCGCGCCGCCTCCGATCGCTGCCGCGGAAGCACCATGAGCACACCCACCTTTCGAGTGGCTCGCTTCGAGCGGGCGCGCGAATTTCTCGACGCGCTGGATCTGTCGCGGCCGGAGTGGAGCGGCGAAGGCGCCGGCGCGCGCTGGATCTTCCGCGGACAGGCCGATTCGCGCTGGCGCCTGCAGCCGACGGCCTGGCGGCCCGAACAAGCGCGCGCCGATGCGCCGCTCGGGCGACTGCGCGCGCAACTCGAGGCCTTCGAGGGTCCGCCGCCGCCGCCGGACACGCTCCAACGCAGGTTCCACGAGATCTGGATGCAGGTCTGCACCGAGATCGCCGTCGCGAGCGCCTTCGCGTCCCTCGCCGACGACCTCGGAATTCCGGTGCCCGACCACGATCGGCTCCCGTCGAAGTTCGACGTGCACGATCCGCACTGGCGCGCGGAGCTCCTCGAAGCGGCGCGCCCGCACACGACGTCGGATGGCCGCGCAACTCGGCCTCGGCCGTTCGCGGCGAACAGCGCCTTCGCGCTCGCTCAGCACCACGGGATCCCGACGCGTCTGCTCGATTGCACGCGCGACCCGGCGGTCGCGGCCTACTTCGCGGCCGAGCGCGCGCCGCGCGATGGCGACGGATGCCTGTCGGTGTGGGCCATCGACAGCGTCGTCGCTCGCGAGAGCGGCGAGCTCACCGTGGTTCGCGTTCCGCGCAGCCACATCAGCTACTTGCACGCGCAGAGCGGGCTCTTCCTGCTTCACGCACACGCCGAGACGTTCTTCGAAGCGGACGGCGAGTGGCCCGATGTGCTCGAGGCCCTCGAGCGCGCGGGAGCGGACTCGGTGAGGCGCTTCGATCTGCCGCTGAGCGAGGGCGCCGAGCTGCGGCGCATCCTGTGGCGCCGGCGCGTGTCGCTCGCGCACATGATGCCCACCTACGACTCGGTGACCACGACCCTGCAGCAGCAGTGGGAGCTTTTCGGCGGCTGAGCCGCCCAGGTCGGCGACAGTTCCGCCACCCCGTCCACGTCGACGGCGCGGCGCGGATTTTTTTCTGCGGACTCGCGCCGGGGAGCGCGCATCAGGAGGCGGCGGTCAGCGCCGGCGCCAGTTCGGCCCGGGCGAGGCCGCGGCCCCCGCTCCCCACACCTCCATGGCGCACCTTCTCGTCGACGGCCCGGTTTCCGATATCCAACGCGGGGCCGAGACCCAAGGCTCCGGCTCGTCGCACCGCGGCACCGGTTCGATGCACGTCTCGACCTCCCAGCTCACCTCGATGCGCATCGGGAACCAGGCCGTTCAGCTCAAGTCCAAGCACTTGTTCGTGGTCAAGGAGGGCGAGCGCGTGATCGCCGCCGGACGCGTCAAACACGGCGTCGTCGAGATCGGCGCCGCGCACAACGTCAGCGCCGGCACGGTCTACCAGCCGTCGATCGTGACCGGTTGGATCATGGTCGTGCTGCTGCTCCTGATCGGCATCCCGTTCTCGCTGATCCTGATCGGTCTGCCGTTCGTGATCTACGCCGGCTACTTGGTGTACGTGATCCTGGGTTGGCAGAAGAGCAAGGCGCTGGTCGA
>CALFYL010000173.1 GCA_937952135.1 uncultured Planctomycetia bacterium
GCGAGTTCGGGACCGGTGCCGTCGCCGCGAATGAGTGTGACCGGGTGGCGCATGGGACGAGGGTGCTGCTGCGAGGAGCGCGGGTGCGGAGGAATACGGGCCCTTCCAACGAGCCCCTCTTCAGGGCGCCGTTCGAAGTTGGAGAGCCGAGGATGATAGCCACGCGGCGCGGCCTCGCCCACCTCCTAGCGTCGCGCCCACTCGCGGGTGCTGTCGCTCGCCTTCTCGCTCGCCCCGTCCGGATCGACGGAGCGAACGGCGGCGCACCGGCGCGGGCCGACCCGCTACGCGCCGAACTTCTCGCGCTCCTTCGCCCACCACTCGCGCCACTGCTTGACGCGCTTCGCCCGCTCGGCCTCCGGACCCTGCGGATCGAACTCGAAGTTGCGCTTCGTGATGCGCTTCAGCGCGTCGAGGCTCGCCTCGCGAACGGCGCTCTCGGAATCGGCGAGGGCCTCGATCAGCGGCTCGACGCCCGCGGGCGCTCCCAGGTCGCCGAGCACGCGCGCCGCCGCCATGCGGATGAAAATGTCCTTGTCGCTGAGCAGCGGAGCGACGTACGGCGCGCACGCGATGTCGCGGGTTTCGCCCAGCGCGATCAAGCCCTGCCAGCGGTCGGCGGTGCTCGGACTCTCGAGCAGGTGCGTGAGCTCGAACCACGCGGGCTGCTCGGCGGCGGCCGGCTCCGGCGGCATGGGCGCGCCGCCGGCGCGCGCGAGGTTGGCGCTCTCGCCGAGGCGCGTGAGGGCGCCGGACAGCGCGGTGAGTTCCGCGCTGAGCGCGGTCAGCCGCTGCTGCAGCGTCATCAACTCCTGGTCGTGGCGCGCGACGATCGCCACTTGCTCGCCGAACTCCGCCACGCGCCGGTCGAGCGCTCCGATCTGGGCGCGCACCGCTTCGAGCTGCGCGTGTTGCTCGCTGCGAGCCGCGTCGCCCGAGGCGCGCGCGGAATCGAGCGCCGTGGTCACTCGCTCGTCCGCCGCTTGCACGCGCCGCTCGAGATCGGCGGCCAGGCGCTCGAGCCCGCGGCGGGCCGTGTCCTGCTCGACCACGGACATCTGCGCCGCGCGCGCGCTCTGCTCGTCGCGGGTGGAGAGCTCGTCGCGCGTCCACTGCCACAGAACCGCGAGGCCGCCCAGAGCCACGACTCCCGTTGCGAAGGCGAGCCCGACGCCGGCGCCGCGCGGCTCGCGATGCACGTGGTGCGGGTGCGCGTGGGCGCCGTGAAGAGGCGCCGCCCCCGGTGTCGTCTCCGTCACGGTCGCAGCCGTCAGGCCGCCGTTCCCCGCGATCGCGCCCGCCGCGGCCGGAGCGCCGCCGCTGGCATCGAGGTCGAGCCCGAAGTTCGCGGGCCGCGTCTGCGCGCGCGCCTCGGCGCGTTGCGTCATCGCGCGGTCGCAGATCGAGCAAATGACGCGCCCCTTGACGACCAGCGCGCGCCCCAGGTCGAGGTCGGCCTGCGGCACCGATTCATTGCACACATCACAGAAGTAGATGTTGGTCATGACCCTCAGCCCTGCATCGCAGGGACGCTAGACGCCGGAACGAGTCGCGCCCGAACGATTGCGCAAGAACAGTCGATCGCGCAGGAACCATCGGTTGCGCAAGAACAAGTTGTGCGAGCACGGCCCCACGCCGCGCTCGTGTTGGATTCGGGCCGGTCGTCACGGTCCTTCTCGTCGACCGTGCGAGCGCGCGAGCAGGTTCGCGACCCGGTTAGTTTGGCCCAGCTTGGCGCGGGGCGGGCCCGAAGTCGATCCAAAGAGCGGCGCCCCGGAGCGGTGCGACGGGGAGGATCGCGACGAACGCCGCGTCGACTTGCCGCGGGGCGCCCGGGGTCCCCGCATTCCCACCGTACGACGTCTGCCCCGCCCACGTCCGCCCTCGTGTTTTCGAACTCACCCGCCGCCGCGTCCTTCGCCGGGGAGCTGAGATCGGTTCTCACCGCCCCCGTCGACCTCGCTATCTAGCCCGTTCCTCGTGGAGGTTGCAGCCGCGGCGACGCAGATTCCGCGCGGCGTATACTCGCGCCCCTCGGCCGCTCGGACGCATTCCGCCGACCTCTCGCCTTGGAACCCGCCTTCAGCTCCAACCCGAAACTCGAGCGCCTGGGGCTCGATTTCCTGGCGGAATTCCTCGAGCGCGCCCGCGTGCGGCAGCCGCGCAACGCCGAGGTGCTCGCGGAGTTGGGCGCCACCTACACCAAGCTCGGGCGCTTCAGGGACGGCTTGGAGGTCGACAGGGAGCTCGTGGCGCTCTCGCCGGACAACGCGACGGCGCACTACAACCTGGCGTGTTCGCTCGCGCTGTGCGACGAGGTCCCGGGCGCGCTCGACGCCCTGGAAGAGGCGGTGCGGCTCGGCTACGACGACCCGCAGCATCTCCTGGACGACGAGGACCTCAGCGCGCTGCGCGAGGAGCCACGCTTCGACGAGCTGGTGAAACGCCTTCGCAGCGCGAAGGACTGAATTCCCTCCGGACTCGCGCCCGAGAAGGCTCAGCCGCCCTTGGCGAGGATGCCTTCGGCCGTCCGCGACGCGTGCCAGCGACGCCAGCGCTCGAGCGACTGCTCGCGCGTGATCGCGTCCGCCTGCGGGTCGAAACCCAAGTCCTGCCCGGTGACTTCGCGAAGCGCCGAAAGGCACCACGCGCGCGCCCACGCGTCGTCGGCCCCGAGGCCTTCGATGAGCACCTTGACATGCGTCCAATCGCCGAGCCGCACGAAGGTGCGTGCGCGTTCGAAGTTCAGGGCGCGGTCGTCCGGCGCCTGCCAGCGCACGACTCGCAGCGGCTCGACCAGCCGGCTGTCCCGCGTGGCGCCGAGCGCGGCGACCGCGGCGGCCGCGACATCGGGGCGCGGGTCCTCGCACAACTTCAGCAGCGCGTCGTAGGCCGGCTCGCCCACGCGCGCGAACCACGCGATCTGCTCGACGCGCTCCAGGCCGTGGGTCCACGGCAGACGGGTGATCTGATCCTCGATCTGCTGACGCAGGGCCGGCGAGGCGCGCAGCCACGCCTCGTTCGAACTCTCCGCCGGCGACGAGGCGCAGCCCGCGCCCAGGGCGGCGAAGGCAGTGCTCAGGACGAGGGCGAGGGCGGGGATCGAATTCGCTGTGCGCTTCATGGGCAGTGGACGCCGGACCGCGAAGGTTCCACAAGCGGAACTCGGGCCAGCCCCGGCGCTATCGGCGCGAGGCCGGAAGAACTTGACCGGTCGGGCCCCGGCGCGGACCGCTGGAGAGCACCAGCCCCCAGGCGAGCGCCGCGGCCCCCGCCAGGGCCGCCAGAAGGCCCCAGGTCCGCTGCGCCGGCGCGAGATCGGCCGCGAATTCGGGCCCGCCCGATCCCGGGGCCCGTCCAGGTCCCGGAGGGCGGTCGAACTCGGCGAGCTGAAACTTCGCGCGCACGCCGCGGAACTCCGCCGCCGGCTCGCGCTCCAGTCGAACGCGCGCGAGCTCGCGGCCCGCGGAATCGGTGACGACCAGGCGCTCGAGCGCCGCGCTCTCGAGCGCGCTTCGCAAGTCGCTCGGGAGCTCCGCGCTGCCGACGACGCGAACGCTTCGCGGGTCGAGCGCGTTGCGGTCGTGCGGGACGCTCGCGAGCGCGCGCTCCGCGCCGTCGCGCGCCGCGAGCCCGACCTGCGCGGGCCAATCGAGCGGGCAGCCGAGCACGACAAGGTTCGCGAACGGCTCGTACTCGGCGCGCAGCTCACTCCGCGGAGCGTCCGAGCCGTTCCGAAGCGCCTCCGCGCCTCCGCGCGCAAGCGTTCGAAGCACGGGAGCGAGCGCGGACGCCGCGGAACTCCACGCGGGCGACCACGCCTCGCACGGAGCGCTCGTCCACGTCGCGCCCCAGCCCGCTCCGAAGCGTCGAAGCGCGAGCAGGGGCGCGCCGCCGTCGAGAGCCAGCACGATGCGATCGCCCTCGCGGGCTTGCGCGCGCCAATGCGCGCCGGCGGCAGGCAACACGGCTCTCGCGAGCGCTTCGCGCAGATCGACGACCTCCGGCTCGTCGTCGGCGCGCGCCTCGAGCACGCGCACCGCGCCGCCGTCGAGCGTGACCCGCTCGCGCGCGGTCTCGCTCGAGAGCGCTTCGGCGAGACCGGACTCCTCGGCGCTCCAAGCGCGGCCGCGCGCGGTCGTGCGCGCGAGCTCGTCCAGCCACGCGCGGTCCGCGTCGGCCCCCGCGGAGACGACCGCGAGCCGCACTCCCGCGCGCTCGAGTTCGCGGACCCGCTCGGCGAGTTCGTCGGCACTCGCGCCGCGCGCGCGCTGGTCGCGTCCGTCGCTCACGAGCAGCGCCAGGGCCGGCAACTCGCCCGCACGGCGCCGCGCGAGTTCGCCGAGCACGCGCACGATGTCCGTCGGGCCGCCGGGACGTCGCGCACGCGCCCAGCGCTCGAGGTTCGCGGCGCGCGCCCCCGCGTCGACGCCGCGCTCGAGCTCGAAGGACTCGAGCAGCGCGTCGGTGAACCAGAAGGCCTGCACGCGCTCGTTCGGCGCCGCGTGCCGCGCGAGTTCGAGACACGCGTGCCGAAGCTCGTCCAGCGCGGCGCCTTGCATGCTTCCCGAGCCGTCCAGCAGCAGGACCACGTCGCGCGACGGGCCCTGTTCGGGCGTCAGCGGCAGGAGCGCGGCGAGGTCCGAATCGGCGCGGCCCGCGGAGAGTCCGCCGAGCAGCGAGACGCCGCCCGCCGCCAAGAACCCGCCGCCGCGCCGCACGAAATCGCGTACGAGCGGAGCGTTGAGCTCCCTGGGATCGACGTCGAGCGCCACGAGCGCATCGCACTCCTCGAGTTGCGCTTCGAAGCCCTCGATCGAGACGGCGCGCACGTCGAGCCCGGGCAGCGCGCGGCACGCGTCGAGCCACGCGCGAAACTCTTCCGCGCGATTCGTGAGCGCTCCGACGACCAGCGCCCCGCGGCTGCGGACGCGAACGGCGCGCGAGTCGTTCTCCGGGCTCGCGTCGAGCGCGCCGCGGACTTGCAGGGTCGCACGCACGTCGGTCAGTCCCTCCGCGAGCGGCCCGAGGTCGAGCGCGAACGCGCCGCCGCGGGCTTCGAACTCGGCGCGAGGCACGTCGTGCACGACGTCTCGCGCACCCGCCCGATCGCGCACCTCGAGGGTGACGCGCACGAACGCCTCCGCCGGCAGGCGCGCGGCGAGCGAGCTCGCTCGAAGCGAAACAGCGAGCGGAGCGCCAGCTTCCAGCTCGCGCGGCGCGCGCAGCTTGTCGAGCGCGAGGTCCACGAGGTCCGGCGCCGGCGCTTGGCGCAGTGCGAGCTGCGCGCCGGCCTCGCGCCACTTCGCCAGCTCCGGCGTCGGCTCGGCGCCGCTGAACTCGCCGTCGCCGAGCACGCAAAGCCGCGCGACGCGCCGTTCGCCCGCGATCGCACGCAACGCGACCAGAGCGCGCGCGAGGTCGCTCTCGCGTTCCCCCACGGAGCGCCCGAAGTTCGCCGCGAGCTCGAACTCGTCGGCTGGGCGCGGCCCGAAGCCGACCTCGACGCCTTCCGCGTACGCGACGACACAGAAGTCCGCGGCCAGCCGCTCCGCCTCGCGCGCTTCTTCGCGGAGCTGCTCAGCGCGCCACGCGGGCCACGAACTTCGCGTGCGAACCGTGCTCGCCGACATGTCGACGAGCACGACGCAGAGCTCGCGGCCGCGCGCGGCGGCGGACCACGCGGGACTCCACAGCAGCGCCGCGAGCGCGAAGAGCAGCGCGCCGAGCGCGAGCCACGCTCGCGGCGCGAAACGCAGCGAAACCGAGCTCGCGGCGCGCTCCGGCGCGCGAGCGCTGGTCCGAGCGCTGTCCCGACTACTGCCTGAGGCGCTGCCTGGCGCGCCGCTCGGCTCGCGAGAACGGCTCGGCATGGGCTTCAGCTCGCCGCCGGCGCCGCGGAGCGTTCGAGCGCCGCGCCGCCAGCGAGTTCGGCGCTCTCGATCCACCCGCCGCCGAGCAGCCGGTCGCCGTCGTAGAAGGCCGCGCCCTGACCCGGTGTGATCGAGAGTTCGGGCTCGTCGAAGCTCACGCGCGCGCCGTGCTCGTCGACCCGCACCCAGCACGGCGCCGGTTCGTGGCGGTAGCGGACTTGCACGGCGCTGCGGAAATCGTCCGCGGGCGGGTCGAAGCCGATCCAGTTGAGCTCCCGCACGCGCATCGCCCGCGCGAGACACTCGTCGCGCGAACCGAGCACGACGAGGCCGCGCTCGGGTTCGATCGCGACGACGTAGAGCGGCTTCTCGCTGGCGATGCCGTGGCCGCGGCGCTGCCCGATCGTGAAGTGCTCCGTGCCCGCGTGCTCGCCCAGCACGCGGCCCGACGTGTCGACGAGCGAACCGGGGTGCAGCTCGACGCCGCGCTCCGCGAGCAGCTTGCGGTAATCGTTCGACGGCACGAAGCAGATCTCCTGGCTGTCCGCCTTCTGCGCCGTGCGCAAGCCGAAGTCGGCCGCGATCTCGCGCACGTGGGGCTTGCGCAAGCCGCCGAGCGGCAGGCGCGCGCGCGCGAGGTTGCGCTCGGCGACCGAGAACAACTGGTACGACTGATCCTTGTCGCGGTCGACGCCGCGGCGCACGGCGACGCGTCCGTCCTCGAGCGCCAGTTGCGCGTAGTGACCGGTCGCGACCGCCGCGCATCCCAGCTCGTCGGCGAAGCGCAGCAGGCGCTGGAACTTGAGGTCGCGGTTGCAGACCGCGCACGGGTTCGGCGTGCGGCCCGCGGAGTACTCGGAGAGGAAGTAGCGGATGATCGCGCCGAACTCGGAGGCGAGGTCGACGGCTTGAAACGGAATTCCGAGTTTCGCCGCCACCATCCGGGCGTCGCGCGCGTCACTGACCGAGCAGCAGGACTTCTTGTGCGACTCGTTTTCGTCGACGTGCACGCCGTTGCGCATGAACAAGCCGACCAGCGGATGGCCGGCGCGCTGGAGCAGAAGAGCGGCGACCGAGCTGTCGACGCCGCCGCTCATGGCGACCACGACGCGCTCCTTCGCGGAGGGGCTCGCGGGCGTTGCGGCGGGTTGCATGGATTCGGGGCTCAAGTGCGGAACGTGCGTCGCGGGGTGAGGTCGGCGAGTGTGGCTGCGGCGAGTGCGGCTGCGGCGAGTGTGGCTGCAGGGGGGGCGGCTACAACGGGGGCGTCGATTCTAGTAGCCTCTCCGCCCCTTTCGACGGCCGAGTCCGACTTGGCCCCGCCGTTCGCCGCCGTTCCGCCGGACCACCGCCATGCTGCACTTCGCCCTTCTGACTCTCCTCCAAGCCGCCGACGCATCCACTCCCGCCACGGAAGCGGGCGGCGAAGCGGCCGGAGGCGCCTTCGAGTCGCTGACGGGCTTCATGCCGGTGATCCTGATCTTCGGGATCATGTACTTCGTGTTGATCGCGCCCGAGCGCAAGCAACGCAAGAAGCGCGAGACGATGCTCAAGGCGCTCAAGAAGGGCGACAAAGTGATCACCACGGGCGGTTTGCACGGCTCGATCGCGACGATCTCGGACACGCAGGTCACGCTGCAAGTCGACGAAGGCGTGCGGCTGAAGTTCTCGCGCGCGGCGATCGCGGACGTGGTCTCCGACGAGGTGGCTGCGAAGAACGGCGCCGCCAAGGAAGCGAACGGCAAGGAAGCGACCGCGAAGTAGGCGCGGCCTTCGGATCCGCGCTCGAAGCCAAGCTCGGATCCGGGCTCGCGAGCGTCGCGTGCGAGCCGTTCGCGGATTGGGGCGCTGCGTTTCGATCCGCGGCGCGTCGCCTCTCGGACGGACTGTCGAGCTGGCGTCGCTGGAAGCGCGCTTCGGGCCCGAGCCAGCCAGGTGACGCAGCGCGCGGAGAGTACCGCTGGACCGCGCGCGCGCTGCTCCGGTTCGACACCTCGCGCATCGGAAAGCGCGGAGAGGCGCTCGCGGCGGAGCAGCTTCGCTCGCGAGGTTTCCGCGTCGTCGCGCAACGCGTCGCGACACCGGAAGGCGAGCTCGACCTCGTCGCGTGGCGCGGCGACGAGCTGTGGATCTTCGAGGTCAAATCGGCGCGCGTTTCTCGCGCGAGCCTCCATCCGCACGGGGCGCCCGGGCGGCGACTCTCCGCCTCCCAGCGCACGCGCATCGCACGCGCGGCGCGCCGCTGCTCGCGCTCGATGGGCTTCCGCGCGGCGCCGAAGCTCGCGCTCGTCGAGGTCTGGGTCGACGCCGAGGAGCGCCTCGCGGCCTGGCGCGTGACCGAGCTGTGAGAGCGTCCCGTGAAAGCGCCACCGAGCACCTCGGCATGTGAAGCGCAGCGAAAGACCTTCCGTGGGCGACGCCGAGCCGAGCCCTGCGCTTCCCGCCCCTCGAAAGCGCCGAGGTGCGCAACTCGTTCAATCCCCGCGCTCGGGACTGCCGATGTTCCGACCTGGGCCTCGGCACTATGCTCTGCGCGAAGAGCGCAAGTCGGAAGGATCCTCCCACCCCCGCCTCGTCGCCTCCCCCCACGATCGACATCTTTGATGCGCTCTCCGGCCGCCGGCGCCCCGCGCCCGCCGCCGAGCGCCTGCACGCGTCCGCCGCATGTTGCGAGTCCTCCGCCACTACCTGCCTGTGCGCCGCGCGCTGCTCGTGTTCAGCGAAACGGCGCTGCTCGGCGGCGTGCTGGCCGCCGGCATGACGGCGCACCTGTGGACTCCGGACCCCGTGGTCGCCGAGCGCGTGATCCTCGAGGGGCTCAGCCTCGCCGACGCGCGCCGCGTGTGCCTCTTCTCGGCCTTCTCGATTGCGGTGCTGGCGCAGATCGCGATCGCCTTCAACGAGCTCTACGACTTCCGCGTCTCGAGCTCGCGCTACGACCGCGCCTCGCGCTTCGTCGGGTCCACCGGCACGGCGATCCTCATCGCGCTGTGCTGCGTGTTCCTGGCGCGCTCGTGGGAGCTGCGCCGCGTGCTGCAGTTCCCCGGCCTCCAGCCATCGCAGCTCTACCAGACGCTGGTCTTCACGCTGCTGTTCGGCTTCTCGCTGTTGTACGTGTGGCGGCACGTGTTCCACCTCGCGCTGCGGCGTTGGAACTTCAACGAGCGCGTGCTCGTGCTCGGCGCCGGCCCGGCCGCGCTGAGCCTCGTGCGCGAGATGCTCGAGCACAACGACTCGGGCTTCGAGACCGTCGGCATGGTTCCCGAAGCGCCGTCGAGCCAAGACGGCCCCTCGCGACGGGGCGCGCCGCAGCTCCCGCGCTTCGTGCGCGAACGCGGACCGAAGAACGCGGGCGGCGCCTTGCCGGCGTCGACCGGCGAAGTCACAGCCGCGTTCGGCGAGCGCACGCAGCTCGATCCGTCGACCGAAGCGGCGCTCGCGACGCTCGTGCTCGAACCGCTCGAGCCCGCGCCGCAGCCCGCGACCACGGCCGCGAACGGGCCGCGCCGCGCGCCGACCACCCTGTTCGAGCTCGTGCGCACGCTCGCCGTGGACATCGTCGTCGTCGCCCTCGAGGACCGCCGCGGCCACCTGCCGACCGAGGAGCTCCTGCGCTGCCGCCTCGCGGGCATCGCGGTGAAGGAACGCGAAGCGCTGTACGAGCAGATCACGGGGAAGCTCGCCGTCGAGGCGATGCGGCCCTCGTACCTGATCTTCAACGACGGCTTCGGCCGCTCCGCGCGCGGCGAGACCGCGAAGCGCGCCGTCGACATCGTCATCTCGCTCGTCGCGCTCGCGGTCCTCTGGCCCGTGATGCTGCTCACGGCGATCGTCGTGCGCATGGACTCGCCCGGACCGGCGCTCTTCAGCCAGGAGCGCGTGGGCCGCGACGGGAAGCAGTTCACGCTCTACAAGTTCCGCAGCATGCGCGCCGACGCCGAGAAGGCGACCGGACCCGTGTGGGCGCAGAAAGGCGACCCGCGCATCACGCGCAGCGGCCGTTTCATGCGCAAATCGCGGCTCGACGAGCTGCCGCAGCTCTTCAACGTGCTCGCAGGCGACATGTCGCTCGTGGGGCCGCGGCCGGAGCGGCAGGTGTTCGTCGACGAGCTCGCGCTGCAGATCCCCTACTTCAACCAGCGCCACATCGTGAAGCCGGGCCTGACCGGTTGGGCGCAGATCAACTACCCCTACGGCAACACGGTCGAGGACGCGCTGCAGAAGCTCCAGTACGACCTGTTCTACATCAAGAACCAGTCGCTGCTGTTCGACCTCTCGATCCTGTTCCAGACCATCAAGACGGTCGTGCTGCGGCGCGGCACGTGAGCGGCGCGCGCGAGGGCGCGCACGAACGCCGAATTCAGCCCGCGCGTTCGCGCTTGAAGCGCTCGACGTGCACCGCGAGCAGGGCGACATCCGGAGGCCGCACGCCGGCGATGCGCGAGGCCGCGCCGAGCGTCCGCGGTCGGAACTGGCGCAACTTGGCGCTCGCTTCGGCGCCCAGGCCGCTGAGGCCCTCGAAGCTGAAGTCGGCGGGAATCTCGGCTGTTTCCTGCCGCCGCATGCGCGCCACTTGCTCGTGCTCGCGCTCGATGTAGCCGGCGTACTTCACCTCGGCTTCGAGCGCCGCGCGCTCGTCGCCGCTCAGCGCGAGCGTCGCGACGGGCTCGTGGCGCGCGGCGAGCCACGCGACGTCGACTTCGGGTCGACGCAGCACTTCGACGAGGCTCTTGCCTGCGTACTCGGGCGGCCGGAGCGCCGCGAGCACGTTCAGCGCCTGGGCCAGCCGCTGCTCGCGTGCGCGCATCCGCTCGAGCGCCGCGGAACCCGCGAGGCCGAGCTCCGCCGCCTGCTGGGTGAGGCGCCGATCCGCGTTGTCCGAGCGCAGCAGCAGGCGGTGCTCGGCGCGGCTCGTGAACATGCGGTACGGCTCGGTGGGCTGCGAAACGACGAGGTCGTCGACGAGCACGCCGATGTAGGCCTGCTGGCGTCCGAGCACGAAGGCCGGCGCGCCGCGCACCCACAACGCCGCGTTCGCGCCGGCGATCAGGCCCTGCGCGGCCGCTTCCTCGTAACCGGACGTTCCGTTGATCTGCCCCGCGAGGTACAGCCCCGCGATGTCGCGCGCCGCGAGCGTCGGGTCGAGCTGCGCGGGAAAGACGAAGTCGTACTCGACCGCATAGCCGTGGCGCAGGAACCGCGCGCGTTCGAGGCCGGGGATCGTGCGGACGAAGGCCTCCTGCACGTCGGCCGGCAGCGAGGTCGACACGCCGTTCACGTACACCACGTCGGTCGAGAGGCTCTCGGGCTCGAGGAACACCTGGTGGCGCTCGCGGTCCGCGAAGCGCATCACCTTGTCTTCCACCGACGGGCAATAGCGCGGGCCGACGCCCTGGATGCGGCCCGCGTACATCGGCGCGCGGTGGATGTTCGCGCGGATGAGCTCGTGCGTCGCGGGCTGCGTCCAGGTGATGAAGCACTCGATCTGCTTCTGCTTCGGAAAGCCGTCGCGGGAGGTCGCGAAGGAAAACGGCTGCGGCCATTCGTCGCCCGGTTGCGGCTCGAGGCGCTCCCAGTCGATCGAGTGGCGCTCGAGCCGCGGCGGCGTGCCCGTCTTCAGGCGCCCGAGTCCGAGCCCGAGCCGAGCGAGGTCGTGCGAGATGCCGCGCGAGGTGCCCTCGCCGACGCGGCCGCCGCTCGACTGCGACTCGCCGGTGTGCATGATCGCCGCGAGGAATGTTCCGGTCGTGATGACCACGGCGCCCGCCGGCAGTTCGGCGCCGTCGCCGAGCTTTGCGCCGCGAACGCGAGGCGGAGTGACGCGGTCGTCGACGAGCAGACCCGCGACCGTCGACTCCAGCACCTCGACGCCCGGATGCTCGGCGAGACGGGCGGTGACGAACTCGCGGTACAGATGGCGATCGGACTGGCAGCGCGGGCCCTGCGCGGCGACGCCCTTCGACGCGCCGAGCACCTTGAACTGGATGCCGGTCTCGTCCGCGGCACGCCCCATGAGCCCGCCGAGCGCGTCGATCTCGCGCACGAGCTGGCCCTTGCCCAAGCCGCCGATGGCTGGGTTGCAGCTCATCTCGCCGAGGCGGTCCGCGCGCATCGTGACGAGCGCCACGCGCGCGCCGATCCGCGCCGCCGCGAGGGCCGCCTCGACGCCCGCGTGGCCGCCGCCGACGACGAGCACGTCGTAGCGCTCGGTGGCGGCGCGCGCGGAACCTCCGCCCGGATGCGGGTGCGGGTGCGAGTGGACGGCGGCGGAAGCGTTCATCGGGAAGCGGTCGCAGGCTGGACCAAGCCGCCATTGAAGCGCGTGTCGCGCCTCGCGTCAGCACGAGTCCGCAGCGGCGCTGCGAATTCCCTTCCGCCCGCGCTCGAGCGGCCGCCGAGACCTGCGCAAGAAGTCCAGATCGGAATTGCGCGCGGCCGAAGAGCCCGCACCTCGATGCTCAACGTGATCTTCCGCTGTCGTGAACGCATGGGAATCGTCTACGGACGCGTGGCCCCCGGACCGCTCGCCGGCGCCCGTTTCGTCGAGCGCGAGCAGGTCGCCGCGCTTCCCAAGGGCAAGCCTCGCCGCCCGGGCCAACTGACCCGCAACGGCCGCGGTGTGAGCTTGCGGCCCATGCCGCGGCGCGCCTGATCGCCGCGCCGCGGGCCTCGGTCGCGCCGCGCGCTTGTTGCGCTACCATCGCGCCATGCAACGGCGCACCTCTCGGCGGCTGGGGTTGAACTGGGGTCTGCCGCTCGCGGCGGCCTGGCTGCTCGCGGCGGCCGGCCCGACGTGGGCCGCGCGCGCCGGCGACGACCGCCAGTCGCTCGAGGACCTCCTGCTCAAGGCCCGCGAGCGGCGCGCGCAGGCCCAGGCGCAGGTTCGCTCGCAGCTCGACGGCTTGCTCGCGGAACTGTCGCCCTCGAATCGCACGCCGACCCCCGCCGAGGTCGCGTCCGCGGTCGAGCGCATCGCCAAGCTCGGGGCCGAAGCGACGCCGCTGCTGGTGAAGCGCCTCGACGCGCCCGACGGCGCGACGGAGCGCGAGAAGCTGCTCGCGCGCGAGGTCGCGACGGCGCTCTCGACGATGGACACCAAACCGGTGACGCACGAGTTGCTCGCACTGCTGTCGAGCGGCGGCGCCGACGGAAAACGCAACGCGCTGCGCGTGCTCGCGAACACGCCGGAGCCCGAGCGCGCGCGGCCCGCCGTCGCGGCGCTGTTCCGCAGCTCGACGGGCGAGCTCAAACACACCTGCCTGCGCACGCTGCTGGGCATGGGCGGCCCCGCGGACGACGCGCTGCTCGGCGAGGTGCTCCAGGGCACGGACGACACGTTGATCGGGCTGGCGATCGACGCGCTGTCGGCGCAGCGCTCGGCCGGCGCCGCGGAGCAAGTGCGGCGCATCCTGCTCGATGCACGCCTCGCCCAGCGCCACGCGGCGAGTCTGATCGACTACTTCCGAACGCAGCCCTCGCTCGCCACCCCCGCCGACGTGCAGGCCTTCGTGCGCCTCGCGGCGTCGTCCAGTGTCGCGGTCGACACGCGCGTGCAGGTGCTGGAGCGGCTGCCGACGCTCAAGCCGACGCTCAATGCGGAGCTCAAGCGCCTCATGGAGCCGTTGATCGGCTCGCCCGACCGCAAGTTGCACGAAGGCGCGCTCGTGTTCCTCACGCGTGTCGGCGACAAGGGTGCGCGCAAGGAGCTCCTGAAGGAATACGACGAGCTCGTGGCGAAGAACGAGAACTGGTCGGAGTCCTACGTGCGCCGCGCGGACATGCTCGCGAAGCTCGGCGAGGACGACGACGCGATCAAGGACTACAAGCTCGCGTTGACGAACTCGCGGAACGACCCCACGGTGAATCCGGATACGTGGGTCAAGCTCGCGCGCGCCTATTCGCGGCGCGGCAAGTTCAAGGACGCGGCCGAGACGTTGCGCAAGTCGCCGCTCGCCGACGCGGCGCTGAAGGCGCTCGCCGACGATCCGGAGTTCGTGCCGTTGCGCGATTCGAAGTACGGCAAAGAGGCCTTCGGCCTGCGCTGAGTCCGGCGGCGGCCGCTTCGCCTTCCATGGCGCTCACCCACGACGACCACGACCGCGCGAGCGCGGGCTTCGAGTACGTCTACCCGGTCGTGTCGCGGCGCGCGCAGGGCCTCTCGATCGGCGTCAACCTCAACCCCAACAACGCCTGCAACTGGCGCTGCGTGTACTGCCAGGTCCCCGGGCTCGTCGCGGGGCGCGCGCCGAAGATCGACGTCGCGAAGCTCGAGCGCGAGCTCGCGAGCCTGCTGGCCACCGTTCGCGATCCCCAGTGGCAGCGCGCGAATCTGCCCGAGGGCGCGCGGCGCATCGCGGACATCGCCATCGCGGGCAACGGCGAGCCGACGGGCGCGCGCGAGCTCGTCGAGGTGCTCGCGGCGATCGAGCGCCAGCGCGCGGCGGCGGAGCTCGGACGCGAGTGCAAGCTCACGTTGATCACGAACGGCTCGCTCGCGCACCTCGACTACGTGCGGGAGGCGCTGCGCGTGCTCGCGAGCCTCGGCGGCGAAGTGTGGTGCAAGCTCGACGCCGGCGACGACGCGGGGCTCGCGCGCCTCAACTCGGTGCACACCGGCATCGAACGCGCGCGGCGCAACCTCGAGCTGTGCGCGCGCGCGTGCCCGACGTGGGTGCAGACGATCGCGTTCGATTGGAACGGAGCGACGCTCGCGGGCGAGTCGCTCGAGCGCTACTGCGACGCGCTGTGCGCGGTGCTCGCGAGCGGTGCGAAGCTGCGAGGCGTGCTGCTCTACGGCCTGGCGCGCGAGTCGCACCAGCCCGAAGCCCCCGAGCTCGCGCGCCTCGCGCCGCAACAACTGGCGGCCATCGGCGCGCGCATCGCCGAGCGCACGGGCCTCGAGGTCCGCGTCAGCGAGTGAGCACGCCGGCTTTGTAGACGCCGCTGCGCGCCGTGTCGGGGCTGCCGTCCTCGAGGAAGTAGCGCCACTCACCCTCGGGCTTGTCGTCGAGCAGCGTGCCCTCGGACTGGAGCGTCCCGTCGCGGTGGTACGTCTTCCACGGCCCCGACTTGAGGCCGCCGACGAACGGGCCCTCGCTCTGCAGCGTGCCGTCGTCGTAGAACGCCTTCCACACGCCGTGCTGTTTGCCGCTGACGAACGAGCCTTGGTTGAAGACCTTGCCGTTCTCGTGGAACGCGAGCCACTCGCCCGACTGCAGGTTCTCGACGAAGTCGCCCTCGGACTGCCTCGCGCCGCTCGCGTAGTAGGTGGTCCAGCGGCCGCTGCGCTTGCCTTCGCTGAAGAACCCCGAGGTCCTCAACTGCCCGCCGGGGTGCCAGCTCTTCGCTTCCCCCTCGAGCGCGCCCGCTGCCCAGAGCGCTTCCTCGGCGGGCTTGCCGTCGGGATGCCAGCCGCGCCACATCCCGTTCATCTTCCCGTCCTTGTACTCGCCGGCGGCCGAGAGCTGGCCGTTTTCGTGCCAGGTCTGGAAGCCGCCCTGCTCGAGCCCGTCGACGTACTCGCCTTCCTTCTTCTTCGCGCCGCTCGGGTAGTAGTCGATCCACAGACCGTGCCGCTTCCCGCGCTCGTACGAGCCCTCGTCGAGCTTGCCGCCTTCGGGGTAGTACGTGATCCACGGCCCGTGCTCGCGGTCGTCGAGGTACGCGCCCTCGGTGAAGCGCGCGCCGCTGCGATGGTTCATCACCGACGGCCCCTCGCGCTTGCCCGCGACGAAGTTCAGCGTGCCCTTCGTCGAACCGTCGGGCCAGAGCATGAGCCACTCCCCGGTGCGCAGGTCGTCCTTGTACGAACCCTTCGCCTGCACGTTGCCTTCGCGGTCCCACTCCATCCACGGGCCCTGCTTGAGCCCGTCGACCATCATCCCGGCCTCGAATTTCTGCGTGCGCGCCTCGTCGTAGAAGCGCACGACCTGCGCAGGTCCCTTGGGCGGCACGGTGAGCACGGCCCCCGGCGCCGGCGCGTTCGGAGCTCCGACCGGCGGTGCGGTCGTCGGCGTGTCGTCGCCGCAAGCGGCGGCGAGCAGAACGAAGGCGAAGGGCAGCGCCCGGCGTGCGGAGTGGATTTGCATGTGGGAGGCGATGGGGTTGCGACGAGGGGCGCCTCGCCGCGCTCAGGGACAGGTGTCGTTCACCGCGCCGGGCGTGCCGGTGTCGATGCCGAGTCCGAAGGGCGTGCTCGACGAGCACCAGCGATTCGGATCGTCGTTGAGCACGTGGTCGAGCGTCGCCGGCTCCAGGCTCGCCGAATGCCCGGGCAACGTGGGCCAGATGACGTTGTCGTATTCGACGCGGTCGACTTCGACCTGGTTCGACGCGATGAGCGCGATCTCGTCGACCGTGTTGTCCAAGCGGAAGGCCGTGAAGCTGTAGCTCGCGTGCACGCTCACGCCGCCGTTCGAAGCCGAGCTGGCGTTGACGCCGACGACGATGCGCTGGCCCGCGCCCACGAAGATCCCCGCGCCGCCGTTCGAGAGCAGCGCGTCGTCGCCATCGTTGTCGACGAGCCGCCAGCCCTCGAGGTTCAGCGTGAACGAAGTCTTGTTGTAGAGCTCGATCCACTCGCCCGCGTTATCCGCCACCGCGGTCGGGTCCTTCAGGAACTCCGTGATGACGACGTCGCCCTTCGCCGCGGGCGGCGCGAGCGGACAGAACTGCACCTCGAGCGCGGCGGACAAACCGACGCCCGTGCCGTCCGGCTGGAACGGATCGCGGAACCAGAACTGGTAGAAGCGCTTCGTGCCGGGCATCGTCGCGTCGACCGGCACCGCGTAGGTCACGGAGCCCGCGACGTCGGTTTGCGACAGGCCCAGGCGCTGCACCGGCGTCGCGACATAGCGCGTGCCGCCGAGGAACGGCACGGCGGCCGAAGCCGTGCCCCAGAACGCGATCGTCGACTTGAGCGGCATGCCGTCGACGAGCCGGATCGAGAAGTCGTTCGTGTCGAGGCTCGGCGTGCCGATCCACGTGATGTAGGGCGACGTGAGGTTGCTCGTGAGCTTGCCGACGCCGTAAGCCACCGGCAGCGGACAAAGCGGCGCCTCGTTGTCGTTCGGCGCCCAGGGAGTGCCCAGGTCGCCGCCCGACCACGCGTTGAGCGCCGGCGCGAAGTTCGAAGCCGACGACGCGCCCGAAGGTTGGATGCGTTCCGCGGAAACTCCGGGCTGCACGCTGATCGCGCCCGCGCCCCAGCTCACGGTTTCCATCACCAGCCCCGTCCAAGAGCGCAGCGTGAGCGCGCCCGAGTTGTTCGGAAGCGTGAACATCTGCCACGGCGCGTTCACGCCGGGAAACACGTTGCCGTTGCGCGAGCGGCGGCCGTCCACGCCGACGACGAACTGCGCGCCCGGTTCGAGCAGCGCCTGGCTGCGCAACGTGAAGCTCTGCGCGCCGCTCTGGAACTGCATGCCGCCGAGGTTGAGCCGCTCGCCCGCCACGTTCTTGAGCTCGAACCACTCGCCGAAACTGTCCGAGCTCGCGAGCGGGTCGATGAGCAGCTCGTTGACCACGACCTGCGCCGGCGCCGCGCGCACGCCGGGTTGCTCGAAGGTCGCGAACTCGATCGAGGTCGACGTGGCCGGGCTCGACGCCGTGAACGTCGCGCCGTCGCTGGTGATCAGAATCGTGCCGTTCACCGCGTTGAACGCGCCCGGATCGCCGCCGGTGGCGAGCACCGTGTCGCCTTCGGTGGTGCACCACTGCACGCGCGTCGCCGAAGTCGGGCTCCAGGCGTTCACGACCGTCTCGGTCGGGTGGCCGTAGGGATTGTCGTGGCCCGCGGAGTGGATCACGAGGCTCGGGTTGAGGTTGTTCGCGACCGTGTTGCTCGAGCTCGAGCTCGAGCCGTGGTGCGACGAGATCGCGACCTCGACCTGGCCCGCGAGCGCCGACACGGGTCCCTCGACGTTCGGCGTGCCGAGTCCGCCGGCGGTGAGGTCGCCGGCGACGTACAGATCGAAGTCTCCGTAGCGCAGCACCATTCCGAGCGAGCGCGAGTTCTCGTCGCCGTCGTCGCTCACCGAGCCGCCGCTCCAGGCCGCGTCGCGCGAGAGGAACTGAAGCGTCGCGCCGCCGCCGAGGTCGACCGTCTGTCCGATCGTCGCGATCGCGCGCTTGCCGCTCACGGCCGACAGGTACGAGGTCACGAAGCCGTTCGACGGCCGGTTGTTGTCGCCGCGGTCGTAGGCCGCGACCGCGGGCTTGTAGGCGGAGTTGTGGATCTCGGTGAGGCCGCCGAAGTGGTCGGTGTGCCAGTGCGTCATCACCGAATAGTCGAGCCCGGTCACCCCGATCGACTGCAGATACGGCCGCACGATCGCCGTGCCGTCGCCCGGATTGCCGCCGTCGATGAGCAAGCGCGTGCCGGACGGGCTCTTCACGAACACCGACAAGCCCTGGTCGACGTTGATGACGCGAACTTCGAGCTGTTGAGCGAAGGCGAAGGCGCCGAGCAGGGCCAATGCAGCGGCGCGAGCCGCCGAGCGGCCGAGGGGTTGGAACAGGTGCATGGAGTCGGCGCGGCGGGGTGGCGATCGAGGGGCGAACGATCGGGAGGGCCCCCTTAAGTTACCACCCCGAGCCCGAGCGGCTCACCAGCGCAGCCTCACGGGCGCCGCGCCGCGCAGTTGCACCGACATGCGCCCCACTTCCTGGCCGTTCTTGCTGAGCACGAGCGTGCGGCAGCGCGAGCTGACGGCGTGCACTCCGGAGCGCCCGCGCACGAGCTCGACCTCGGTGACGGCGTTCACGCTGCTCCCGCGGATGCGCAGCAGGTCGAGCCCGCGGCCTTCCGCGTCGAGGGCGAGCACCGCGTCGGCGCGATCGACGGGCTCGGCGAGCTCGAGCTCGAAGTTGCAGCGCGTGTCCGCGACCAGGCGCAGCGCGAGCGGATCGCCCACGCCGCCGAGCTCGTGTTCGCTCGGAACGAGTCCGTCGCCCCGCACGGTCAAGCGCAAGTCGCCGCGCACGACGTCGCGAAACTCGAAGCGCCCTTCGGCGTCCGTCGTCGCGCTGGCGCCGGGTTGGCGCATCGTGATGTACACGCTTCCGCCGAAGACGCGCGAGCGCACGCCGAACGCTTCGACCTGGAGCTGCAACTGCGCGTTCGCGATGGGCTCGTCGTTGGGGCCGACCAACCGTCCCGCGAGCCGCGGCCAAACGTCGGGCTCGGGCATCACGATCTCGGCGCGGCCCTCGCGCGCGTCGATGGGCTCGGTCACGAAGATCTGCAGCGAGTCGTCGAGCTGCACCTTCAAGCGGTACGCGCGGCCGCAGAGCCCGCTCAGCTCGAACCGGCCCTGCGCATCGCTGCGCACCCAGTTCCAGCACGCCGTCGGCGGACCGGGCTGCGAGTAGTAGTCCCAGAAGTGCTCGCCGTCTTCCGCCGGCGCCTGCCCGACGCTCGCGATGGCTTCGGGCGGCACGAGCGCTCCCGCGGCGAGCGCTTCGACGCTCGCGGGCATGCGTCCGATCGAGCCGAAGCGCGTCGGATCCGCGAGCGAGATGCGCGCTCCGGCGACGGGTTTGCGTTCGCGGTCGAGCACGACGCCTTGCAGCGCGAACGCAGGGCCCGGCAAGAGCACCTCGACGTGCTCGGGCCATCCCGAATCGCCGCGCGGTTCGAAGGGCCGCTCCATCCGCGCGGGCAGGAAGCCTTCCTTGACGGCGCGAAGCTCGTCCGTCGTCACGGCCCTCGCAAGCTCGAGCTCGAAGCGCCCTTCGTCGTCGGTGAGCGCGCTGGTGAGCCCCATCGCGACGCGCGCTCGCGCCGCGGGCCGGCGCTCGGGGGTGAGCACGATGCCGGCGAGCTTGCCCTCGGCGGCGACCTTCGGACGCGAGAGCACCACCACGACCTCGAGGGACGTCGCGCGCGGCGCCGCCACCTCGAACGGTGCGAAGCCGTCGAGCACGACGCGCAGCGCAGCGCCGTCGATCGAGGGAGCTTCTTCGAAGCGGAAGCGGCCCTGCGCATCGGTGTCGCGGCGGAACGAGAGCTCTTGCGCGCCTTCGAGGTCGACGTCGAAGCGCGCTTCGAAGGCCCGCGGCCGCACGAGGCTCACGCGCGCTCCTTCGAGCGGCATTCCGCGCTCGTCGATCACTTGCCCCGCGAGCTCGAAGGCTTCGGCGACGAGCACGATCGGCGTCGCGCTCGTGGCAGGCGAGAAGGCGCCGGCCCCCACCGTGATCCAGCGCGCGTCGAAGGCGTCGAGCACGCCGCTCGCGCCCTCGACCGGCAACTCGAACCAACCGCCGGCGCCGCTCCGTGCGCGTTCGACGGCGCCGCGCACTCCGACGAGCACACCGGGAAGCGCCTGGCCATCGCAGGCGAAGACTCGGCCCGCGACGGAGCGCGGCGGCGGCGGCATCGCGATCGCGAGCGCCGCGCTCTCCGACGCCCGCGGGGCTTCGGCCAGCGGCTCCACGTCCTCGCGCGCGATCTTCAGCGCATCCGCGTCGTTCGAAGTGCTCGCGTCCGCGCGCTCCGGTTGCGCCGCCGCGAACGCGGCCTGCGACTCGGCCTGCGTCGAACGCTCGCCTTGCGGCCACCAGATCCACGCCGCGCCGCCGAGCAACAGGACCGCCGACGCCACCAGCAACTTCGAGTTCAACGCGAGCACTCCCAACGGCCACCACGGGCCTTCTCGAATCCCGAAACACAGCGGCGCGATCGCGCCGAGCCACCCCTCGCGGCCGCCGTCGCGCTCCAGGCGCGCGCGCAACTGCCGCATCGCGTTCGTCAAGCGGTGCGAGACGAGCGCGGGGGACACTTCGAGGATCCGGGCGATCTCGCGCGGCGGCAGACCGTCGACGTAGCGCAAGACGACGACGACGCGGAGCGCTTCGTCGAGCTCCGCGACCGCGGCCATCAGGCGGCGGTGCGCTTCGAGCTCCGCGAGCGCCGCGTCGACCGGCGGCAGCGACTCCGCGCGCGCCGCCGCGTGCTCGCGCTCGCTTCGGCGGCGCGCCGAACGTCGCCGGTGCAGAAGAAAGTTCCGCACCGCGCCGACCAGCCACGCGCGGCCGGGGCTCTCGCCTCGCCGCTCGCTCGCCCACGCGGCGATGAGCGTTTCCTGCGCGACCTCGTCGGCCGTGTGCTCGTCCGCGGCGAGCCTGCGCGCGAGGCCCCGCACCCAGGCGAGGTCCTCCATGCGCCTCTCCGCGCTCAGCGTGTGCTCGGCCATCGCGTGTTCGCCCGTACCCATCGAAAGCAGGTGTTGCCGCCCGCGGCCGTTTCGCGCCCGGAAAGTGGAGCCGAAATGTGGAGGCGCGCTCCGTGGCCCCGCGGCGGCCGCTCCCCTCGCGTATCATGGCGTGCTCCAAGCATGTGGCGCTTCTTCCTAGCTCTGCTCGTGCTCGCGGGCGCCGGCGCCGGCGCGTGGTGGCTCGTGAACGACGGCCCGAGCTTCGCGCAAGCCGCGGAGCCCGCTCGCGAGAGCTCGCCGACGCCGCTTCCCGCGCCCGCGGCGGACCTGTCGCTCGCATCGGACGCGGCGAACCTCGGAGCGGCCGAGGCGACGGCCGCGAGCTCGGCGCGCAGCGCAACTCCGCCGACACCCGCGCCGCCCGAAGCCCAGGGCCTCGAGGACGGAGGCGAGGCGCCCGCGCCGAACCTCGATTTCGGCTGGAAGTACGGCGACTGGAGCGAGGGCGAGATGGAGCAGCGCCTCGCGACGCTCGAGAGCGAGCTCCAACTCGCGCTCGACCGCGAGTTCCTGCCGCGCTTCGAGCAGGGCCGCTTCGACGAGCGCGCGATCGGCGCCGACGACAAGCGCAGCGTCGCGGAAGTGCTCGCGGAGCACGGCGCGGACGATCCGCTGTGCCGCGTGTGGCCGGTGTTCGATCCCTCCGGCGCGAGCAGCCCGACGGCCGAGCAGCGCTTGATCGCGGTCCGCATCGTGTGTTTGTCGCGCGCGGAGTTCGCGCACCTCGCCGCGCTCGCCGACGAGCGAAGCTGGCTGCGCGGCCGGCTCGCGTCCGACAAGCGCTGACGCGCGCGATGTGGCGCGCGCTCGCCCTCGACCTCGGCTCGACGCGCCTCAAGCTGGCGGCGCTGGACGAGCGCGGCGCGCTGACCGTGCTGGCGAGCGAACCCGCGCCGCAGGTTCGCGAAACCGGCCTCGAGTGCGACTTCGACGCCGAGGAACTCGACGCCGCGGTCGAGCGGTTGCTCGGGCACGCAGCTCAGCTCGATCGAGAGCCGCTTCCGCTCGGGATCGCGTGCCAACGCTCGAGCTTCCTCGCCTGGGACGCCGCGACGGGCGAGCCGCTCACGCGCGTGCTCTCGTGGCGCGATCGGCGCGCGCAGAGCTGGTGCGACGAGCAGCGCTCGCGAGCGCCGTGGTACGAAGGCTTCAGCGGCTTGCGGCTCTCGCCGCACTACCTCGGACCCAAGCTCGCCGTGCTCGCTCGCGCTGGCTTGTTCGGCGAGTCCGCGCGCGAATCCACATCCGCCGCAAGCCGCCGCGAGGTGCGCGTCGGAACGCTGGACTCGTTCGCGATCGCCCGCCGCCGTCCGCGCGCCGAGCGGCACACGATCGACGCGAGCATGGCCGCTCGAACGCTGCTGTTCGACGTGCGCACCGGCGATTGGAATCCGGACGCGCTCGCCCACGTCGGCGCGCCGCGTCGCGCGCTGCCCGATCTGCGTCCGAGCTGCGGCCGAGACGAGGCCCTGTCGGACTCTTTGAAGCTGACGGCGACGCTCTCGGACCAGGCCGCAGCGTTTCTCGCGGTCTCCGCACCCGGCGCGGGCGACGTGCTCGTCAACCTCGGCACCGGCGGCTTCGTGCTGCGCGAAGTCGAGCGCTTCGAGCCTCGCGCGGGCTACTTGTGCGGTCCGCTGCTCGCGAACGCGGACGGAGCGATGCGCTGGGCCCTTGAGGGAACGATCAACGCGGGAGCGGCGGGCTTGGACGCCCTCGGCGGCGCGAGCGAGCCGCCGCGAGCCCACGACGACGAACCCGACTTGTTCTGCGCCCCGGAAGACGGCGTCGGCGCTCCGCACTGGCGCGCGGAGCTCACGCCGAGCTTCTCGCGCGACGTCACCGCGCTTTCGCCCTCGGCCCGGCGGCGTGCGTTCCTCGAGGGCCTGGTGTTCCGCGTGCGCGAACTGGTCGAGGCCCTCGATCCCTCGGGGCGCGCGCGCGTGAAGCTCTCGGGCGGCGTGGCGCGCGATCCGTTCGTCGCGCCGGCGCTCGCCACCCTGCTCGGGCGCGAGCTCGAGATGCTCGACGACCACGAATCGACGCTGCTCGGGGCCGCGCGCCTCGCGGCGAACCTGGCGCCCTTCGCCGATCCGCCGCGCAGCGCGGTCCGCCCGACCGACGCACCGCTGCGGGCGAAGTACGAACGCTGGCTCGCGTGGCGCGCGAACTATCTGCGGCGAGCCTGAGGGCGCGCGGCGCTCAGTGGTTGTGCGCGCTGCCCGGCCCGTGCGGATGGCCGTGCTGCACTTCTTCCGGCGTCGCGTCGCGCACGCCGCAGAGCGTGACCTCGAAGTGCAGCTCCTGATCGGCGAGCGGATGGTTCTCGTCGACGGTGATCGAATCCCCCTCGACGCCGAGCACGAGCATCGTGCGCATGCGGCCCTGCGGATCCTTTCCGCTGAAACGCATGCCGACCTGGATGTCGACGTTCGGCGGGAACGACTTGCGGTCGAGCGGGTGGATCAACTCGGGCTTCTTGACGCCGTAGGCCTGCTCCGCGGGCAACACCACGGCGACGAAGTCGTTCTTCGTCTTGCCTTCGAGCGCCTTCTCCAGCGCCGGCAAGATGTTCCCCGCGCCGTGCAGGTACGCCATCGGCTTGCCGCCGCGTCGGTTGGTGTCGAGCACCGCGCCGCTCTTGTCCTTGAGGGTGAAGTAGATGCCGACGACCTTGCCGGGCGCGGCGACTTGGGATTGGAGGGCCATGGAGTGGGGCTCGTTCGGTTTGGAAGCGGCGCGAGGATAGCGGCGCGCGCGCCGAAGCGACACTGCGCAGCGGACAACTGCCGGCGCGGGGCGGCGCGCTCGTCGGTCGGCGCGCGGCTCAGTGCGCCAGGAACGCCGCGAGCGCGCGCGCCATGTACAGCGGGTCGGCGGCGCCGCACATTTCGCGGATCGAGTGCATCGAGAGCTGCGGGCAGCCGACGTCCACCGTGCGCACGCCGAGCTTCGCGGCGGTCAGCGGCCCGATGGTGGTGCCGCAGGCGAGGTTCGAGCGGTGGAAGTACTTCTGCAGCGGCACTTTCGCCCGCTCGCACGCGAGTTGGAACGCGGCCTCGCTCTGCGCATCGGTGGCGTAGCGCATGTTCGTGTTGATCTTGATCACCGGGCCCCCGTTGAGCGCGATCCAGTGCTCGGGCTCGTGCTTCTCGCGGTAGTTGGGGTGCGTGGCGTGCGCCATGTCGATCG
>CALFYL010000174.1 GCA_937952135.1 uncultured Planctomycetia bacterium
GCTCGGTTCGGCCCGCTCGGTCGGGGCGCGAGTCAGCGGCGCTTCTTGCGCTTGTCCTTCTTGCGCTTGGAGCCGCTCTGGCGTGTGGGCGAGCTGCCCATCGGACGCGCGCCGGCGCCGGGACCGCCGCCCATCCCCCCCAGCGCGCCACCGAAGCCGCCTCCCAGACCTCCGCCCAGGCCTCCTCCGAGACCTCCGAGTCCGGGCATTCCACCCCCGCCGCCGCCGAACAGGCCGCCGAGCCCGCCCCCGCCGAAGAGTCCGCCGCCCTCGGGCTTGGCCGCGAGTTCCCCCGTCGGCGAAAGCGAGCGCAGCGTGTCCTGCTTCTGCTTCGAAGCCATCTTCGCCCCGAGGCCGAGCTTGTTGAGCTCCTTCATCATGCGCTTCATGCCCTGGTGGCTCTTGAGCAGGTCCCCCACCGCGTTGGGCTCCTGTCCGGCGCCGCGCGCGATGCGCCGTCGCCGCGACATGTCGATGGTGTCGGGCCGCAGGCGCTCGCGCGGCGTCATCGACGTGAACAGCGCCTCCATGCGCGCAAAGCGCTTGTCGTCGACGAGCGCGTCGAGGTCCCCCAGCTGCCCCATGCCGGGCATCATCGAGAGCACCTTCTTGAGCGGCCCGAGGCGCTTGATCATGCGCAACTGAGCGAGCATGTCCTCGAGCGTGAAATCGCCCAGGACCATCTTCTCGAAGGACGCTTGCGCCTCTTCCTCGCTGATCTTCGACGAGGCCGTCTCGACCAGGCCGACGACGTCGCCCATCCCGAGGATCCGGCCCGCCATGCGCCGCGGGTGGAACGCGTCGAGGTCGTCGATCTTCTCGCCGATACCCGCGAACAGGATCGGCCGGCCGACGATCGACTTGATCGAGAGCGCCGCGCCGCCGCGCGCATCCCCGTCGAGCTTGGTGAGGATCAGACCCGTGAGCTGCAGGCGCTCGTTGAAGGCCTGCGCCGAGCGCACGGCGTCCTGGCCCGTCATCGCGTCGACGACCAGCAACTGGTTGTGCGGCTGCGTGCGGCGCGCGACGTCCGCGACCTCGGCCATCATCTCGTCGTCGATGTGCAGGCGGCCGGCGGTGTCGAGAATGACGAGGTCGAAGCCGTTCTTCCTCGCGTGTTCGACGCCGCGCGCGCACACCTCGGGCGCTGCGACGCCTTCGACGTGGAACACGGCCACGTCGATCTTCGCGCCGAGGATTCGCAACTGCTCGACGGCGGCGGGACGCTTCACGTCGGCCGCGACGAGCAGCGGGCGGCGCTTGTGCTTGTCCTTGAGGTGCTTGGCGAGCTTCGCGCAGGTCGTCGTCTTGCCGGCGCCCTGCAGGCCGGCCATCAGCACGATCGTCGGCGGGCTCTTCGCGAACTCGAGCTTGCCGTCCTCGGGCCCCATCAGGGCCACGAGCTCCTCGTGGCACGCGTGCACGAACTGCTGCGAGGCCTCGACGCCCCTGAGGACCTTCACGCCGAGCACGCGTTCGCGCACGCGGTCCGTGAAGTCGGCGGCGACCTTGTAGTGGACGTCCGCCTCGAGCAGCGCGGCGCGGACCGCGCGCAGGCCTTCGTCGATGTTCTCGGGGGAGAGCTCGGCCTGGCCGCGCAGGAAGTTGAAGGCGCCGGAAAGGCGCTGAGTGAGCGACTCGAACATGGTTGAGAGCCGCGGATTATGCGCGAAGACGACGCTCGCGCGTCAGCGCCTTTGCCGCTTTCTCCTCGGGGGGCCGCGAACGGGTCGCCGAGGCGCGCGCCGGATCACTCCGGCGTGCTCAGGCGCGGAAGCTCGCCGCTGCGGTGCATGAAGCCGTACATCAGCGCGACCATCGAGAGCCCGACGGCGAACGGAACCGTGAACAGCAGCCCGATGAACAGGCCTGGGCAGCACCCGAGGAAGAAGGCCGCGATGGAGGCGGCGAAGGTGATCAAGTACGTCAGGAACAGCCACCCGAACTGCCCGGAGCTCTGCTTGAAGGCCAGGACGAAGCAGTCGATCGGGCCCGTCTCGGCGTACACGAGCGCCTGGAACCACCACGCGATCCGGACGGCGAAGTAGATGCACAGAACGGTGAAGATCAGCACGCCGGGGATCAGCACCAAGTAGCCCACGGCGCCTCCTTCGGTGATGGCGAGCAGCGCCGCGCCGGGGCCGACGAGCACGAGCAACGCCGCGCCCGCGATCAGCATCCCGCCGAACTGCGCGACGAGTTGCGCAAGCAGCGCTGGAACGAAGCGCGACGTTTCGAACAGCCGTCCGAGAGGCGGACGCTTGCCGCGGCACAGGTCGAGCGCGATCCGCGTTTGCCCGAGCATCATCCAGGCGGCGAGCGGAATGTTCAGCACCGAACCCATGAGGTTGAGCACGATGCCCAGCGTCTCGTACTCCGAATCGCCGGTGGCGCCGAGCGCGGTCTGGGCCACGAAGGAGAGGGTCGGAATCGGCAACTGCACCAAGATGGCGACGAGAAACGCCACGACCACCAGCGGCTGAGCGGTCAGCGCCCGCCAGGCGAAGCTGAACGCCTCGAACGGACTCCACTCGAGCGGTCCGTCGGCTCGGGGCGCCGCGGCGTCGGACTCCGGCGCCGGCTGCGGCGGCCGAAAAGGGTTCTCCGAATCGAAGGTATCCGGCATGGGGTGTGTTCGAGCTTTGGGGAGCGAGGGTCGAAGAGGCGCCGCGCGCTACGGCGGCGGGAGCGCCCGCGTTACGCGCCGGAAATCTGAGGCGCGGATTGCGAGGCGGCGCCGAGCGGCTGCAACTCCTTCACGGGCAGCGCGTCCGACGCGCGCTCCTCGTCGGGGGCGCCGGTGTCGAGCGGACTCGCGTCGGCGGCCAGCTTGTCGTCGACGCGCACGATCGACGCGCCGAGCGCCGCGAGCCGCTCCTCGATGTGCACGTACCCGCGGTCGATGTGGTAGACGCGGTGCACTTCCGTCGTGCCGCGGGCGATCAGGCCCGCGAGCACCAACGCCGCCGAAGCGCGCAGATCGGACGCCATGACCTGCGCCCCGGTCAGGTCGGCCGGCCCCATCACGATCGCCGCACCGCCCTGACGCCGGATGCTCGCGCCCATGCGCATCAACTCGGCCACGTGCATGTAGCGGTCGGGGAAGATCGTCTCGCTGATCAAGCTCATCCCGTTGGCGGTGGTCATCAGCGCCATCCACTGCGCCTGGAGGTCCGTCGGGAAGGCCGGATACGGAAGCGTCGTGACGTCGGTCGGCTTCGCGCGCCGCGCGCGCGTGTCGTAGGGAATCGTCGCGATCCAATCGTCGCCGTGCTCGAAGGGAAGCCCCGCTTCCTCGAGACGCTCGAGCAGGATCATCAGATGGTCGGGGCGGCAGTTCTCGACGCGCACCGCGCCGCCGGTGATGGCGCCCGCGATGACGTACGTGCCCGCCTCGATGCGGTCGGGGATCACGGCGTGTTCGGCGCCGTGGAGGCGCGCGACGCCTTCGATCTCGATGCGCGGCGAACCCAGTCCGCGGATCTTCGCGCCCATCTTGAGCAGGCAATCGCCGAGGTCGACCACTTCGGGCTCGCAGGCGGCGCCGTGGATCACCGTGCGGCCCTTCGCGAGCGTCGCCGCCATCATCACGTTCGCGGTGCCGAGCACGGTGGGCCCCTGCGCGCCGCCGAGGTACATCTCGCCGCCGATCAGACCGCGCATCGCTTCGGCGCGGACGTCGCCGCCGGCGAGCTCCACCTTGGCGCCGAGCGAGCGCATGCCCTTCAAGTGCAAATCGATCGGCCGCACGCCGATCACGCAGCCGCCCGGGAGGCTCACGCACGCGCGGTGCGTACGCGCGAGCAACGGACCGAGCACGGACACCGAGCCGCGCATCTTGCGCACGTGCTCCCAGGTCGCCTCGGTTCCCGGCACCGAGGCCGAGCAGACTTCGATGCCGCCCGTCGACGAGCGCCGAACCTTCGAGCCCAGGCTCTCGAGCACCTTCAGCATCGAGCGCACGTCCGAAACGTTCGGAGCGTTCGGGATCACGAGCGGCTCGTCGGTGAGCAGCGACGCCGCCAGCACCGGCAGCACCGCGTTCTTCGATCCCTCGACCCGCACCGATCCGCGCAGCGGCCGACCGCCCTGGATCACGAACTTGTCCATCGCCCCTCCTCGCGCCGACGCTGCGGCGCACGCCCGAATCGAGCGAGGCGACGTCTCGACGCGGACGCGCAGCTCGCCGACACGTTTCAGCAAATCGAAGCCGCGAGTTCCAGAGGCTCGTCGACAATCGCGTTCGCCCCGCGCGAATCGCAACGCTCGGGGCTCGGGACGCGAACTCCGCGTCGCGCGCGCTCAGCTCGTGCGCGAGAGCATCGGACCCAAGCGCCGTCCGCCCAGCACATGCAAGTGCAGGTGCTCGACTTCCTGTCCGCCGTCGCCGCGCGTGTTCGCGATGACGCGGAAGCCGCGCTCGAGCCCGAGTTCGCGCGCGACCTGCGCCGCCGTGAGCAGCAATTCGCCCGCGAGCTCCGGGTCGACGAGTTCCCACAGCGACGCGACGTGCTCGCGCGGCGTCACGAGCACGTGCGTCGGCGCGAGCGGGCGGCGGTCGTGGAAGGCGAGCGTTCGCGCGCTCGAGTGCACGAGCCGGGCCGGCGCCTCGCCGCTCGCAATTCGACAGAAAATGCAGTCCTGCATGGCGCGACTGTACGGACCGCCCCGCGGCGGCGCGCGGGCTCGTCCGCCGCTCTCCGAGGCCCCGGGCGCGCCCCCGCTCACCGCACTCAAGTTGACGCCCGATCCGCGCTCTGGATATCCTTCCGCGCTTGCCGACGGCGCTCTCGACGCGCCCGATCGACCATCCCTGGTCCCGCACCCTCTCTTTGGCCCAACGATGACCACCAGCCCGTCCGCCCTCGACGCGACGACCGACGCCCCGGCGCCCGAAGCCGCCTTCGACCTGCGCACGGCCCCGATCCCCAACTTCACCACGCTCGCGCAGGCTCGTACGGAAGTGTTCCGCACGCGCCGCTCGCTGGAGAGCTTCGCGCGCGAGGTCGAGTCGATGGGGACCGCCGGCGACGAAGGCCGCCGCCGCGGGCTGGGCCTGTGGATGATCGGCCGCTACCCCGAAGCCGTCCAAGCGCTCGCGCCGTACGAACAGAACGACGTCGTCGCCTCCTTCACGCTCGGCGGAGCGCTCATGTCGCTCGGCCGCTGCAGCGAGGCGGCGCCGATCTTCGAGCGCCTCGCCCGCCAGTACCCGACCGAGCCCAAGCCGCGCGGTCTGTGGATGGAAGCGCAGATCGAGATCGCGCTCGAGAAGGGTGAAGCCGAGGACGTCGCCGCGAAGATCATGGCCGACCTCGAGGCAGCACCTTCGGAGTTCGCGAGCAGCGCGGAGTTCCACTACCTGCGCGGCCGCGCGCTGGAGCTGCGCCACGAGTTCGAAGCGGCGCTCGACGATTACGCCGCCGCGCGCGAGATCGATCCCGCGCACCGCACGAACCTCTCGCGCCTCGCGCACCTCGCCGAGCGCTGCGGCCTCGACGACCTCGCGCTCGAGGCCTACAAGTCCCTCGCCCGCCAACTGCCGATCGACAAGTCGGTGCTCTTCAACCTCGGCATCCTGCTCGAGGACCTCGGCCGCGACCAGGAAGCGGCGGCCTGCTACGACATCATCGTGCGCAACGATCCGATGAACCAGCGCGCCCGCATCTACCTCGAGGACGCGCGCTCGGCGATCGACATGTACTACGACGAGGATCTGGAGCGGAAGGAAGACCGCCTGAACCAGATCCTGCGCACGCCGATCACCGACTTCGAACTGTCGGTGCGCGCGCGCAACTGCCTCAACAAGATGAACATCCTGGTGCTGGGCGACCTGGTGAAGCTCACCGAGCCCGAGCTGCTCTCCTACAAGAACTTCGGCGAGACCTCGCTGAACGAGATCAAGGAGATCCTCGGCAGCAAGGGTCTGCGCCTGGGCATGAAGCACGAGGAAGCGGTCGCTTCCGTCGAGGCGGCGGCGCGTCCGCGCGCTGCGGCGGCCGCGGCGGCTGCGGCTGCGGGCGCCCCGAGCGGCGCCGACAGCTCGAGCATGCTCGAACGGCCGCTGGCGCAGCTCGATCTGTCGATCCGCGTGCGCCGCGCCCTTGAGAACCTGTCCTGCATGACGCTCGGCGACGTGGTCCAGCACGCGGAAGACGAACTGCTGTCGATGCCGAACTTCGGCCAGACCTCGCTGCAGGAACTCAAGCGCAAGCTCGCCGACTTCGGACTGAAGCTCAACGAGACCAACAAGTAGCGCTTCGGCGCGGGTTCGCCGGGCCCGCGCCGCCGCTCGCGCCTTCGAGTCCGGTTTCCGGGGACGACCGCCGTGTACGACTACATCGAGGGGCAAGTCGCGCAGCGGGCCGCCGGAAGGGTCGTGCTCGACGTCGGCGGTGTCGGGTACGACCTCGGCACGCCGCTCAATGTGGTTCTGCCGAGCGCGGGCCGAGTGCGGCTGTGGGTGCACATGGTGGTGCGCGAGGACGCGCACCAGCTCATCGGCTTCGGCGACCCCGCGTCGCGCGATGTCTTCCGAGCGCTGCTCACCGTGAGCGGAGTCGGTCCCAAGGTCGCGCTCGCGGTGATGTCGGGCCTCGAGCGCGACGAGCTCGTCGAGGCGATCGTCGCCGGCGACGCGGCGCGCCTCACGGCGGTTCGCGGAGTCGGCCGCAAGACCGCCGAGCAGATCCTCCTCGACCTGCGCCAGAAGGCGCTGAGCTTGCGCGTGGAATCGCCGAGCGTCCGGCCCGCGAGCGCGCGCACGAAGGCCGTCGAGGACGCGGTCGCCGCGCTGATGAGCATCGGATTCACCGACAAGGAAGCCCGCAAGCAGGTCGAACGCGCGGCGAAGTCCGTCGACGGCGCCGACCTCGATCAACTCGTGCGCGCGGCCCTCGCGGGCTAGCCCGGCCGGCGCCGGGTGCGTTCCGCGCCGCCCGCCACTCTGCAACACGCTCGTCGACTCGAAACCTCGCCATGCCGTCCCCCACCGCCGCTCAAGCAGCTCCGCACACCGCACCGCAGGCCGCCGCCGCGCCGCCCCGTCGCCCCGAGAAGATCCTGATCTGCGACGAGCTGTCGGGGGAAGCGCTCGACGTGCTGCGCGAGAACGGTTTCGAACCCGAGATGCGCGTCGGTCTCAAGGAGCCCGAGCTGTGCGAGGCGGTGCGCGACGCGCACGCGGTGCTCGTGCGCTCGGCGACCAAGATCACGCGCCGAGTGCTCGAGTCGGCGCCGCTCCTGGCGGTCGTCGGCCGCGCGGGCGTCGGTGTCGACAACGTCGATGTCGACGCGGCGACGGAGCGCGGAGTCGTGGTCATGAACGCGCCGGCCGGCAACACGACGACGACCGCGGAGCTCGCGATCGCTCTGCTCACGGCCCTCGCTCGCAACGTGGTGCGCGGCGACCGAGCCGTGCGCGCGGGCGAGTGGAAGCGGCGCGGGTCGCTGCTCGGCAGCGAGATCACCGGCAAGACGCTCGGGGTCGTCGGACTCGGCCGCATCGGGCGCGCCGTCGCGCAGCGCGGCTTGGGCCTGCAGATGAACGTCCTCGCCCACGACCCCTACCTGCACGGCAAGAAGAGCCCGGTCGAGGGAGTGGAGCTCGTGACGCTCGACGAGCTCGTCGAGCGCGCGGATTTCGTGACGCTCCATGTCCCCTTCGACGACTCGACGCGCAACCTGCTCTCGCGCGAGCGCATCGCGCGCATGAAGCCGGGCGCACGGGTCATCAACTGCGCCCGCGGCGGCCTGGTCGACGAGCGCGCCCTCGCCGAGGCCCTCGCCGCCGGACGCTTGCGCGGCGCGGCGCTCGACGTGTTCGAGAAGGAACCGCCGGCGCCCGACCACCCGCTGCTCTCGCGCGACGACGTGATCGTGACGCCGCACCTCGGGGCCTCGTCCGAGGAGGCCCAGCGCAACGTGGCGCTCGAGATCGCGAGCCAGGTCAGCGAGTTCCTGATCGACGGCGTGGCGCGCAACGCGGTCAACCTCCCGCCGGTGTCGAGCCAGACACTGCGCCAGATCGCGCCCTACGTGCTGCTCGCCGAGAAACTCGGCAGCTACCTCGCGCAGAGCCTCGAAAGCCCCATCGCCACGATCGAACTCTCGCTCTCGGGCGAGATCGCGCGCGCGGACGCGAGCCACGTGAAGCTCGCGCTGCTGGTCGGAGCGCTCCGCCTGGGCTGCGACACGCCGCTGAACTTCGTGAACGCACCGAAGCTCGCCGCCGAACGCGGCGTCAGCCTGCTCGAGCGTGTCGACACCGAGCAGCACTTCCTCCACAGCCTGGTGAAGGCGCGCGCCATCGACCGCAACGGGCGCTCGAGCCTCGCCGCCGGCAGCGTTTTCGGCCGCGAAGCGCGCATCGTGCGCATCGACGAGCACTACGTCGACCTCGCGCCGCGCGGCGCCCTGCTCACGACGCGCCACGAGGACGAGCCCGGCGTCGTCGGCGCCCTCGGCACCGTGCTCGGCGCGCACGGCGTCAACATCCAGAAGATCGAGCTCGGGCCCGGCGCCAAGACCGTCGACAAGCTCGCGCGCGGCTTCCTCGCGCTCTACGACAAGCCTTCGGCGGCGTGCCTCGAAGCACTTTCGCGCCT
>CALFYL010000175.1 GCA_937952135.1 uncultured Planctomycetia bacterium
GTTCGAGCGGCGCGCCGCGCGCCACGCGCGCGGCCGTGCACCGCCGCGACGCGCTCCACCTGGGCCAACGCGTCGTCGGCCCGGCGGTGCTCGAGGAGTTCTCGGGCGCGAGCGTGGTTCCGCCCGGTTGGAGCGCACGCGTCGTGCGCGGCGGGCACCTGGTGCTGGCCGCGGACTGAGCGCGGCGCCGCCAGATGGAGCTGACGAGCGGGCGCGCGTCAGCCCAGCTTGCCCGTCAGCCGAGCTTGAACGTGATCTGGTGCAACACGCTGGTCGCGATCGGAGCGCCCGCACGGCGAGCCGGTTCGAAGCGCCACGACTTGACGCCGTCGACGGCGGCGCGGTCCAGACGAACGGCGCCGCTGGAGCGAACGATCTCGACGTCGCGAACCGCGCCGGTCTCGTCGACATGGATGCGCAGCAGCGCGGCGCCTTCTTCGCGCAGGCGCAGCGACGCGCGCGGATACTCGGGGTCCGGGCGATGAACGAGCACGGCGTGCGCGAGCGCGGACTCGGACTCGGGCTCGGCTTCCGGCGCCTGCGCGAGCGGATCGGGCGGCGGCGCGAGCGGGCGCGCGACGGCGACCGGCGGAGCTTCGCCCACGTTTTCGTCGAGCGCGCCGTCTCCCGCGCGCGCGGAGCGGGAGATGTCGGCGAGCGAGAGGCTCATCCAGTGCGCGATGGCGCGCGTCGGCTCGCGCACTTCGGTGAACTCGGGGTCGAAGCGCGATTCGTCGGCGCGCGGAAGCACGAAGGGCACGTCGACGAGCACCGGCTCGGTCGGCTCCAACGCCTCGAGCTCGAACTCCGGCTCCGGGGCGCTGGCCTCTTCCGCGGCCGGCTCGGTGGCTTCGACGAGCGCCACTTCAATCGCGCGCCGCGCCGGACCGGCGCCCGCGGCGGTCCACGTCGCCCAGCCGAGTCCGCCCACCGCGAGCGCATGGAGCGCCAGCGAAACCGCCCACGCAAGTCCGCTCGCCGGCCGCACCGCCCGCACGCGCGGCGACGCCGCGCCCTGGGGCGCGTTCGACGGATCGGGTCGGGTGGCGGGAAGCGACATCGGCAGTCTCACTCTAACCGCACCGCGGGCAGGTCCGCGCGGCGCCTTCGGTCGGGGCTCGGTTCACGGTTCACGTGGCCACGAACCCTGCCCACGCTCGAGGTCCAGGGTTTCTGGGCCCCGTCCAGGTCGCTAGCGCCGGACCGAGATCCCCGCCACAACCCCGAACCCGGGCGAGTCGAAGCCCGAGCCGTGGATCCGGTAGGCCTCGTCGGCGAGGTTGTGAAGTCCGAGGCGCCAGGTCGCGCCGTGCTCGGGCGGGCCGAGGGGACCGCCGAGGTCGAGGTCGAGCCGCGTCCAGCCGTCGGTGCCGCTCGGGTCGATGCGCGCGTCGACGAGATCGAAGGGCGAGAGACGATCCTGAGAGCTCGACCACCACAGCGACAGCTCCACCCAGCCGATTCCAAGGCCGTTGAGAGAACGCAGCCGCGGCGGGCCCGTGACCGGTTCGTAGCGCAGCGAAACGCTGCCGTGGAGCGGCGGCACGCGCGTCGCGGGCACATCCTGGAGCGGCCCACCCGTCGACGGATCGAGGGTCTCGCCGAACTCGCCGCGGGTGTACTCCACGTACGCGCCCGCGAGCCACGGCGAATCGCTCGCGCCCAGCCGCAGCTGTCCGCGCGCTTCGATGCCGTAGTACTCCGCGTCGCCGGCGTTCACGCGCTGGTAGATCTCGTCGCCACTGCCCGGCACGCCGTCGGGGTCGCTCACCAGCAGGCGCCCGATCGTGTCCTGGATGTCGTTGCGGTACACGCCGATCGCCGCGTTCCAACCGTCGCGCTGCATGTCGAGCGCGAGCTCCTGATAGAACGACTCCTCGGGATCGAGGTTCGCGTTCGGGAGCTCCGTGCCGCCCGCGAAGGTCGCCGTGCGCGCGACGTCGGCGAGGTTCGGCGCGCGGAACGCCGACGCAACCGTGCCCACGAGCCGCACGCCTTCCGCGACTTCGCGTCCCACCGACAGATTGCCCGTCAAGGCGTCGAAGTCGCCGTCCTCCGTGTCGCCCGTCGCCGTGTCCTCGAACTCGAACTCGAAGTACGAATAGCGCGCGCCGACGGTCACGTCGAAGGGCTCGAAGGAGAAGATCTCGTCCTGGAGGAACACGCCCGTCGAGAGAAACTCGCTGCGCGGCGCGAAGGCCCCCAGGCCCGGCGTGACGACGCCGGTGTTGATGTTGACGTTGTTGCGGACCGAATCGACGTCGTCGAAGTCGGCGTCGAAGCCCCAGGTGAGCAGCTGCGATTCGCCGATCGCCTTGCGCCAATCCGCGCCGAGCCCGAGGGTCTCGGTGTCGTCGGCCTCGAGCCGCCGCGACGACGAAGTGAAGCTGCGGAGCTGGCGTTCCTCGAGATACTTGCGCAGCGAGAGGCGCACTTGCATCGAGTCCGCGAACCCGCTGCGGTCGTCGGTGTACGTGAGCTGGTAGCGCTCGCGGTCCTGCACTTTGAAGAGGTGCTCCGCGTCGGCGGGCTGCGTCTGGCCGAAGCCTGCGTTGAGCCGGTCCGTCCGCGGCACGTCGAAGTCGCGCGTGCGGCTCGCGGTGACGCGCAAGCGCCGGTCGGTGGCGAGCGCGTGCTCCCACGAGCCGAACCACGACTGGCCGTGGAAGCCGGTGTTCGCCACCGTGCCGTCGGCGCTTTCGACGTCGTCCCAATCGTGCAGCGCGCCGATCGCGAGCCAGCCGTTCTTCTCCGTTGCGCCGCCGAAGTAGAGCGAGCCGTTCCAGCCGTCGTACATGCTCTTGTATTCGGCGTCCCAGCCCGAGTGCACCGTGTGCGTCGGCTCGCCCTCGGCGCGCGGCCCGAGCGCCGCCTGGTTCTTGGTCCAGATCAGGATCACGCCGCCGAGCGCGTCCGATCCGTACAGCACCGAGTTCGGCCCGCGGATCACTTCCACGCGCTCGACGGTCGCCGCGTCGACGCCGTTGAGCGACTGGTTCGGGCCGCCGCGCGTCGTCGAGTCGTTGAGCCGCACGCCGTCGACCACGATCAGGATCTGGTTGCCGATCAAACCGCGCAGAATCGGCGCGCCGCCGCCGAGGTTCGTCTCCTGCACGAACAAACCCGTCGCCTTCGCGATCGCGCGCGGCAGCGAGCGCTCGCCCGTCTGGGCCAACTCCTGCGCCGTGATCACCTGCGTCGAAGCGTGGGTGCTCGTCGCGGTCTGCGTCGAGCGCGGGGCGAGCACGATCGTCTGCCCGACTTCGTCGTCGCCGCTGGGGGCCGGGGGGGTGGGTTGGGATGTCTGCGCCAGCAGCGGCAACGAGAGCAAGACGAGGGTCATTCGCAGAGCGGGGGGCGTGGGGACTTTGATGCGAAACCGAAAGCGCGAGCGTGAGACGTGAGAGGCGCGTCCAAACGCAGGCACCCATCGAGCGGTTCAGCCTACTTCGGCGATCCCCTTGCTGCGGAGCTCGAGCGCACTTCGGAATCGGGGCCTTTCGGCCCCGAAACAAGCAACGGAAAGCACCCAGCGACGTGACCTGCATCGGTCGGCGAAACCCAGGCCACCCACGCGCTCGCAAGTCGAGCGCTCCCTTCGAACGACGCGAGCCGACACGCCCGCAGGCATGCCGGCCCGTGCAGAGAGTCCGAGTTGCCGCCGGTCCGAACGCGTGGGTCTCTCACCGTTCGGCGCCGGCACGCTCACCTGCGAGGCGCTGCCTCCTCGAGCAGCTTGGCGAACTCGTCGACCTCGCGCTTGGCGTGGTCGCGCTGGATGCCGTACAGCTCCTGGAGCCGCCCCTCCAGAGCATCACGCCGTCCGCGGATGCGGTCGAGGTCGTCGTTCGTGAGCTTGCCCCAACGCTCCTGCACTTTGCCGCTGAAGATCTTCCAGTTGCCTTCGATTCGGTCCCAGTTCATGCCGCACTCCGTGGTGTCGATCGGTTCGAGGGGAATCGCCGCGTGCACGCACACGCAACCTCCCTCGCTGCGTGCAACGTGCATGCCGCAGGTGGGTCGCCGCGGACGAACCGACAGCGCGGCATCGACGGAGCGAGAGCGGCGCGGCGAAACATGCGAAGCGCCGCGCGAAGGCGCAAAACGCGAGACCCGCGACCTGCGACACGGAAGTCGCAAGTCGCGGGTCGCAATTCGCACGCGCGCCGGAGCGGACGCGGCGCGCGCGTCTGTGGCTCACTTGCCGCTGGACGCGGCCCGGGTCTGCGACCAGTAGGGTTCGACTTCGTAGTACCGGCAGACCTCGGCCACGTAGTCGCGGCGGCACATGCGCTCGGCGTTCTTCGAGTCGTACTCGGGCGCCTTGGAGAGTTTCTCCGCGGTCAGCGCCGGAGCGTTGACGCGAAGCTCGTTCTTCTCGCCGTAGCTCATGTCCAGCTTCTCCCACGGGATCGCGAAGTGCTTCTCGCCGATCCCGAGGGCGCCGCCGTGCGCGAAGACGACGTAGCCGACGAAGTTCGCGTTCGGATCGAGCATGACTTTCTCGATCTCGCCGAGATCGACGCCGCCGCTGCCCTTGACGTGGGCCTTCTCGACGTCGTTCCCGCACACCAGCTTCGCGCCGGATTCGCGCTCTTCCGCGGCCATCGCTCCGGCGGCCTCGCGGATGCGCTTCTCGGTCGCAGCGTCGAGCCGCTTGTCCTTGTCGAACTCGGGCGCCGTCTCGATCTGCTGCTGCGTCAGTTGAGTCGAGGCGCGCAGCGCGTGGGGATCGTCGCCGTCCTTCGGAGCGACGCGCAGACTCGACCACGGCACCAGCCGCTTCGTTTCGCCCACGCCGGCGAGACCGCCGGACGCCAGCACCGCGTAGTCGACGCTGCCGTCGCTCGTGTCCAGAACGACATCGTCGATCTTCCCGAGCTTCTCACCTTTGGCGTCGACGAGCTCGATGCCTTGGATGTGGTCGATCTCGTGCAACGTGACCTCTGCCGATTTCGTCATCGGCTTCGGTGCAGCCTTCGCTTCCTGAGCTGCCAGCGGCGCCGAGAGCAGCGCCAAGACAGCGAACGTGTGGAGGGTTTGCGATTCCATGAGAGCATCCTTTCGTGAACATGCGGTCGGATTCGTAACCTCGGCCGGCCAACGACCGCGGTCTCTCCCGATGCGTTCGTGCGAGTCGACGGGCGCAAGCCTTGCAACGACCCGACGGCGCAATCGCGGGATGGCCGACTGCGCAAGCGCCATGCCCGCGAATTCGGCGCTCGAAGGAACGTGAGTGGCTGTCGAGCCGCGAGAGAACGACGCGCGTGAGACTCTCGGAGGTTCATGCTTCGATTGCGGCGTCGCGTGGTCTAGCAGATTGGAGAAACGAAAGAGTCCCAGCCTTGTCGCTCCCCCATTCCTCGCTCTCCTTGCTGGTCGTCGAAGACGACGTCGCGTTCCGCGACAGCCTTGCCCTGCTGCTCGAGCGCGCGGGTTGTGAGGTGTGTTGCGCGGGATCGCTTGCCGAAGCGCGCACCGCGATGAACGGCCGTTCATTCGACGCGGTGATGGTCGATCGAACGCTGCCGGACGGAATCGGGACAGCGTTGCTCGACGACTTCAACGCACGCTCGAGCGCATCGACGCCCGAGTCGCTCCCCGGGTCGACGCCTGAGTTGATCGTGGTCACCGGAGACGCGAGCGTGTCGACCGCCGTGGAAGCGATGAAGGACGGCGCCCTGGACTACCTGACCAAGCCGCTCGACGTCGGTCAGCTCGAGTCCGCGCTCGCCAATCTCCGGCGCGTGCGCGCGCTGCAGCGCGAGGTCGAAGCGTTGCGCGAGGAACTGCGACTGCGCGGCCGCTTCGGCTCGATCATCGGTCGCTCGGCGGCGATGCAGCCGATCTTCGACACGATCCAGCGCGTCGCGCCGACCAACGCCAGCGTCCTGATCCACGGCGAGAGCGGAACCGGCAAGGAACTCGTGGCGCTGGCGATCCACCAGACGAGCAAACGCCGCGACCGCATGCTCCTGCCGATCAACTGTGGCGCGATCGCCGAGACGCTGATCGAGAGCGAGCTGTTCGGCCACGAACGAGGCAGCTTCACCGGCGCCGACCGCGTGCACAAAGGCGTGTTCGAGCGCGCGGACGGAGGCACGCTCTTTCTCGACGAGATCACCGAAATGCCGGCGCATCTGCAGGTGAAGCTGCTGCGCGTGCTCGAGACCGGCGTCATCTCACGCGTCGGCGGCTCGGCCCAGATGCGCACCAACGTGCGCGTGCTCGCAGCCACCAACCAGGATCCGCAGGAGGCGCTCCGCAATGGCCGCCTGCGCGAGGATCTGTTCTTCCGACTGGCGGTTTTCGCGATCCATCTTCCGCCGCTGCGCGAGCGCGAGGGCGACGTGGCGCTGCTCGCCACGCATCTGCTCGACAAGCTCAACGAAGCCAACGGCACGGACAAGCAGTGGGCGCCGGGCGCGTTGGCGCAGCTCGAGCAGCACCCGTGGAAGGGCAACGTGCGCGAGCTCAAGAACGCCGTGCAACGCGCCTACATCCTGGCCGACTCGGAACTGCGCGCGAGCGACGCGACGCCGCGGACCGAGCAAACCGGAGCCAGCGAGGCGTCGATCGCGCTGCGCGTCGGATCGACCGTCGCGGACGCGGAGCGCGAGCTGATCCTCGCGACGCTCGAACACGTGAAGGGCAACAAGCCCGCCGCGGCCAAGATGCTCGGAATCAGCCTGAAAACGCTGTACATCCGCCTCAACCTCTACAAGGTGGCCCAGGCTTGACGCGCTGCAGCGCGGGGCGTGTCGATTCTCCAATCCACACGCCGCTCGACGGGCGCCCCCGCGCCTCGCTCCGCCTCGTTCGCTCCCGGCCGGCGCGTTTCCGACTGGCACACTTCCTGCGCGCGGCGCTTGGGTTGTAACGCACCACATCGCACTCGCATCCACGGGAGGCACCTATGCTTGGTTGGGCCATCACATTCTTCGTCGTCGCCCTGATCGCGGCGCTCCTCGGCTTCGGCGGCATCGCTGGAGCGGCCGCCGGTATTGCCGAGCTGCTGTTCTGGGTGTTCGTCGTGCTCTTCATCCTCTCGCTCGTCGCGTCCATGGTCACGGGCAAGCGAACGCCGGCGCCGTGAGCCGAGCGTCGCGCGCGAAAGTCGCACGAGCCGCCGACGCGGCCCGCGCGGCTTCGGCGCCGCCCGCGACCGATCCGCCCTCGACAGTTCCTACCGATCTTCTTTCGACGCACATGGCGCCCGGCGCACACCACCAGCGGCCTTCGATCGACGGGAGCGCACTCCAAACGATGCACGCCCCGCGCGACGATTCCGCGTGGACGGCGTTCGTGGGCGAGTTGAGGAGTTCACTGGCTCACGACCTGCGCACGCCGCTCGGCGCGATCGCGAACTATGCGGCCGTGCTCGAGCATGCGCAGGACACGCCGAGAGCCGAGGTGCAGAACGTCGCGCACCAGATCCGCCGCAACGTGCTTCGCACCGTCGCGATGCTCGAGCACCTCGCGCTGGCGTCGTCCATCGCGGCTTCGGCTTCGGTCCAGGCATCGGCCCAAGCGTCCACCCCGCCCGCGCCGTCGCCCGTGGACCCTCGAGTGGTTCTCGTCCGCACGCTCTCGGAGCTGGACGCTCGGCCAGCAATCCGCGACCGCGGCTTCGAAGCGCACGCCACCGTGAGGGTCGATCCCACGCTGCTCGAGTTCGTGTGGAGCGCGTACCTCGCCCTGGAAAGCGACGTGAGCGGCCGTCTGCCCGAGCCGGTGGAGCTCCAGCTCGAGCGAGTCGCCAGCGACACGCGCCTGACGTTGATCGTCGGCTTCGGCGTCGATTCGCGCACACCCGCAGTCGACGCCTCGCTCTTTCTGGTGCAGGCCGGCGATCGCGCCCGTCTCGAGTCGCGACACGCCTTGCGGCTCGCCGACCAGCTCGTACGGCTGCGCCGCGGAACGCTCGAGCTGCGCGGGCGCGCAGGCCACGGTTCGATGCTGCAGCTGCTGCTGCCGCCGCACTGATCGCCGGCGCAGCCGAGTGCGTGCGAGGCATACGAGTTGCTCCGCCAGCTCGTTCCTTTTGTCCACGGAGGCTCCGCATGCAAGACACTCACTCTCTCTCCGACGTTCGAACCCTTCGCGAGAAAGCTCGCCAGAACCTCGAGCGCGGCGCCATCACCGACGGCTATGGCGCGGACCTCGAAGCCGTCTTGCGCCTGCTCGACGAGGCGCTGGCGACCGAGCTCGTGTGCGTGCTGCGCTACAAACGCCACCACTTCGTCGCCAAGGGTCTTCGCGCCGAGGTGGCCGCGGCGGAGTTCCTCGAGCACGCAGCGCAGGAGCAGGAGCACGCCGACCGGATCGCAGCGCGCATCGTGCAACTCGGCGGCGAGCCCGACTTCGCACCCGAGCGCTTGGCTTCGCGCAGCCACTCGGAGTACACGCAGGGCAAGTCGCTGCGCAGCATGCTCGAGGACAACCTGGTCGCCGAGCGCATCGCGATCGAGAGCTACGGCGAGATGATCCGCTTCATCGGCCAGGGCGATCCGACGACGCGAAGATTGCTGGAGAGCATTCTGGCGACCGAGGAAGAGCACGCCGACGACTTGGCGAGTCTGCTCCACGACGCGCGC
>CALFYL010000176.1 GCA_937952135.1 uncultured Planctomycetia bacterium
GCCGCGACGCCGCGCAGCTTGGTGGGGTTGCGCACGACGTAGACGGCGACGATCTGGTCGCCGTCGAGTTCGAGCGTCGTGGTTTGCAGGCAGCCTTCGGCATCGAAGGAGATGTAGCCCGGCAGACCGTTGAGAGTCATCAGGCGCGCGGTCGGCGACGGGCGCGACGAAGGCTGGTCCGCCGGGTGCTTGCGCGCGATGCCCGCGTAGAAGCGCGCGATGCGCTCGGCGCCGAAGATCGGGTTCAGCGCGGCGCGTCGCAGGCCGCCGCCGTCGGTGCGGAGCTGCGCGTCGGCTGCGAGCAGGCGCAAGAGCTGGTCGGTGTTGCCTTCGCGCGACGCCGTAAGGAACGCAGCAGCGATCTGCTCACCCTTCTCGCGCGAAACCGGAAAGCGCGTGCGCGACTGCTGCACGTTCGAGCGGGCGCGCGCAGCGAGTTGACGGCACGCGTCTTCACTGCGCTCGAGCGTGCGCGCGACTTCGGCGTAGTCGAGATCGAACACGTCGTGCAGCAGAAACGCGGCGCGTTCGAGCGGCGAGAGGCGCTCGAGCGCGAGCAGCAACGCGACGGAAAGGTCGGCGGCGAGATCGCTGCCCGCTTCGCCGCCGAACGAGCTGCTCACCGACGCTTCGTCGGCGACGGGCTCGGGCAACCATGGGCCCACGTAGGTCTCGCGGCTCGCTTGCGCGGCCTTCATGCGATCGAGGCACAGGCGCGTGACGACGCGGGTGAGAAACGCCGCCGGATTCTCGATCTCCGAGCGGTTCGCGTTCTGCCAGCGAATCCACGCGTCCTGCAGGACGTCGTCCGCTTCGGCGAGCGAGCCCAGCATTCGGTACGCGAGCCCCGCGAGCCGCCGCCGCTCGGCTTCGAAAGCCGCGATTTCGTGCGCGGCGATCACGCGTGGCTCCGATCTTCGGCGCGCACCGCGTGGGGCAGACGCAGACCCACCGCCAGTCGATTCCAAGTGTTGATCGCGCCGATGAGCAGCGTGAGATTCACGATCTGCGCGGGGTCGAAGTGTCGCTCGAGCTCCGTGAACTCCACGTCCGGCGCACCTCGCTGAGGGAGCAGCGTCAGACTCTCCGTCCACGCCAGGGCCGCGCGCTCGCTCTCGGAGAACAGCGACGACTCGCGCCACGCCGCGAGCAGATGCAGCCGCGCGTCGCTCTCGCCCGCCGCGCGGGCATCGCTGGTGTGCATGTGGATGCAGTACGCGCAGGCGTTGATCTGCGACGCGCGCGTCTTGACGAGGTGGAACAGGCCGAGATCGATCCCGGAATTCCGCAGGGTCGTCTCGAGCGCCAGCATGGCCTCGTAGGCCTTCGGCGCGACGGTGTGGGGCTTGGCGATGCGTGCCGTCATGTCGTGGAGCGTGGGTTTGGATTCTAGGGGTCTGCCCCCATGACGATCGGGACCGCGCGCCTGTGACACGAACTTGTGAACTTCCGGCAGACCGCCTCCGCGGCGCCTAGGGCCAGGCCACCGATTGCGCCGCGGGCGTATCGACCACGACCTCGTGGCGGCGGCCGCGCGAGTCGAAGCCGCTCAGGCGCACGCGAGCGCCGTCGGGCAAGCAGGGGACGAAGGCGTGGCCTTCGGCATTGCGCTCCACCGCGAGAACGATCTCGCCGCCCCACATGCTCACGACCTTGCGACCCTCGAGGCTGACGAGGTTGGCGCGCGGCAGGGGACCCGGCCAGGGACCGTTGCTGTCGAGCACGAGGCTCCCGCGAGCGAGTTCGACGCTCGTGCCCGGATCGTCGACCAGAGCGAGGTAGTTCAGGTTCGAGCCCGAGCGCGCGCGGCTGATCTCGAAGAGGATGCGGCCGCTCGGCAGGTGCAGCTCGGCGCTGCCGTGCGCGAGCGTGCCCGAGAGCCAGCGGTTCGGCACGCTCGCGCCTCGATCGAAGGCGAGAGCGCGAGCTCCGTAGAGATCCTCGATCTCGTCGCCGTCGCGCGTGAACCGGACCGTTCTCGCGGCCCCGAACTCGAACTCGAGCGTGCGCGTCTCGCCTCCGGCAAGTTCGACGACTTCCACGAACAACTTCGAGCTCCACACGCGCAGCGTGCATGCGGGCAGGCGCTCGATGCGGAAGACGCCCTCCGTGTCCGTAGTCGCTGCGTAGGAGTCGTTCGACGCGACAGGCTGGGCCCCGATCGCAAGCTGCGGCGCGGGCGCGCCATTCTGCTTCACGCGGCCGATCAGCGTAGCGAAGCCCGCGAGCACGAACTCGGAGCGCGAGGCCGGCGCGAACACTTCGACCTCGCGGCGGCGCACGACTCCGTGGTCGCCGTGGCTCACTTCGATGTCCACCAGGCCGAGATCGAGGCCCTGGATGCGGAAACTCCCTGCGCCGTCGGAGACGGTCGTTCCCTGCTTGCTGCCCGCGCGCCAGCTCACGGCCGCGGCGCCGATCGGCTCGCCGCGCGGGGTGCGCACGCTGCCCAAGAGTTCGCACGTTGCTGCGGCCGGCGCCTCGAGCTCCAGCACCTCGCTCGCGGCGATCGTGAACTCGCCCAGATCCGCCGCGCTTCCTTCCTCGAGTTTCACCGTGCCGCGATAACGCCCGGGGGGCAGCAGCGCGAAGCGGGCCGTTCGCTGCGGGCTCAAGGCCGCGGAGGAGACCCGCGGCAGGTCGCGTTGCAGCGCCGGATCGGCGAGCTTGTACAGACTCAGCTGCGCGTAGGCCGCCTCGGTGGCGTCGAAGCTCACGTCGAGCACCCCGAGGTGCTCGTCGATGCCCACGCTGAGGCCGGTCGCGGGTGCAGGCAGCGCGATCCGTGCGAGGACCTCTCGAGGCATCATCAGGCCGGCGTGGAAGTAGCCGCCGCGCGTGACGAGCAACTCGAGCGGTCCATCCGAGACCTGCGCGCGGAACTCGCCGGCCTTCAGCGGCAAAGCGCCGTCTCTCGATCTCGGCGCGGCGACGACGCGCCCGCCGCGGAGAACGCGCACTTCGATCTCGGACAGGGCCGCTTGGAGCTCGGCCGCGGCCAGCCAGCGACTCGTGAGGCGCCCGCTGAGCTCCACGGTCCGCGGCACGACGAGCGCGCCGACGTCGAGCGTCTCGCCGACGCCCGGCGCCAACTCGCGCGGGTCGAAGCCCGCGATGTCGACGTGCAACTCGCCGTGCTTGGGCGGCAACTCGCGCAGCGCGAACGCTCCATCGGCGGCGCACTGCGTTCGAACCGGATCGCCGTAGTCGAGGGGATAACTCCTCCATTCCACGCTGAGGTTCGACAGCGGCTGACCGTCTTCGCTCACCAGCCGTCCGACGATCGTCGCCGTGCGCGAGAGCGTGACGCGGTGGTGGAGCACGCGCTCGCGTGGGTCGATGCTGACGATGCCGAGAAAGCTCGTGCTGAAGGCGCGGGGACCGAGGCGCAGGTCGATGGGCATGCCGCAGGGCACGTTCGCGATGCTCACGCGGCCCGCGGCGTCGGTCGCTCCGGCGGCGTGGTTGCGGCGGTGGGACCACATGAAATCCTGCGAGCCGCGGCTGACCTGGATCGAGTAGCGCACCGGCGTGTCCACGTGGGGTGCGAAGGCGTCGTCGACGAGTTCGAGCTCGATGCGGCCAAGTGGCGCGAGCACGACCTCGATCGCGGTCGCGCCGTCACGCGGCAGATCGCCTGGCGAGAGTTTGCAGGGAAAATGTCCCTCCGCCTCGAACCACAGGCCCTCTTCCGCGCGGCTCGAGATGGGAAGTGCGAAGCGTCCAGCCGAGTCACTTCGCGTTCCCTCGCGAGTGCGCGACGCAGCCGCATCCTCCGCGCCGGGCTCGATCTCGGAGCCGCGCCGATAGGCAATTTGCGCGTCCTCGAGAGGTACCCGGCCGTCTTCGCTGAGAACCACGCCGCGCCACGAGAGATCCGAACCTGAGGCGGGCGGCTTGGGCTCTGCATCCGACGCGACGACCGCACGCTCGACATCGGGTGCGCGCCATGTCGCTTCGGACGTGACGTGCGATGGGTCGGCGTTTCGTTCCTCGACCTGCGAAGCGAACTCGGCGCCCGCCGGCCGCGCCGGATCGGCGGCGTCCATCTCGCGCCACACGAAAACGGCGGCGACCAAAGCGGCCGCGATCAGCCCCACGGCGAACTTTGCGCCCATCATGATTCCTCCCAAGCCGGTCAGAGTTCCCGCGCCCGCGATTCCCGCGGCCGTCGACGCACCCTCGAGCGGCAGCAACGCCGCGAGCCAGCGTTCGGGCGGCTCGCCGTCGCGCTCGGTCAAGGCTGCGCGGAGCTTCGCTCTCGCGCGCGCGACGCGGCTGCGCACGGTCGCGGGCTCGATTCGCGCGCGGGTCGCGATCTGTTCGGCGCTGAGACCTTCGAAGTAGCGCCAGAGGATCGCCGAGCGGTAGGGCTCGTCGAGCGCGAGCACCGCGTGGACGAGCTTCGCGTGCAACTCGGCGCGCGCGACCGTCTCGGCGGTGGAAGGCAAGCGCTCGGGACGCGCGGCGAGCTCCTCGCGTTGTTTGCGAGCCGCCTCCGAACGCCGGCGCTGCAGGCCGAAGTTGCGCACGACGCGCGCGAGCCACGAGCGTTCGCTCGCGAGCGCGGGCTGCTCGCGCAGAGCAGCGATCCACGTCTCCTGCACGGCGTCGTCCGCGAGTTCGCGATCGGCGAGCATCTGCCGCGCGAGTGCGCGCAACCAGGTCGCGTTCTCGAGCAGGCCTTCGAAGGAGTGCGGTTCGGACATCGGACGCGTTCAAGATGCAGTCGGCCCTTCGAGCGTGCCCTGGAATCTCGCGCGATTTCGTGCGGGCTTGCCCGTGTCGTGCCGGCTGCGCATGATCGCGGCGTGCACGAGCGCGACGTATCGTCGGCCGGATCCCAGACGAAAGGGGCGGGTGAAGCCGCGGGCGCCTCCGTGGAGCCGACGGTGGCCGTCGTCGCCTGCGGGCCGCGCGAGCGCGCGGAGCAGTCGAAGCTCTACGCCGCGTGCTTCAAGAAGCCGTTGCCCGAGCGCGGGCTCGAGTGGCGCTACGACGAGGTTCCGCACGGGCCGTCGGTGAGTTTCGTCGCGCGCGAAGCGGGTGGAGCGACGATCTCGGGCTACGCGTGCAATCCGCGGCTCGCCGTCTCGCGTGGCGAGGATTCGAGCGCGGCCGTCGTCGGCGAGACCGGCGACGTGATGACGCATCCCGAGTGGCGCAAGCGCGGCTACTTCTCGGGGCTCGACCGCGCGGCGATGGCGGCGGCGAAGGAGCGCGGCTGGGCCTTTGCCTTCGGCCTTCCGAACCGGCGCTCGGCGCACATCTTCCTCGAACTCGGCTGGCGTCGGATCGGTACGGTGCGGCCGTGGACCTTCGTGATGCGCGCCGACGCGGCTGCGCGCGCGTGGCGGCGGCGCGAAGGGCTGTGGAAGGCGCTCGGAACAGCCTGGCTCGCGCGTGCGGGCCAGCGCGCGCGCGGCGGAATGCGCGGCGAGCTCGCAAAGCTGCGCGTCGAGGAGTTGCGCGAGTTTCCGGTCGAGGTCGACGCGCTCGCGCGCACGGTCGAGGCGCGCTTCGACTTCATGCTTCGGCGCACGAAGAGCTACCTCGATTGGCGCTTCTGCCGCGCGCCGTCGCGCTTGCACCGCGCGTTCGCCCTGCGGACTCCCGAGGGTCGGCTCCGCGGCTACGTCGTCGTGCAGCTACCGCGGCCGGCTCAGCCCGTCGGCTATCTGATCGACGTGCTCGGCGCCGACGACGCCGCCGTTGCGGCTGCGATCGAGGCGGGCCTCGTGGCGCTCGAGCGCGCGGGCGCGAGCGTGGTCGAAACGACGGCCATCGACGGCTCGTGGTGGAGCGACCGGCTTCGACGCCTCGGCTTCGGCGCGCCGCGAGAAGAAAATCACCTCACCGTGATCCAGCAGCCGCTGCAGCCCGACCATCCGCTCACGCGCGCGGCCGCCGACGCCTCGAAGTGGTACTTCACCGACGGCGATCGCGACGACGAGACCATGGGGTAGAGGGCGGGCAGTCCGTCGAAAGCGGGGGCCGCTGGGCGGCGAACGCGTCCGCAGCGCGGCAAAAATTGCCGAGAGCGGGGGCGTGGTCGGGAGCTGCTCGCGCGATTCGACGTGCGTCCTGCGGACCTTGGCGCGGTAGGGCCGACAGTTGTTGCGGTCCCGCACCTTTTCGCGGTCGATCGGACTCCCGCTCCGAGCCACCCGGCCGCTCCCCCCTCGAACTCCGCGCCCGCGGACTCGCCCCATGCCGCCGACCTCCTCGCAACGCAGCTCCAAACGTCCGGCCCTGCTCCTTCTGCTCTCCTTGCTCGCTCTGCCATCGATGGGTGGCGTCGTCGGCGAGGCGCCCGAACCGGCCCGGGCTCTCGGCGCCCTGGGCGCGTGGTGCCTGCTCTTCGGCTACGCCGTCCGCTGCGCCTTCGTCGAGGGCGGCCGCATCGTGCGCGTGGTAGCGGTGCTGCTGTGCTTCATGTTCGGGAGCGCATTCGCCGTCGGCGTGTCCAAGAGCGTGGAGAAGCGCCGAGTGCGCGCGACGGAGTCGGAGCGGCAGCTCGAGGAGTTGAAGCACACCCTGCTGCGCGAGCGGCCGGAGGCGGAGAGCCGCAGCGCGGCGGCCCAGGCATCCAAGGACGAGTTCGCCGTGCTCCTGACGGATCGCTCCAAGTACTCTCGAGAAGAAGCGCGCGCATGGACCCTCGCACTCGAGGTGACGGCGCAGGCGGACGAACGCTTGCTCGCGGCGCTGGACCGGCTCGACGCGGAGTACGTTCTATGTGTCCCCGTGTTGCTGCACGAGCCGGACGGCGTCGCCAACGCCAGGTCCGCGCTCGTCGAGTACAAGGACGCTTCGGCCGCGAGGATCGCGGAGCAACCCGCGGTGATGAAGCGGCTGGCGAGTCGGGTCGCCGAGAGCGGCGCGGAGAAACGAAACGTCGACGCGCTCCTGGCCGGCGTGAGAAGGGTCTGGCCTCAGCAGCGCGCGCTGCTGGAGGTGCACGTCGAGGCGTCGGCGGCCTACCTGCGTTACGTGGAGTTCGTGGATGGCGAGCGCGAGCACTTTCGGGTCGACGACGAGGGGGAGTTCGAGATCGAGGACGAAGAGAAGGCGCGACAGTGGGCGGTGCTGCTCGAGGAGATCGAGCGGCGCGAAAACGCGCTTGCGCTGGCCCAAGAGGCGTTGATTGCCAAAGTGGACGGCCGCTGAGGGCGCGCGGACGGCCCTGCGCGACACACGGTCGATCGCGATCGCAAAACCATGGGGTAGAGTTCCGCCGCTCCATGGGATTCAAGCACAAGCTCAAGACGACGCTGCGCGACACCTACGCGCAGTTTCTGTTCCACACCGGTCTGTACGCGCTCGTCGACAAGCTCATGCCGGCGCGGCTGACGATCCTCGCTGGGCACTGCGTGAGACCGGCGAACGGCGCGTGGCCCGCGGGCGAGCACTTGCCGGCCGACATGAGCATCTCCGAGCGCAAGCTCGAGGAATTCGTGAGCTGGTTCGGCCGGCGGTTCGAGCTCGTCAGCGTCGGCGAGGGCGTCAAGCGCATGGACGGCGGTCTGCGCGGCAAGAGCCTGGTCGCGCTGTCGATGGACGACGGCTACCGCGACAACGCGCGCGTGCTCGCGCCGCTGCTCGCGCGCCACAAGGCGAGCGGCACCGTGTTCCTCGAGTCGCGCCCGCTCGACGAGCGCAAGGTGAACTGGTCGCACAAGTTCTTCTGGATCCTCGCGAAGTCGAACCTCGAGGACTTCGTGCACCGTTTCGGCGACCTCACCGAGGACAAGGACGCTTACCACGCGCTGAACCAGCACCTGAGCGAAGGGCGCGCGGACCTGCGCTACCACCTCAAGCTCGTGCTCAAGTACGACGCGCAGCCCGCGGAGCGCGACCGCGTGCTGGACCTGATCTTCGCCGAGCTCGGCGGCGACGAGGCGGCGCTGTGCGAGACGCTCTACATGAGCTGGGACGAAGCGCGCGCGATGGCGAAGGGCGGCCTGGAGCTCGGCGGGCACACGGTGGGGCACCCGATCCTGTCGAAGCTCTCGCCCGAGGAGCAGAAGCGCGAAGTGAGCGGCGGAGCGGAGTCGATTCGCCGCGAGCTCGGCGCGCCGCCCGTGACCTTCGCCTACCCGTGGGGACGGCGCTGGGACTTCAACGACGACTCGGTGCGCGCCGCGCGCGAGAGCGGCTTTGCGTGCGCCGTCACGATGCACGCAGGCGTCAACACCGCCAAGACCGATCGCTATTCGCTGAAGCGCCTCGCCATCGACGACAGCGCGCAACTGCACCTGCTGGCCGCCGAGGCCTGCGGCGGCTTCGAGCTGTTGCGCCGCGTGGGCGTCAACCTCTCGGAGTGAGGCGATCGAGCGCCGCGCGCGCTCAGAAGATCGAGTAGACGAACGGCGAGCTGTCTTCGCCGCCGCCGAGGAACAGCAGCGCGAGGATGATCACGCCGGCGACCACGAACGGGGCCGCGAACCAGATCCAGTTCTCCTTGATGAATTCCTTCATGGCGAGTCTCTCGGGCAACTATCGGATCGTGTAGATGAACGGGGAGCTCTCGTCGACGCCGCCGACGAACATCAAGGCGACGAGGATCACGCACGCGGCCACGAAGGGCGCGACGATCCAGATCCAGTTCTCCTTGAGGAAGTCCTTCATGGCGTCACCGGAAGCGGCGGCGCGCCGACGGGGAGTTCGACGGCGGGCGCTCGGCGCTCAGAACAACGTGTAGATGAACGGTGCGATCAGCGGCGAGCTGGCCGCGACGACCAGCAGGCTCCCGATGCTCAAAAGTACCACGAGCAGCGGCATCAGGTACCAGTGGCCGCGCTGGACGAAGCTGGCCAGCAGTTCCGCGATGGTGGCGAGCCGCCGGCCGAGCTTGTAGGCCACGAAACCGAGCACGCCGACCACGAACGCGCCGAGGATCCAGCCCGACCAGGCCGCGGGAATGAAGCCCAGCAGGTGGCGGCCGCCCAGGAAGATTGTGAAGACCAGGGCGAGCATCCCGCCGATCTTGAGCGGCGCGAGGGCCTTGTTCTCGTCGGGGTAGGTGCCGATGAAGATCGCGGTGAGCACGAGCCACAGCCCGGCGAACAGGCCGCCGACGAAGGCCCAGTCGGTGCGCTTCGCCGGCGCCTTCGAGTACTCGAGCGGCTGCGACGGCGTCGCGGGCGCGGGGCCGCCGATGGCGAGCTCGCTGCGCTTTCCGAGCTCGCCGTGGAGGTAGTTCGCGAGCGCGAGGTTGCCGTCGTCGTTCAGGTGCCATTCGAGCGCACCTTCGAAGTAGAGCTTGCGAGCCGAGCCCTCGCGCCGGAGCGCCTCGCGCGGGTCGAGGACTTCGATGCCCTGGCGCTTCGCCGCGGCGAGGAAGACTTCGACCGGCCGATCCGGCGACCAGGCGTCGTCGGCGAGCCCCTTCAAGCCTTGCTTCCAGGTGCGGAAGAACTCGCGTTCGTCGGCGTGCACGGCGCTCTTGCTCGGAATCGGCACGACGACCAGCGGCACGCGCAGACCGTCGCAGGTCTTCTTCAGCGCGTGCAGCGCGCTCTCCATCCGCGCCTCGGCGTCGGCGACGAAGGGCGGCGGCGCCTTCAGAAGCGGCGCGAACTCGCCGGGCAGACGCAGGCCTGCGCCTTCGACCTCGAACTCACCCGGCGCACGGCCTGGCTTCAGGATTCCGCGCGCGAAGCCGAGGAACTTGCCGAAGGCGAGCTTCGAGAGCGCATCCGCCGGGCCCGGATCGGCGAGTTGGCGGCGCTCGAGCTCGCCGTTGCTCGTGAAGCGCGGCTTGTCGTAGCGCGTGTAGCGCTCCTGCCCGCACCAATAGATGTCGTTCTCGTACGGGAAGAGCAGCACCATGTCCGGTGCGTACTCGCGGCCGTGCTCGCGGAACCACACCACCGACTGGTCGACGGACCAACCCTCGGTGCCGGCGTTCACGACTTCGACGGCGCGTTGTTCGGCGCGGAAGCGCTGCTCGAGCCGTTCGACGAAGCTCGCGTCCTTGTCGACGGTGTAGCCGAGCACGAACGAGTCGCCCAGCGCGAGGATGCGCGCGGTGCGCGGCATGCGCGCCGGACCGACGCTTTCGTCTTCGCGCAGACCGTGCGCGTTGATCGAGAACTCGATATCGCGGCCGGCGACGTTGCGCGTGACCGTGAAGTTGGGCTTCTTCGACCAGCCGGTGCCCGGGTCGAACTGGTGGATCGACGGCTGCGGACGGAAGGCGGGAAGCAGCCGCAAGCCGCCTTCGAAGACCAGGAAGGCGATGGCGACGCTGACGAGGATCGACAGCAGAACGTTGAGCGCGCGCATCGGACTAGCTCACCATCTCGGTCACGCTGTCGCCCTCGTGGCGCAGCACGAAGCGCGTGTCGGCGATCTTCTTCTTCGCTTCCTTGCGGACCACGAAGTTGTTGAGGAACAAGTAGTCCATTCCCGACAGGCTGAAGGTGTTGAAGGCGTGGCTGGGATCTTCGACGATCGGCTCGCCCTTCAGGTTGAAGCTCGTGTTCATGATCACCGGCACGCCGGTGAGCTCGCCGAAGCGCTTGATGATCGCGTGGTAGGCCGGCGACACGTCGGCGAACACGGTCTGCAAGCGGCCCGAACCGTCCTCGTGCGTGATGCCGGGCAGCACGCCGCGCTTCTCTTCGCGCACCGGCGCCACGTAGAGCATGAAGCGCGCGGGATAGTGTTTCGCGGCGTCGGGGATGTCGAAGAAGTCGCTCGCCGCTTCGACGGTCACGCTCGGCGCGAAGGGCCGGAAGGCCTCGCGGAACTTGATCGTCGCGTTGAGCTTGTCCTTCATCTCGGCCTTGCGCGGGTCGGCGATGATCGAACGCGCCCCGAGCGCGCGCGGGCCCCACTCGAAGCGCCCGCGGAACCAACCGCAGACCCCGCCGTCGACCAGCGTCCGCGCGACGAAGTCGTAGAACTTCGCGTCGTCGGCGATGTGCTCGAACGGGATGTCGTGCTTGCGCAGGAAGGCTTCGACTTCCTTGTCGGTGTAGCTCGAACCCAGGTAGGGGCTCGTGAGCACCGGGCCGCGTGGCTGCTTGAGCAAGTGGTTGTAGGCCCAGTACGCCGCGCCGACCGCTCCGCCGTCGTCGCCGGGCGCCGGGTGCACGTACACGTCCTCGAAGGGGCCTTCGCGCAGCAGCTTGTAGTTGGCGACCGAGTTCAGCGCGACGCCGCCCGCGAGGCACAGGTTCTTCATCCCCGTGAGCTTGTGCAGGTGCGTGATCATCTTCAGCAGCACTTGCTCGGTCACGACCTGGATCGACGCCGCCATGTCGCAGTAGTAGGGATCGAGCGACTTGTCGCCTTCCTTGGGATCGCGCGGCGGCTTGCCGAAGTGCTTGCCGAAGGCCTCGGCGAGCGTGTTGTCGCGCGAGTAGTGGTAGGCGAAGTACTTCATGTCGTGCCACAGCGACCCGTCCTCGGCGACGTGGATCAGCTTGTAGATCTCGTCGACGAAGCGCGGCTTGCCGTAGGGATGCATCCCCATGAGCTTGTACTCGCCCTCGTTGATCTCGAAGCCGCAGTAGGCGGTGAACGCCGAGTACAAGAGGCCGAGCGAGTGGGGGAAGCGCAGCTCCTTGAGGATCTCGATCTGGTTGCCGCGGCCGACTCCGAGCGTCGCCGTGCTCCACTCGCCGGCGCCGTCGACCGTCAGGATCGCACTCTCGTCGAAGTGCGACGTGAAGTAGCTCGACGCCGCATGGGACATGTGGTGGTCGGCGAACAAGAGCTTCGAGCTCGGCACGTCGAGCTGGCGCTGCATCATCGACTTGATCCACAGCTTGTCGCTGATCCAGCGCTGCATCGACTCGCGGAACACCGCCGCGGAGTGCGGAAAGGTGCTCATCGCCGTGAGCAACATGCGCTCGAACTTCACGAACGGCTTCTCGTAGAACACGATGAAGTCGACGTCGTTCAGCGTCAGGCCGCCCATCTTCAGGCAGAAGTCGATGGCGAGCCCGGGGAAGCCCGAGTCGTGCTTGCGGCGGCTGAAGCGCTCTTCCTCCGCGGCGGCGACGAGCACGCCGTCCTTGACCAGCGCCGCCGAGGAGTCGTGGTAGTAGAACGACAGTCCGAGGACGTTCATCCCTGTCTCCGCGCGGCGCCGAGCGTTTCGTTCTCGCGGCGCCAGTCGACCCAGTTCGTCGCGCGCGGCTTGATGTGCAGCGGGTCGGCGAACAGGCGGTAGAGCAGCGCGAAGGGGCCCAGAAGCCCGAAGTACAGCACGGTGAGCAGCACGCGGGAGAGCATGCTGCCGAAGCGCTCGGAGAAGTGCAGGAAGGCTTGCATAGGTTCGTCGCCGGCTCGCGCGGGCGCTCCCGCGCACGCGGGAAGAGGCCGGGCCGGGCGATGCGTGGTCGTGGGAGCGGCAGGGGGGCCGGCGGCCGAGGGACGCGCGGGCCTTGGCTCCGAAGTGTATCGGTCCGGACGGCCCAGGGAGAACGCGCTCTCGAAGCGGAAAAGTCTTCCGCCACGGCGGCCGAGCCGACGCCGCGCCGCTCGGGCGCGCTGCGCTCCGAAGCGACTCGCAGCTCGCTCAGCGCAGTGTGAGCACGCCGCGCAGCACCTCGTTGCGGTCGATGCGCCGGTTGCCGTCCTCGTCGCGCAGCAGGTCCAACTCGAGCTGCGTGCCCGCGGGCAGCGTCGCCAGGAAGTCCGCGAGCTCGAGCTGGTTGCGCGGCCGGATCGCACCGCGATCGCCGACCTTGCGCAGCGCGTCGATCAGGTCGCCTTGCTCCAGCCCGAGGTCCTTCGCCGGACCTTCCTCCGCCACCCCGTGCACCCGCACGAAGCCGTCGAAACCCATGGCGAGGTAGCTCACGGTCATGCCCGTGCGCGCGAGGATCGTTCCACTCGCTCGATCCCAGCCGCGCAGCGTGTAGTCGCGGTCGCCCGACGGCCCGGCGAGCGTGAACGTCACCGGTTGCTGCGGCGCGAGCGGCAGTCGGTTGGAGCGATAGTCGTCTCCGTTCGCGATGCGCTTGCCGTTGATCGCGAGCAGGCGGTAGCCGACCTCCATGCCCGCGTCGGCGGCGGGGCTGCCCGGCACGACCTGGTTGACGCACAACGTCGATTTGTCGTCGACCTCGAAGCCGAACCACGCGCGCGACGCCGACGGCGACAGCAGGTCGCGCAGCACTTCCTCGACGCGGTCGACGGGGATCGCGAAGCCGATGTTCTCGGCGCCGGCGCGGATCGCGGTGTTGATCCCGATCATCTCGCCGAGGATGTTGAGCAGCGGCCCGCCGGAGTTGCCGGGGTTGATCGCCGCGTCGGTCTGGATCAGGCCGCGGAACTTCAGCGGCGGCTGCGCTTCGGGCACGTCGAGGTCCCGGTCGAGCCCCGATACGATGCCCGCGCTCACGGTCTTGGTCTGGCCGAGCGGGTTGCCGATCGCGACGACCGTTTCGCCGAGCATCAGATCGCCGCTGGTTCCGCGCAGCATCACGGGCAGCTCGTGATCCGCGTCGATCTTGACCAACGCGAGGTCGTCGCTGGGCGAGCTCGAGATCGGCTTCGCCGGGTACGTGCGCGGCGCCTCGCCCTCCTCGAACAGCGTGACTTGGATGTCGCGCACGCCCTCGCCGACCACGTGGTAGTTGGTGACGATGTAACCCGACTTGTCGACGATCACGCCGCTTCCGCCGACCGTGTCCCACTGCACGCGCCGCTGGCCGAAAATGTCGAGCAACGGCTTGGGCCGCTTCGCTTCGATGTAGACCACCGACGGCGCGGCCTTGCGCGCCACCAGCACGATCGGCGTCACGCGCGGGTTCTCGTACTGCGGCGCGACCTGGAGCAGGTTCAGGGCAAGCATCAGGCTGAGCATGGATTCACCACGGTTCGCTGGGAGGGCGTTGAGGACGTGTTGACAGAAGTTCGAGCGCTTCCGACGCGGGGCGGCGCGGAGTACGTGCCGAGCGCGCGCTCGTAAGCGACGCACGCGATGCGCTCATTCCGCCCGCTTCTCGCGTGGCGCCCGCGCAGTTCCTTAGCACCGAGAGCCGACGCACGGGGTCCCGATGCGCCCGCGCGAGTTCTTTCGGGCCCGTTCTTCGGGGCGAACGGTTCCGGGCCAACTCCATTCGGCCGGGCCGCGCGACGAACGCTCTCGCCGGGCCGTTCGAGCGCGCGCCGCGCTCTGTGTCGGGTCCCTTCCGGAGTCGATCCACGCCGGCGAAGTGGGGCTGGTGGGCCAAACAGGACTCGAACCTGTGACCTCTACCATGTCAAGGTAGCGCTCTAACCAACTGAGCTATTGGCCCGACTTCTCCCGCGGCGTCCGAGCCGTCCGAAGACGTCCCAGCGTTCGAGGGGGCGCAGAGCTTAGGTACGGGGCGGGGCGGCGCCAAGCGCATTTTCGCGCGCGCTCGGTCGCGCACTCCGAGGGTGCTTCGAGCTGACCATGGCTCGCTGGAGTCCGGCCGCGGGAGCGCGCGGATGACTTTCTCAGCGTGCTGCTAGACTCCGCGCCCATTTTTCCGAGCGACCCCGTCGGCCCCGAACTCCTCGCGAGCTTTGGCGCGGCCGATGCGCGGGCGATCGAGCCCTGTTCCGCGTCCAGAGTCCCAAGCGAGTCCATCCCCCATGAGAGTTGGCGTTGTTCGCGAAATCAAAGCCCAGGAGAACCGCGTCGCCCTGACCCCGGCCGGCGCCGAACGCCTGGTCGCGGCCGGAAACGAAGTGTGGGTCGAGACCCAGGCCGGTGTCGGCAGCCTGCTCCCCGACGAGGCCTACGTGCACGCCGGCGCGCGCATCGCGCCCAGCGCCGCGGACGTGTGGAAGAACTGCGAGATGGTGCTGAAGGTCAAGGAGCCGCTCGCCTCGGAGTGGCCGCACATCCGCGCGGGCCAGACGCTCTTCACGTACTTCCACCTGGCCGCGGACCGCGCGCTGACCGAAGCGATGGTGAAGACCAAGGCGCATTGCTTCGCCTACGAGACGCTCGAAGTCGGACGTTCGTTGCCGCTGCTCACGCCGATGAGCGAAGTCGCCGGCCGCATGGCGATCCAAGCCGGCGCGCAGTGGCTCGAGCGCTCCCGCGGCGGCTCGGGCATCCTGCTCGGCGGCGTGCCAGGTGTCGACCGCGCGCACGTGCTCGTGCTCGGCGGGGGCGTGGTCGGCACGCAGGCCGCGCGCATGGCCTGCGGCCTCGGCGCCGACGTCACGATGATGGACGTCAACCTCGACCGTCTGCGCTACCTCGACGAGGTGATGCCGAAGAACTGCCGGCTCCTGTACTCGACGCCGATCGCGCTGCGCGAGCTGTTGCCGTGGGCCGACCTCGTCATCGGCGCCGTGCTGATCCCCGGCGCCGCCGCGCCGAAGCTGATCCGCCGCGAGGACCTCAAGTTGATGAAGAACGGCAGCGTGATCGTCGACGTCGCCGTCGACCAGGGCGGCTGCATCGAGACCTGCAAGCCGACGACGCACGCCGAGCCGACCTACGTGATCGACGGCGTCATCCACTACTGCGTCGCGAACATGCCCGGCGCCGTGCCGCGCACGAGCACCTTCGCGCTCAACAACGCGACGCTTCCGTATTCGCTCGAGCTGGCGCGCCTGGGCGCGGCGAAGGCGATCCTCGAGAACGCGCCGCTGCGCAGCGCCGCGAACGTGATCGGCGGCGCGGTGACGTATTCGGCCGTCGCGCAGACCTTCGGCATGGAGTACACGCCGGCGACCGAGGCCGCGGCGCGCATCCGCTGAGCGTTTCATGGAGTGGTGGCAGGCGTTGATCCTCGGCCTCGTCGAAGGCCTGACCGAGTACCTGCCCGTCAGCTCCACGGGGCACCTGCTCCTCGCCGAGCGTGCGCTCGGCATGGAGTCCTCCGCCTCGGCGCACGCCTTCGCGATCTGCATCCAGTCCGGGGCCGTCGCGGCGGTCCTCGGCCTGTACTTTCCGCGCATCAAGAGCATGTTGGCGGGCGTGGTCGGCGCCGACCGCGAGGGCCTCTCGCTCGCGCTCGCCGTCTCGGTCGCGTTTCTGCCCGCGGCGCTCGTCGGTGTGCTGTTCGACGAGCGCATCGAGCAGCACCTGTTCGGTCTGTGGCCCGTCGTAGCGGCGTGGTTCGTCGGCGGCGCGGCGATCCTGATCGTCGCGCGCCTGCGGCCGGCGCGCGGCGTCGGCGCGGGCCTCGGGATCGACTCCCTGAACTTGCGCATGGCGCTGTTGATCGGGCTGTTCCAGTGCCTCGCACTGTGGCCGGGGACGAGTCGCAGCCTCGCGACCATCGTCGGCGGCGTGGTCGTCGGTTTGCGCCTCGGCGCCGCGGTCGAGTTCAGCTTCCTCCTCGGCCTGCTGACGCTCACCGCCGCGACGGCCTACAAAGCGCTCGGACACGGCGAGGAGATGCTCGCGAGCTACGGCGCCTCGGCGCTCGCGATCGGCTTCGCCACGGCGTTCGTTTCGGCGTGGATCAGCGTGCGGTGGATGGTGGCCTATCTCCAGAGCCACGGACTCGCGCTCTTCGGCTACTGGCGCGTCGGCCTCGCGTTGGTCGTCGCCGCGCTGCTCCTCGGCGGTCAGCTCTCGAGCACCTGATTCCCGCGCCGCACCCTCACGGAGCGCGGAGCACGTGCAGCTTGCGCGCTTCGAGCGGACCGTGGCGGGTCACGCGCCCGCTCGGCCAGCGCACTTCGAGCTCGTCCACTTGCGCGGCGCCGCCCAGCCCGAAGTGCAGCCGCGGATCGTTGCTCGCGAGGTAGCTGTAGGACGGCGCGACATGCCGCACCTGCCGCCGGCCGTGCGCGAGGAGCTGCACGCGCGCACCGAGTGCATCGCTTCCCTGCGCGTTCACGAGGCGCAGAGCGATCCAGGCGTTCGCGGCGGGCGCGCGGCCGAGCAGCACGCGCGCCGGGCTGTCGCGATCGACGACCACGACGTCCAACGCACCGTCGTCGTTCAGGTCGCCGAAGGCCGCCGCGCGGCTCGTCGTCGCGAGCGCGAGTTCGACCCCTCCGCGGGGCTCGACCTCGACGAACGCTCCGCGCTCGTCCTGCCGCAGCAGTCGATCGAACTGCGCGTAGGAGTCCGCGGGATTGGGCGTCGGCTCCTCGATCACGACGTGTCCGTTCGCGACGTACAGGTCGAGCCGTCCGTCGTTGTCGAAGTCGCCGAAGCCCACGCCGAAGCCGGTGTCGGCCAGCATCGGCGCCGAGAGCCCCACGCGCGCGGTGCGGTCGACGAAGCCGCTCGGTCGCGCGCCGAACAGCGTGTGTCCCTGGCCGCGCAGGTGCGTCACGAAGACGTCGAGCGCGCCGGACTCGCTGAGCTCGACGGCGTGCACGCCCATGCCCGACTGCGCTTCGCCGCGGCTCGAGTACGCGCAGCCCAGCATCAGCGCGCGGTCCACGAAGCGGCCGTCGGCGCCCTGGATCCACAGTTGGTTCGCGAGCAGGTCGTTGGCGACGAACAGGTCCACCCGCCCGTCGCGGTCGAAGTCTCCGACCGCGGCCCCCAGTCCGTTGCCGAAGGCCTGGTCGAGCCCGAGTTTCGCGGTCACGTCCTCGAAGCGTCCGCCGCCGACATTGCGGTACAGCGTGTCGCGCGCCGGCGCGCCGTAGGTGTTGGGGTTGCAGTAGTCGCGCCGGCGTTCGCGGAAGTAGCACTCCTGCTCGCTGCTCGGCGTCCAGCGGATGTAGTTCACGACGAACAGGTCGAGCGCGCCGTCGCGGTCGAAGTCCACGAAGGCTGCGGCCGTGCTCCAGCTCGGGTCGCCGACACCCGCTTGGTCGGTGACGTCGGTGAAGCGCCCTTCGCCTTCGTTGCGGTACAGCACGTTCGCGCCGACGTTCGTGACGTACAGATCGATGTCGCCGTCGCCGTCGTAGTCGCCGCACGCGCAGCCCATGCCGTAGCCGCGGTCGCCGACGCCGGCGCGTTCGGTCACGTCGACGAAGCGCGCGCCCCGGTTCTCGAAGAGCGCGTTTCCCGGCGCGCGAGCGGGCTCGACCAGGTCGCCGCTCTGAACGAAGTACACGTCGAGGTCGCCGTCGGAGTCGAAGTCGAACAGCCCGACGCCGCCGCCCATGATCTCCGGGAAGTGGTAGCGGTGCGCGAGCCCCGAAGTGTGGTGAAACTCGAGGCCGAGCGCGCGCGCGGACTCCACGAACCACGCGGGCTTCGAGCTGGCCGTCGATGCGACGTTCGTCTCGCGCGCCGTTTCGCGCGCCGCTTCTTTGGGCGCGCCGAGGTCGCACGCGCCGGCGAGCAGCGCGAGCAGACCCGCGAGCTTTGCGTTTCGCGCGGCGTCGCCCACTTCGTTGCCCGCGCCGTGCATCAGCGTGCCTCCAAGCCCATGTTCGACGCCAGCACCGCCAGCTCCGGCTCGTCGGGCGCGAGTCCGCGCGCGCGCTCGAACGCTTCGCGCGCGCGCACGAGCTCGCCGGCGACGGCGTAAGCGCGCGCGAGGTCCGCGTGCGACTGCCAGCGGTGGGGGAGCAGGTCGCGCTGCGCTTCGAAGTGCGGCAACGCGCGCCGCTCGTCGCCGAGGGAGAGCAGGGCTTGTGCGAGCGCGTGACGGGCCGCGGGGTCGCGCGGTTCGAGCTCGACGGCGCGCTGCGCGGCTCGCGCGGCTTCGTGCGGGTCGCCGAGCGCCGCGTGCGCGCGGGCGAGCTGCAGGTGCGCGCGCGCGGCGCCCGGGGCCGACACGACCGCAGCCTCGGCCGCCTCCGCGGCTTCCGCCACGCGCCCGAGTTCGAGCAGGCACGCCGAACGGTTGATGTGCGCGAAGTGCGAGCTCGCGTCGAGCTTCAGCGCCGCCTCGAACCACTCGAGCGCTCCGCGCGGATCGCGCTGGCGCATGCGCGCGACGCCGAGATTGACTCCGAGCCGCGGATCGTCCGCGTGCCGCGCAGCGTGTTGGCGCAGGAGCGCTTCTCCCTTGGCGGCGCGTCCGTCGTCGATCCACTCCGCCGCCGTGCAGAGCACGCGTTCGAAGTCGAGCACCAGCGGCTCCAACTCGCGCGTCAGCCGGTCCGGCATGCGCCGCTTGCGTCCGCCGGCGCCGAGCGCGAGCTCGCGGCGCGCTCGATCCTCGTGTCCGCAGCCCTGCAGCGCGCGCCCGAGCAAGTAGCGCGCGGCCTTGTAGCTCGGATCCAGCTTCAGCGCGCGCTCGAGGTGCTCGATCGCCAGCGCGAAGCGCTCGTCTTCGAGCGCGCACTCTCCCAGACCCGCGTGCGGCTCGGGTCGATCGGGGGCCAAGGCCGCGGCTTGTTCGAACAGCGCGCGCGCCGTCGCGAGGTCTCCGCGTTCGAGCAGCAAGTCGCCGGCGTGTTGCTTCCAGGGCGCGCTGCGCGCGAAGCGCTGGGCCTGCGCGAGCACGCGGCGAGTGTCGATGCCTCCCGGGTCGATCCATCCGCGCGCGATCTCGGCGTGGAGCGCGAACAGCGGCTCGGCGGGCGCGAGCCGTCGCGCGACGTCGAAGGCTTCGGCGGCTTGCACCCAGTGCGCGTTCGCCTCGGCGAACAGCGCCAACTGCACCCACGGCCGCGCGTCGCCGGGCGCCGCCCTCGTCGCGCGCGCGAGCAGGTCGTCGTGCCGCGCGCGCACGTCCGCGGGCGAGTCCGCGGGCAGCGGAGTGACGGACGGCGCGAGTGGGAGCGCAACGGTCGGAGCGTCGCCCGAGGTCGCGCCTTCCGCGCCTTCTCGCGATGGGGACGGGCACCCCAGGCATGCCAACGACGCCAGCGCGGCGAAAGCGATCGCCGAAAGGCGAGTCGGGCGCAACCGGCCTGGGGGAGGCGCGCCGAGGGGGGGATGGCGCCGGAGGGGCAATCGAGGGCCCGCGCAGATCTGAAACGAGCGACGCGGGGCCTACAGAATTGAAACCCGGCCCTTACGGATTGTCCAGGTCCCCCGGACCGTTTCCGGGAGTTCGCGTCCC
>CALFYL010000177.1 GCA_937952135.1 uncultured Planctomycetia bacterium
CGGGGCCTTGCGCGTGCCCGCCCTGTTCCCGTTCGGTGTCACGGGTCCAGAATCGGCCAGTCTCGGGCGCAGGTCAACCCTGGATCCGCCATTCTGCTCCCGATCAGGAACGTGGTCCGCGATCAGCCCCCATGCCGCCGCGGAAGCCGCTCGCTAGTAGGTCCCGTGCTCCCGATCGGGAGCAACGCGGCGGCTCGGAACCAGCGCGGAGAGCCCGGTTCACCGCTGTCCGCCTGCCCAGCCTCCCGCTCGGCCGGTCCTCGCCACGCGTGGCGCGCACCGACCGCCAAGTAGAGGTTGAGCGCTGGCCCGAACTAGGTGTGGGGCGGCCGGAGCCGGACAGCCCCAATAGCCGCTCCGCGCTCCGTCGGCGGCTTGCTCGCGTCACGCTCGGACCGTTCTGCACTGTGGCGTCCACATCAGGCTAGGTCATCTCAAAGACGGCCTCTCCAGAGACCCTCTCGCCCGGACTCTCAATGATGTGCGCTTGTCGCGGCGCGCACACGCGCGCGTGTGCATCCACCCTGAGCAGCACAGTCGAGCGCACCGCTGACGAACCTGCGCCGAGATAGCTGCTCACGTCGAGTCTCAACTCACCGCGCGCATCGTTCGAACGGCGGCCGAGCTGACGTTCCAAGATCTGGGGGCGAGCGAGCGCGCTCGCGTTTCGACATCTGCTGCGCATCGCACCTCGCGCAACGCTTCTGCGTGTTCTTCGCCTTCTCGCTGTGCGTCGATGGCCCTTCGCGGCGACCCACATAGTTGTCATCGCAACGAGTTCCTCGCGCGCACGCGCTTGACCGCGTCGGCGAGCCTGCGGACACTCCGCCTGCGTCGCATGCTCGCAAGCATTCGCATCACGGACTCGCTCGGCCGCATTGCTTCGCGGCACTTTCGCGCGCGCAGTGGCCCATTTCGCCGAGCCCCTGGCTGGGTCGAGCTGCCCGACGCGCTCGCGCGCAAGCTGCCCAACGCCGGCCGCGAGTGGCCCTGGCAGTGGGTGTTTCCCGCGACGCGCATCTACACCGAGCGCAAGACGGGCCAGCGTCGCCACCACCACCTGCACGAGACCTTGCTGCAGCACGCCGTGCGCCGCGTTGTGCTCGAGTCCGGCATCGCCAAGCGCGCGACCGCCACCACCTCGCCACGCACCTGCTCGAGGACAGTAGCGACATCCGTACCGTTCAGGAACTGCTCGGCCACAAGGACGTCGCGACGACGGTGATCCATACGCACGTCCTCCATCGTGGTCCCGCGGGCGTGCGCTCGCCCGCGGATCGGCTTTTCGCGGGACCGCTGTGAGTCGTTCCGCTCTCTCGGCCACCACTCCCGCTGCGCATCCGATTCCCGCGGTCGAGTGCAGCCCCTTGCGACGCGCTCGCTGGCATCTCCCGCGCAACGCGCTGTTCCTCCGGCCTCTCAGGCAGACTCGCCTAACGCCGGAGTCACCGAGCAGCCGAGCGTGTCGCATCTCGCGTCCGCACGCATTCTTGCGCAGCTGCTGCTCGCAAACCCGAACCACAATAGGCAAACCGCCACGCCGCTTTCGTCGGTATTATGCAGGTCTGCCGAATACACGTTAGGCGGACGAAAGCGCGGAAGAAGATCACGATGGACGCCGGTCGAATCCAGTTCACTCTTCGGGGCATCGGGACGGAGCTGAAGGAGCGAAAGCTCGCGGTCCCGGTCTACCAACGGTCGTACGCTTGGTCCGCAGACGAGGTCGCCGAGTTCTGGTCGGATCTACGCGATGCGCTGTCAGACGAAACGCCTGAGTACTTTCTGGGCACGATCGTTCTGACCCGTGGAGACTCTTCCGACCGCGCCACAATCGTTGACGGTCAACAACGACTTGCAACCGCCGCCATACTGCTAGCTGCGATCCGCGATGAGTACTGGGAGCGCGGCGACCGCAAGCGGGGAGACATCATCCAATCTGACTTCCTTTCGACGGCTGACCTCGAGACCGCAGAAGAAGTCGCGAAGCTGAAGCTAAACAGCGAAGACTCCAACTTCTTCGAACAGCGGATCGTGCGAGGTGACGCCTCGGTGGAGGCGAAGAAGGCCTCACACCTACTTATTCACAACGCCTACCTGTACCTTCGCAAGCAGCTGGGCGTTGTAGCTGACGCTGCGGGCACTGCCTGGGCAAAGAAGCTGACCCATTGGGTCACCTTCCTTCGCGAAAAGGCGATCGCGATGATCCTGTCGGTCCCGAGCGATGCCGATGCGTATTTGATCTTCGAGACCCTGAATGATCGAGGCGCCGATCTGACGATCGCCGACCTTCTGAAGAATTACCTATTCGGCCACGCCGGCAGCAAACTGGACGCCGTCCGGGACGGCTGGATGCAAGTGCTGGGTGCGCTGGAGATTTCCGCTGAAAACTCGCTATTCACGACATTTCTTCGCCACTACTGGAGCTCTCACCACGGGGCTATTCGTGAGCGCGAACTCTACAAGAGCATCAAGGATCACATAGCCACCGAGAAGCAAGTCATCGGCTTCATTGAGGAGCTGCAGAAGGCGGCGCAGCTATACTCAGCGCTCTTAAGCAGCAATCACGAGTACTGGGACGATTTCGGAGGAACCGTGCGGGCGAACGTAGAGAGCCTGCTTCGCCTTAATCTGGAGCAGAATCGTCCTCTCCTGCTAGCGGCTCTCCAGCATTTCACCACCAGAGAGAAGAAGCGCCTTTTGAAATCGCTGGTTTCTTGGTCCGTTCGGGGGATCATCGTGGGTGGTATCGGGGGCGGCACCGCCGAAAAGGCCTACTGCAGGGCGGCAATCAAGGTTCGAAAGGGCGAGATCAAGAGCGTGACCGAGATTTTCGGCGAGCTAGATTCGATCGTTCCGAGCGACGCCGAGTTCCGGGAGAACTTCGCTTTGGCTCGCGTGCCTAAAGCGAATCTGGCGCGGTACTTCCTCATAGCGCTGGAGCAAACGAAGATCGGCGAACAAGAGCCCGAGTTCGTACCGAACTCAAACGAAGACCAGGTGAACCTGGAGCATATCCTGCCCAAGCGTGCATCGAAGGCGGATTGGGGCGAGACGTTCACGAGTGACGATCGGAAGGACTACCTTCACCGGTTAGGAAACTTAGCGCTTCTTCAAAAGGGACCGAATGGCTCGATTGGGAACAAGGCATTTAGCTACAAGCGTCCGGTTCTTAAGAAGTCCAACTTTAAACTCACAGCGGAGATCGCTGACAACGCTCAGTGGACGAAAGATGCGATCTCGGAGAGGCAGGATCGGATGGCTAAGCTGGCGGTGAAAACATGGCCGCTGTAGTGCGACGTGCCACCCAACCGCGTTTTGCAGCGGGCGGGCCTCCGCACTGCCGCTGAACACTGGTGCGATGAGTCGAGGCGGGAGAAGAGAAAGACGCATGGTGTCGTGGCGGTCGCGGTGTCGGGTGCGATCGCTGCGCTTATCTACTTCGGATTGGCCACGCCGCATCCCGAGCTGCGGGCCGCGTACCTGATCTGCGTTGGGGTGGGTCTCTGGGGCTTGATTGACATCGCGCGGTCACTCGGCGCGGCTCGGTCCGGTAGCCATAAGTGAGGCGCGAAGCAGGCGCAGTCGGCCAGCGTGGTGGCTTGGGCCGTGGGTCGACTGCCCAAGAAGCCGTTGCTGCAGGCAGAGCCGTCCTGGCGCGGCGCCTGCCGGCGGACTCGCCGTGTTGAGCCGACTTCGCAGCTGGAGGGCCGCCCGTCGGGCGCACGAGCAATCCCCCGCACTCGGTCATCGACTCGGAAGGTGGGTGCTGCCGCGCGTTTCCGAGTTCATTGCCCAGCGTCGCAGCCATGAACGGGAACCAAGAGCATGTCTCGGTCGAGTCGCTGGAGCGGTTCGAGCGGAAGTCAACGGCCGCTCGACGCGTGGGCGGCGGGCGCAATGACGAAACGTCTCCCTGAGTTCGCCGTGGAAGAAGTCGAGGGGCTTCACGTCGCCGGAACGTTCGAGATGTCGAAGTGGGTGAGCGACGGCGACGGTGTGATGTTGCTGGTCGGCGAACGGCTCGTCGAAGGGCAGTTCGATGGCGTCGACACGCAGGCGCGACGTGCCCGGATCACATTCAACGAGCCGGCGGACCTCGCGCAGCTTTGCGTCGACGCCCGCTACTCGTTCGTCGACGTCTACTGGGGCGACAAGGCGGCGCTCGTGCTCGATCGATCGAAGGAGTGGCGGCTGGTGGAGTTCCAACCGGTCGACGCGATCGAGCGCGTGGCTGGCGACGGTCGCATCCTGGCCAAGGCGACGTCGGACGATGCGTCGGCGAGCGTCGTGGAGGGCGGTTGGGATCACGAGCACTGCGACATCTGCTACGAGAAGATCGGCGCGGCAGGTTTGCCCAAGGGCTGGACCAGCGCGAGCGACGAGTGGCTGTGCGAGGTCTGCTACGAGGCCTACCTCGAGCCGAGATCGCTTGGCTTCATCGTGACCGACTGACGCGCGTCGCCTGGGCCCGCGCGAGGAGCGGCGCCCAGCGCGCCGAAACTCCGTTGGTCCGCGCTCGCCCGCTACACTTCGCGGCCTTTCAACGCGACCGCGCGAGCGGCAAGCAGCCGTCGAGAGCGGCGGGCGCCGGAGACCACGCTCCTCAACGCGCCGCCCCTAGAACACCGGTTCCAGCGCCACGCCCCGCCAGCCCCCAGCCCACACGCAGAGAACATGGCCAACCCGCCCCC
>CALFYL010000178.1 GCA_937952135.1 uncultured Planctomycetia bacterium
TGCGCGTTCGCCTTGCCGACCGAGTAGTACGCGCGCGCCGCCGGGCCCTCGCGGCACGCGGCCATGTAGTCGGCGAGCCCTTCGTCGAGCCACGCGGGGATCGCGCCGAGCGCCGCGCGCGTGTTGGACGACGTATTGAAGAGCAGTTGGTGCGTCGCCTCGTGCGCCAGGGCGCCGAGGTCGAGCCCGCCCTCCGCGTTGACGTGCAGCACGTTGCCGCTGGGCTCGAAGTACGCGCGCCGGCTGCTGACCTCGGGGAATTCCGAGCTGGAGGCGTAGACGTGCGCTTTCATCGGCTCGTGCGGTTCGTAGAGCGGCAGATGCTCCGCGAACCACTTGAAGAAGGCGCGGTAGGCGAGCTCGAGCTCGATCGCGCACGCGACCGAATCGCGCAGGCTCAGGTTGCAGCGCACCTCGAAGTGCGTCGTGCGCAGCTCCCACGCTTCGTCCCAGTCGAGCTCGCGGCCCACGAGCTTGTCGAAGTCCTCGCGCTTCGTCCCGCGCCGCACTTGCCAAGTGTCGCGGCGCTTCTGGTGGCCCGCGATCTCGTGGAGGTCGTCGTCGAGCGGCGTCAGCGTCAACCCGAACAGCGCGAACACGCGCGCCTCGCCCTCGAGTTCCTGGGCGCGGCAGAGGTTCGCGAGGTCGCAGATCGCCTTCGAGTCCGCGGGGCTGAGTTTGTCCCACGCCGCGAGCGCGTCGCCGAGCTTGCGCGCCGCCGAAGACACGGCCGCGACCTCCGCGGCGTCGACGCGCTTGTCGTTGCTGCCCTTGCGGACGACGATTTCGCTCTTCGTGTCGCGCACCACGCGCCCTTCGAGCGTCTTGCCGTCCTTGAGCGTCACGACGTCCGGGCTCGCGGGCGTGAGAACCGCGAGCGCTGCGACGACCAAGCTTGCGAGCTTCATCACGGGGCTCAGTGTGCGGCGAGTCCGAGAGGGCCGCAAGTTGGGCGGCCCGTGCGACGGCGCGGCGACGCGCCAACACACTTCTTGCGAGGTTTGCGCGCCACTCTTCGCGCCTCGCTTGGGTCCGTGCTCCCGCGTGCGAGTTCGACGGCCCGCTCTCCGGGTCCCTCGCCGCGTGGATGCACCGCGTGCGCCCCGTAAGCGCGCTGCGCGGAGCTCTCCACCTTCGCCAGGCCGCCTGCTCGCCAGGCTTCGCGCGTGAGGACGACGCCGTGCAATACGACTTCAGCCGCATCGAAGACATCGACTCCTTCATCTCGATCCCCGAAGGCCGCTACACCTGCCGCGTGGCCGAGGTGCGCGAAGGCGTGTCGCGCGACGGAAGCGCGCGTTGGAGCTTGCGGCTCGAGGTCGCGCTGGGCGAGTACGCGGGCCGAACGGCGGCGTGGGACAGCGTCACATGGAGCGAGCGCGGAATCCGTCGCGTGAAGCACGTGCTCGAGGCGCTCGGCCTCGACGTGAGCGGACAAGTGGAGATCACGCCCGGCGATCTGCTGAGTCGCGAAGTTGTCGCGAGCTTCCAGTCCGAGGAGCGCGAGGACGCCTTCACGGGCCGGCGCGTGCTGCGGCTCCGCGTGCCGTACGCCGGCTACACCGCGAGTCCCGCGGGTGCGTTGCGCGCGCTCGGGGACGGCGCAGCGAATAGGGACGGGGATGCGAACAGAGATGGGGATGCGAATGGAGACGGGACGGCGAACGGCGATGGGTTGGCGAGTCGGGGGGCGAGTGGGGGGGCGGCGACAGGGGACAGCTCCTCCGGAGCTTCGCAGTCGACCCATTCGGCGCGCGGTGGGATCGGGGACCGCATGGCGCCGACGTCGGGCCTCGGAGGACGCGCCGCAAGCAACGGATTCGACGACGAATTCGAGGGCTGACTCTTCGCGCCGGCGGGCGACGGCTTCGCCGCGACGATTCCGCAGGAGCGAATCCACAGCAGCGAATCCACAGCGACGCTTCCACAGCGACGGTTCCACAGCGACGCTTCCACAACAACGGTTCCACAGCGACGCTTCCGCCGCGGCAACGATTCTCAGGCGCTCGATTGACGCGCTGGCCGATCGGTCGTGACGATGACGAGCGCACGCATGGAGCGCGCCCGTCCGCGCCGCGCGCCGACTTCGACCCGATGCACGACCAACCGAACTCCCCCAGCCCGCGCCCCGACGACGTCGCGGACCTGTTGCGCGTCGCGCACGCCGCGGCGCAGCTCGCCTACTCGCCCTACTCGCGCGTGAAGGTCGGCGCCGCGCTGCTCGCCGAGGACGGCGAGGTCTACACCGGCTGCAACGTCGAGAACGCGAGCTACGGCCTCACCCTGTGCGCCGAACGCGCGGCGATCGTGCGCGCGGTGTCGTCCGGAGAGCGGCGCTTCCGCGCCATGGCCATCGCCACCGACCTCCCGCAGGCGCTGATGCCCTGCGGGGCCTGTCGGCAGTTCCTTTTCGAGTTCGCGCCGCGGCTGTGGGTCCACGTGCAGGGCGCCGAGGGCGGCGTCGAGACGCTCAACCTGTCCGAACTGCTCCCCAGGGCGTTCTCGCCGAGCGATCTGCCCGGTTCGAGCGGTCCGGGCAGCGTCGATTTGCGCGGCTGACTCCCGATCGGCGAACGCTCCATCGACGAACGCTCGACCGACGAACGCTCGACCGACGAACGAACTCTCGTACGAACCCTCGCACGGACTCTGGCGATCCCGAAACCGATGGGCGGCTCCCCGAAGAACGCAGCGAACGCGCGCGCAAAGGTCAGGGTGGACGAACTCTGCGCGCAGCTCCGCGAGCACGATTTCCACTACTACGTCGAGGCGAAGCCGCGCATCAGCGACGCCGAGTACGACCAGCTCTTCCGCGAGCTCGTCGAGCTCGAACGCGCGCACCCCGAACTCGTGCGGCGCGACAGTCCGACGCAGCGCGTCGGGGCGCCGCTGCCGGAGGGCCAAGGCTTCCCCAAGCGCCGCCACGAGCTGCCGATGCTCTCGATCGACAGCCTGTTCAGCGAGGAAGAGGTGCGCGACTTCGAGAAGAGCATTCGACGCTTCCTGATGCTGCCAGAGGACTCCGCGCTCGACTGGGTCGTCGAGCCCAAGTTCGACGGAGCGAGCACGTCGCTGGTCTTCGAGAATGGCGCCTTCGTCTACGGACTCACGCGCGGCGACGGCGTGTGGGGCGAGGACATCACCCCGAACCTGCGCACGATCGCGAACGTTCCGCTGCGCCTCTTCGAAGGCCGGCGAGCGCCGCCCGCGCTCCTGGAAGTGCGCGGCGAGGTGCTCATCGAGCGCGACGCTTTCGCGCGCTTCAACGCGGACCGGGCGCGCGAGGGCAAACCGGTGCTCGCCAACCCGCGCAACGCCGCGGCGGGCGCGCTGCGGCGCAACGATCCCGCCGAAGTCGCGCGCTATCCGCTTCAATTTCACCCCTGGGCGATCGCGCGCGTCGACCTCGGCGCCGCCGGCGCGCCGAATTTCGCGTCGCACTGGGACGGGCTCGCGGCGTTGCACGACTGGGGCTTTCCCCTGAATCCGTGGGCCGAGCGCGTGCACGGCCTCGACGCGTGCCTCGCCTACCACGCGCGCATGCAGGAGCGCCGCGCCGAGCTGCCCTTCGACGTCGACGGCGTCGTCGCCAAGCTCGACTCGCTCGTCTTGCGCGAGCGCCTCGGCACGACCTCGCGCGCGACGCGCTGGCAATTCGCCCACAAGTTCCCCGCGAACGAGGCGACGAGCACGCTGCTCGCGATCGAGCTGCAGGTCGGCGCGCTCGGCCGGCTCACGCCGCGCGCGCACGTCGCCCCGGTCGAGATCGGCGGCGTCACCGTGCGGCACAGCACGCTGCACAACGCGGACTACGTGAAGGCGCTGGGCCTGAGGATCGGCGACCGCGTGTTCCTGCAGCGCGCCGGCGACGTGATCCCGCAGGTGATCGCCGTCGCACAGCCCGCCGAAGGCGACGAGCCCGCGGATTGGCGCGCGAACCGGCCCGCGGAATTGCTCGAGGGCGGCGAGCCGCGCGCCGGGGTGCTGTGCGGCTGGCGCGAGGAGTTCTCGGTGCCGAGCTCGTGCCCCGCCTGCGGCGCGGAACTCGTGCAAGAGGGCAAGTTCTGGCGCTGCCCGAACCTCTACGGCTGCGCGCCGCAGGTCATCGGCCGCACGCTCATGGGCTCGCGCCGCGGCGCGCTCGAGATCGACGGCCTCGGCGAACGCATGGTCGAGCAACTGTTCGAAGCCGGCTACCTGCGCTCGCCGGCCGACCTGTTCTCCCTCGACTCGCGGCGCGCGCAGCTCGTCGAGCTCGACCGCTGGGGCGAGAAGAGCGTCGCCGCGCTCCTCGCGGAGATCCGCAAAGCGCGCCGCGTCCCCTTCGAGCGCTTCCTCGTCGCGCTCACGATCCCCGACGTCGGCGGCGCGACCGCGCGCGCGCTCGCGTCGCACTTTGCATCGCTCGACGAGCTCCGCGCGGCGTCGCTCGACGAGTTGCAGCACGTCGAAGGCGTCGGGCCGGAAGTCGCGCGCAGCGTGCGCGAGTGGTTCGAGCGGCCCGAGAACCAGGCCGAGCTCGCGCGCTACTTCGAAGGCGGCGTGCAGCTCGAGTACCCCGTGCTCGAAGTGCGCGCGGACAGCCCGTTCTCCGGCAAGACGGTCGTGTTCACGGGCACCCTCGAGAAGATGGGTCGAGCGGAGGCGAAGAAGCTCGTCGAGAGCCTGGGCGGCAAGGTGGCCTCGTCGATCAGCGCGAAGACGCACTACCTCGTGCAAGGCGAGGGCGGCGGCTCCAAGAAGGGCAAGGCCGCCGAGCTGGGCGTTGCGGTCCTTTCGGAGGCCGAATTCCTCGCGCTCACAGGCCGCGCTGGCTGACGGCGGGGCCGGCGCCCTTGCGTCCCGGCGCGCACGCACACTTCGCACTCGCTTCGATTACCGTAGGGAGCAACGAGTCATGGCGTCCCAACCCGAAGAACAAGCTCCGAAGCCCGAGCCGGCCCTCGGTGAGGCGGTCGACGCGGCGAAGCACGCGGCTGGCGACGGTGTGCCGCCCGTCCCCGACCGCTTCCAACTGCCCGAGGGGTTCGTCGACGACGACACCGCCGAGCTCGTGAAGCGCGCGCAAGACGGCGACGCCCAGGCGCTGAACGACTTGTTCGCGCGCTACCACACGCTGATGGTCGAGGTGGCGCGCCGGCGGCTGGGCCCGCGGCTGCGGCTGAAGGAAGAGCCCGACGACCTCGCGCAGACGACCTTCCGCGAGGCGACGCGCGACTTCAAGCGCTACGAGTACCGCGGCGAGCAGTCGCTCTTGAAGTGGCTGATCCAGATCCTGCAGAACAAGATCCGCGACAAGGCGGAGTACTACTCGGCCTCCAAGCGCGACACCTCGCTCGAGACCACGCTCGAGCCGACCTCGAACACCGACGGCGACCTGCTGCCGGGGCTGGACATGATCGCCAGCGACGAGCTCTCGGTGACGCGCACGGTCTCGCGCGGCGAGCGCTTCGAGCACCTGCGCCGCGGCCTCGAGCAGCTCAACCCCGAGTACCGCCAGGCGATCACGATGGTCTTCTTCCAGGGCATGTCGCTGCGCGACGCCGGCCAGCGCCTCGGCGGCCGCAGCGAAGACGCCCTGCGCATGATGCTGCGCCGAGCCGAAGCCAAGCTCGCCGAGATCCTGCGCAGCAACGTCGGCAAGGACTACGGCGACGCCTCGCAGTCCGCGCCGTTCTGACGCTCAACGTTCGAAGGCCGACTCGAGCAACTCGCGCTCGGTCGCTTGCAGAAGGCTCGACGGCACGAGCACCTCGGCTTCCGCGGTCGAGCGCAACTCGAGCAGCACCTCGGGCCAGATCGATTCGGGCAGGGCGCAGGGGCGCTTCGTCGATCCTGGGGTGGAATCGACGACGTACAGCGCGACTCGATGCCAACCTTCGTTCGACGCGCACCCATGCCACACGCCCTCGGCGTCGAAGGGGCGCGGTGTATCGAGCGGATGGGAACGTGTCCGACTCACCAACGCCGCGTGGAGTCGCAGGGGTTCGGCGAGCGGCGGCGTTGCTGGATGGAGGCGGATCCGAGCCGCGGGGCCGGACTTCAACACCATCACGGTGTCGTGCTCGACCCAATTCGCTTCGCTCTGGATCCGCCCTCGCTCCCAAGCAAAGAGCCGCAGCGGTCCGAGCGAGCCCGGGAGGTAGTGCGTGGCGCCTGAAAATTCCGAAGCGCCGTGTCTGCCAGCGGAGCGTCCGTTCGCACTCGAGAAGGTCAAATAGCCGCGCGCGGGCTGCCCATGCTCGTCGACCAACCGCACCTCCACCGGGCAAATCAACTCCGCGAGGCCGATGCGACCCAGGTCTCGCTCGGTCTCGGCTGCGGAGATGTGCACGAAACCGTCGACGCGGCGTACTTCCAGGGATCTGTAGCAACCCGACGGCCAAAGCACTCTCAGATCGAAGCTTCCTTCCGGCACACAACGGAACCGCAAACGCTCCTCATGGTCGAGCGTCTCAGCGCTGATCCTGGTGTTGCCCGCGGTGGAACCCGAAGGGGTCAGCACGAGCCACGCTCCCATGTTCTTCGTGCGAGGATCGCGCACGAGTTGCAAGCGCACCTCGCAACCTCGACAACCGTCGGTCCCGTCGAGCTGGGGATCGGACGACCCCGTTCCAGCGCTGCCGCCGAGCGCGCCGTCCGATGGCGCGTCACTCGTAGGGCGCCGGAAGCTCTCGATCTGCGCGAGTCGATCGTTCGTTCCGCGTCTCTCGACTTGCTCCGCTCGAGCCACTGCGGCCGGGCGCGTCGAGCGGTTCGTCGGAGCAGCGCGAGTGAGCAAGCTCGCGGCGCCCGTCACCGCGACGGACGTGAGCACGAGCACGCCGAGTTGTGCGTACGGCGCCTTCATGAGGCCGTCGATCGGGACTTGGGTTCCGGTCCGCGCGGAGAGCGCCGCAAAGCGCCGCGCGCCCGCGCCCCGCACCCACCAAGTCGCTGCCTTCGTCGGGAACTAGTCGCGCTCGGAAGACGCGTAACGCGCGCCGCTACTTCTTGCGGTTCGGAGCCGGCGCCGCGGGCGCCGCCGCGTCGAGTTCCGCGAGCAGCGCGAGCGCGCCGAACGCCGTGGCGTACACGCGGCCGCCGACGAAGCCCCAGGGATCGTCGAGCGCGTCCCACGAGCCCTTGAAGTGGCCGTCCTGGCGCTGGCTCTCGGCCAGCACGGGGCGCAGTGCGGCGAACCACGCATCGCGCGCGGGTCCGCCGAGCGCCTGGAGTGCGAGCGAGCCGTGGTACCAGTAGTAGAAGTCGACGCCTTCGAGCGCGCTGGGGTCGGCGCCGGCGCGGGGGAGCTTGCGCTGGAGCAGATCGGCGTGCAGAGGGATCGACGAGCTCGTCTGGGCGTTCTGACCCAGCGCGAGGCGCGTGTGCAGACCGATGGCGGTCATGCTCTCGCCGCGCTCGGGGTTGAAGCGGTCGTTGAAGCCCTTGGCGCGCGAGGAGAACGAGCCCGGCGAGTCGTAACCCACGCGGCCGGTCGCGGGGTCGGTCGCCATCTCGATCCAACGCAGGCCGCCGGCGAGGGCTTCGTCGTCGATCTCGACGCCCACGGCGCGCGCCGCGAGCAGCGCGCGCACCATCCAGCCCGTGATCGACGTGTCGTTGTGCGAGCTGCCCTCGCTCGCGTCGTTGTAGCGCCAGCCAGGACCCGGCACGCGCGCGGCGTGGATGAAGTCGACCGCCTTCTGGCAGCGCGCGAGCAGGAGCGGATCGGGACTCCGCGCCTGCGCGCGGGCGAGCGCGAGCGTCGCCAGCGCGTGCATGTAGTTGAAGGCGCTGTCGAAGCGCTGTCCGAAGGCGCCGCTGACCGCGTCCTGCTGCGAGAAGAGCCACTCGAGCGCTTTCTCGACGCGCTTGCCGTACTCGGGATGTTCGAGCCCGCAACCCGCTTCGAGGTACGCGAGCAGCGCGAGCGCCGTCACGCCGACGTCGTAGCCGTCGTGGCCGACATCGGTGCACGCCTGCAGGTCGTCGTCGAGCGCTGCGATGCACTCGGAGCGGAAATCCGCGCAGCCCCAGCTCCCGTTGCGCTTCTGGTGCTGCGCGAGCCACTCGAGCGCGCCGTTCACCAGCGCACGCGAATCCGCCGGCGCGCCGGCAACGGACGGCCCCGATTTGTCCGGTTTGGCGGCCGAAGTCGGCTTGCGGGCGGCCGTGCGCTCGGCTTCGGCCTGCTGCGCCGCCTCGAGCTCCGCCGCGAGTGCGTCGAGCGCGCCGCGCGTCGCGTCGTCGAGCGTCGCGCCCGCCGTGCGCGCGACAGCGATCCAGTGCTGAGCGCGGGAGCGCGCCGTCGCCTTGGGTCGCGGCTTCGAAATGTGCTCGCTCGCGAGCGTCGCCCAGCGCTGCGCGAGCGCGACCTGCTCGCGAAGCTCCTTGGGCGCCGCGTTGTCGAGCGTCGCGACCTCCTTGAAGGCCTCCATGTGGCTGCGCGCGAGCAGCGGCAGTCCGCGCGCGAAGTCGCCGCGTTCGAAGCAGTAGTAGTAGCCCGCGTAGTGGTTCGCCTCGGGATCGTCGGGCGCTGTCTCGAGCTTCGCGAGCCACTCGCGCATGGTCTTGAAGGCTTGCACATCGGCGGTCCACAGCGCTTCGTGCAGTTTCGCGAGTTCCTCGTCGTCGCGCGCGAACTTGCGCAGCTTCACGTCGTCGAGGATCTCGAGCGCGCTCTCGAAGTCCTCGAGGTCCACGCACTTGCGCGCGAACTCGAGGGCGCGGACGGCGACGGCGCGCGACTGCTTGCCGGGCACGTTGCGAGCGACGGACTTGAGCGCGTGCAGGCGCTGCTGCGTCGCGTCGAACTCGAAGACCGCCTCGAGCAGTTCGAGCGCGTTCAGCGCGGTTTCGAGGTCCGCGGCCTCCACGGCGAACTGGTACGCGGCATCGAACGCCGCGAACTGGGCGTCGCTGCCCGCGGCGGCGTTCTGGGCATCGTCGAAGGCGCGCTGCGCGAGCTTGGCGCTCACCGACTTCGAGCGCGACTCGGCCGGCGGCGCCTCCAGGCGCTCGAGCAGCTTCCCACGCTCGGCCTCGAGGGTTTCCGCCGATGGCGGCGGAATCCGGTCGCCGTTTCCGGCCTGCCACGAAGGGCCCGCGAAGCACGGGAGCGCGACGAAACCTGCGAGCACGAACGCGAGCCAACGCATGGAAATCCTCCTGCGCGACGGGACCTGCCGTGGACCGCCGCCTCGGTCGAGGGTCCAGGATGGCGCCGCGCGGCGCGGGCGGCAACCGGCGCGCGCCTACTTCTGCTCGCCGCCTTCGCCAGGCGCTTTGTCCGGGCGTTTCGCGGCCTCGACGAGTTCTTCGATCACGCGTTCGAGCTCGCGCGGCTTCGGCGCGCCGAGATAGCGGCGCTTGATCACGCCTTCGTGGTCGATCACGAGGATCGTCGGGTAGCCGTTGACGCGGTACAGGCGCGAGATCGCGTTGTCCTTCCCGCCGGTGAACGCGTTGCGCCAGGTCACGTCGCGCGACTTGACGAGTTCGAGGAAGCGCTGCTTGTCGCTGTCGGTGTTGACGCCGAGCGCCGCGAAGGGCTGGTCCTCGAAGCGCGCGGTCAGTTCGCGAATGTGCGGCAGCGAAGCGACGCAGGGTCCGCACCAGAAGCCCCAGAAGTCGAGCAGCACGACCTTGCCGCGGTAGTCGGAGAGCTTGAACGCCACGTCCGCGCCGTCGACGGCGTCGAAGTCCGGCGCGACGCCGCCGACCTCGACGCTGCGCGCGTTTTGTTGCGCCAGCACGTCGGCGGCCGCGCGCGTGCCGGCGAACTCGGTCGCGATCCGCTCGCGGAGCTTCTTCGCGCGCTCCTTGTCCGCTTCCGTCGCGTTCGTCGAGTGCAGCCGCCGCGAGAGCTCGTACAGCGCCGCCGCGCTCACTTCCTTGTTCTTCGACTTCGACGCGAGTTCCTCGAGGCGCGCGCGCACCCAGGCTTCGTCGAACCACGCGCGCTGCCGCGCGAGCATGCCCACCAGCTCGGACGCGGCCCACGGCGCATCGGCGTGCTCGGCGAACAGCTTCGCGACGTACTCACTCTTCCTCGCCGCGACTTGCGCCCTGTCCTCGAGCTTGTCCGCGACGGCTTCCGCGAGCCACACCAGTCCGCGCGAGTCGCCCGCGGCCACCAGCGCCTCGACGCGCGGCCAATACTCGTGCACCGGATTCGCGGCCTTGTGCGCGGCGCGCTTCTCGTCGCTGTCGAGCGCGCGCTCCCCCAGGCGCCACTTGCTCTTCGCCTGCTGGTAGGCCTTCGCGAGTTCGAGGAACGGGTCCTTCGCCTGTTCCTGTTGCGCCTGCGGCGCCGGAGTCGGGACGGGCGCCGCGGGCGCGCCCGCGTGCAGAACGAAGAGGAGGCTGAGCAGCGGCATGCCCCCAGACTAACAGCGCTCGACGTACGCCGCCGACCTGGGCCGCGGCCTCACGCGATCAGCTTGTCGAACTCCGGCAGGCCGCGCAGGAAGTCGAACTCGCTGTTGCGCTGTTCGCTGCGGATGTAATAGCCGCGCGTCTGCGCCGTTCCGAGCGCCTCGAGCGCGTCCGTCGGATTGCCGAGCACGGCGTGCACGCAGGCCGAGTGGAACGACGTGAAGCCGTCCTTCGGACCGTACTTGTGCGCGCGTTCGAGCTCGGCGAGCGCTTCTTCGCGCAAGCCCATGCGCGCGAGCAGCATCGACAGGTGCAGCCGCGTGTCCTGGTCGTCGGCCACGCGTTGAAGCTGTTTGCGCGCCGCTCCGATGCCGCGGTCGGCGGTCTCGATCGCCTCCTGATAGCGGTCGAGGCGCTGCAGCACCTGGTACAGGTGGTCGTAGGAGCTGATGTAGCCCGGCCTCAGCGCGATGGCGCGTTGGAGCATCGGCGAAGCGGCCTTGAAGTTCCCTTCGCGCGACAGCGACGCGCCGAGCAGGCGGTGCGCGAGCCACTCGTTCTGGTTGAGCTGGATCGCGAGGCGGTACTCGCGCTGCGCGTCGACCATGAGGCCCGTGAGGTGGTAGCCGAAGCCCAGCGAGGTGTGCGCCTCGGCGCAGCTCGCGTCGAAGGCCAGCGCCTTGCGCGCGAACTCGCGCGACTCGCCGAGGAAGCTCTCGTCGCCGTCCCAGTACAAGTACTTGCGCACGAGCGCTTCCGACATGCCCGCCATCGCGAGCGCGCAGCGGCCGTCGAGCTCCATCGAGCGCCGGAACAGCGAGATCGACGCGAGCAAGTGCTTCGTCATGCCGCGGTGCAGCACTTCGTGGCCGCGCAGCGCGTGCTGGCGCGCGGACTCGGGATCGCGCGAGCGCGGCTCGTCCGGGCGCAGCGCGTGTTCGGCGAGCTGCCGGCGGAGCTGGCGCACGGCGGTGCGAACGAGCCCGGCCTGGATCGACCATTCGTCGGTGTCGAGGTGCTCGATCGAATCGCGCCACACCTCGCGCGTCTGCGTGAGGTCCTGCGAGCGGTAGTGCTCGAGCACGAGTCCGAGCCGGCCCTTGAAACCGTCGACGTTGACGTCCCCGCGCAGCGTGAAGTCGACGTGCAGGTCGCTCGGCACGTTCTGGTCCGAGAGCAGCGTCGTGTTCATGCCGGCGCGCGTGAGCTCGGCGGCGATGTCCTTGCGCAGATCCGCAGCGAAACCCGTGTGCGCCGCGTCCGAGCGGATCGGCGGCAGCGCGAGGTGGCCCGAGAGGTACGTCTGGCGGTCGTTCGCGCGGCCCGGCGACATGTTGTCGGCGATCGCCATCAGCACGCCGTGCGCGACCTCGGCGTTCGGATAGCGCTCGGCGGCGTTCGCGGCCATGCACTTCATCACGAAGTCCTCGACGGCCTGCGGAATGCCGCTGCGGACCTTCGAGAGCAGGCGCGGCTTGCTGTCGAGGATCGCCATGCACACCTCGGGGAACGAGTTGCCCGGGAAGGGCAACTGCGCGCTGAGGGCGTGGTAGAGCATCGCGCCGAGCGAGAAGATGTCGCTGCGCGCGTCGAGCTCGTCGCCGCGGACCTGCTCGGGGCTCATGTAGAGCACCGTGCCGACCAGCATGCCGTGCTGCGTGATGGTCGACTCGCCGTTCGCGCGCGCGATGCCGAAGTCGAGCAGCTTGACCGTGCCGTCGTGCAGCACCATCACGTTGGCCGGCTTGAGGTCGCGGTGGATCAGGCCGTTCTTGTGGACCAGCGCGAGCGCGCTCGTGAGCTGCACCGAGATGCGCAAGGCCTCTTCGATCCCGAGCTGGCCGTCCTTGATGATCTTGTCGAGCGTGCGGCCCTGCAGGTACTCCATCGCGATGAAGCGCCGGCCGGAGTCCTCGCCGTACTCGTAGATCGTCGCGATGTTCGGGTGGACGAGGTTCGACGTGTGGCGCGCCTCGCGCTCGAAACGCTCGTCCGCCTCGGGGTCGAGATCGACGTGCGCGCGAAGGATCTTCAACGCGACCGTGCGCTTGAGCTTGTCGTCCTCCGCCCGGTAGACCTCGGACAGCGGACCCTCCCCGAGCAAGTCCCGGCTCGGATCGAACCGGAAGTGGGCGAAGCGCACCTTGGCTTGGGTCTCGGGCATGTTTTTCCGTATCGGCAGCGGCCCCGTCCGGGCCTGACCGACTCGCGAAGATTGTAGGAAGCGTCGGCGCGCGCGTAACCGTTCGTCGCCGCTCGCCGCGCCTCGCAGGCCTCTTTTCGGATCGGCCGCGCTTGACCTTGGATTGATCGCGCGCCGCGGCTCGCCTTTGCCCACGCGCGTTTCTCTGCCCTCTCGAGCGTGCGGCGCGGGGCCGCGCGCGTCCCCTCGACGCATCGAAGCGGCGCCGCTGCGCGCCAGCTCAGGACGGACCATGACGGCAGAGATCGACCTCCACGACGAGAACCCGAACGGTTCCAACCCCTCCACCCAGCCCTGGCTCAGCGACCTGGTCGAGCAGGGCGTTCACCGCCGCACGCTGCTCGGCGGAGCGCTCGGCGCCGCGGCCGCGCAGTTCCTCGGCGGCTCGCTGCTCTCGCGGCGCGCGGGCGCGAGTCCGGTCGCGCGCGGAAGCAGCCGCTTGCTCGGTTTCGCGGAAGTCGCGCCGAGCACGGACGACTCGATCCAAGTTCCGGCCGGCTACACGTGGGACGTGCTGCTGCCCTGGGGCACGCCGCTGTTCTCGAGCGTCGCCGCGTTCCAGGAAGACGCGTCGAACAGCGCCGCCGACCAGGAAGGTCAAGTCGGCTTCAACCACGATGGACTGCACTACTTCCCGCTCTCGAACGGCCCGCAGGCGAGCGCGCGCGGCCTGTTCGTGATGAACCACGAGTACACCGACGCGAACCAGATCTACAGCGCGGCGCAAGGTTCGGCGATCACGCCGGATGCGGCGGGCGCGGAGAAGGTCGCCAAGGCGCTGGCGGGCCACGGAGTGACGGTCGCGGAGATCGTCAAGAGCCCGAGTGGCGCGTGGTCGCACGTCGTCGACTCGAGCTACAACCGCCGCATCACCGGCACGACGCCGATGGCCTTCGGCGGGCCGGTGAGTGCGTCGCATCCGCTGCTGCAGTCGGCGCTCACGCCGGTTCCGCTCGGAACGCTCAACAACTGCGGGCACGGTTTCACGCCCTGGGGCACCTACCTCGCGTGCGAGGAGAACTGGAACGGCTACTTCGGCACGGAGTCGACGACGTGGACGGCGACGGCGCTCGAAGCACGCTACGGACTGACGCGCACCGGCTTCGGCTACCGCTGGCACGTCGCGAATCCGCGCTTCGATCTCGAGACGAACCGCAACGAGGCCAACCACTTCGGCTGGTGCGTCGAGATCGATCCCTTCAACCCGAACTCGACGCCGGTGAAGCGCTCGGCGCTGGGCCGTTTCAAGCACGAGGGCGCGACGGTGACCGTGTCGCGCGGCCGCGCGGTGGTCTACAGCGGCGACGACGAGAACGGCGAGTACCTCTACAAATTCGTGAGCCGCCAGCCGTGGCAGGCCGCGATCGCGCAGGGCAAGAGCCCGCTCGACGACGGGATCCTGTTCGTGGCGAAGTTCAACGGCGACGGAAGCGGCGAGTGGCTGCCGCTGTCGTTCGGTTTCGGGCCGCTGACGGCGGCGAACGGCTGGCTCGACCAGGCCGACGTGTTGATCCGCACGCGCCAGGCCTCGGACGCCCTCGGCGCGACGCGTTTGCACCGCCCCGAATGGGTCGCGGAGAACCCGCAGACGAAGGACATCCTCGTCACGCTCACGAACGGCTCGGGCAACAACTCGGCGGTCAATTCGAACCGCGATCCCAATCCGTACGGCCACATCGTCAAGCTGCGCGAGCCCTTCGGCGACCACACGCGCAAGCTGTTCTCGTGGAGCGTCTTCCTGCTCGCGGGCGACAGCCAGTACGACCCGAGCGTGCCCGCGACCCAGTCGGTCTTCGGCTCTCCCGACGGCATCTGGGCCGACCGCGACGGCCGCATCTGGATCCAGACCGACATCTCGAACTCGTCGCAGAACCGCGCCGACCGCGGCTACGACAACATCGGCAACAACCAGATGCTCGTCGCCGACGGCGACACGGGCGAACTCAAGCGCTTCCTCGTCGGCCCGCGCGGCTGCGAGGTCACCGGCGTCGTCGCCACGCCCGACCAGCGCACGATGTTCGTCAACATCCAGCACCCCGGCGAGTCGACGACCTACTGGAACGGGCTGTTCGGCGCGCCGTCGGTGACGAACCCGACCGCGGTGAGCTCGTGGCCCTTCGGCGGCCGCCCGCGCCCGGCGACGGTCGTGATCCGCAGGCTCGACGGCGGCGTGATCGGGACCTGATCTCGCGGCAACGGTGCAAGTTCTGCGCGCGCCCGCGAGCCCCTCGGTGCTCGCGGGCGCGCTTTCGTGTCGCGTGAGGAGCTGCGTCAGCTCTCCGATGCCGAGCTAGGTCTTGTCGCACACGGAGGGGCGGGCGGGGCTCCCGACTCGGCTGTGGATCAGCGTCGTGCGCTCCGGGACTCAGTGCGTGACGACGTCGGCCGCCACCTGCGTGGTCTTCCAGCTCCCGCGGCGGAACATCGCGACCGCGATGACCGCGAGCAGCGACTCGGAGAGGCACACGGCCCAGAACACGCCCGGCGGACCCATCTCGAGCGGGCGCGCGAGGGTCCACGCGAGCGGGATCTCGACCATCCAGAAGGCGACGAAGTGGATCCAGGTCGGCGTGCGCGTGTCTCCCGCGCCGTTGAAGCCCTGCACGGTCGCCATGCCCCAGGCGTAGAAGATGTAGCCGTAGCTCAGGATGCGCAGCGCGCTCACGCCGATGAGCGCGACTTCGGCTTCGACGGTGAAGATCGCAACGAGCTGCGGCGCGAACGCGAGGAAGAGCACCGTCACGATCGCGAGGAAGCCCATCGTGTACAGGCCGGTGAGCCACACCGCGCGCTCGGCTCGATCGGGGCGTTTCGCGCCGAGGTTCTGACCGACGAGCGTCGCGGCGGCGTTGCTGAGACCCCAGGCCGGCATGAACGCGAACACGACGATGCGGATCGCGATCGTGTAGCCCGCGAGCGCCGCTTCGCCGAAGGGCGCGACGATGCGCATGAGGAACACCCACGACGACGTGGCGATCAGGAACTGTCCGACGGTGCCGGCCGAGAGGCGCAGGATCTCGCGGAGGATCGCGGGCTCGATGCGGAAGGCCGGGCCGCGCAGCGCGAGCCGGCCCGTTCCGCGCCGCAGCACCCAAACCTGGTAGCCGACGCCGACGCCGCGGCCGATGACGGTCGCAACCCCCGCGCCGGTCAGTCCGAGCTCGGGGAACGGCCCCCAGCCGAAGATCAGGCACGGATCGAGCACGATGTTGATGCCGTTGGCGATCGCCAGCGTGCGCATCGCGAGCGCCGCGTCGCCCGCCCCGCGCAACACGCCGTTGCCGAGGTGGATCAGCATCACCACGACGTTGAGCCCGAGAATCCAGCGCGTGTAACCGGCCCCGGTCTCGATCACGCGCTCGCTCGCGTCCATCAGCCCGAGCAGTTCCTCCGCGAACCACGCGCACGGGATCCCGATCGCGACACCGAAGCCCGCGCCCAGCGCGAGCGCGCTCGTCGCCGCCCGCACCGCGCCGTCCTTGTTCTTCTCGCCGATGCGCCGCGCCACCAGCGCCGTGGCCGCGACCGCGAAGCCGATGCCGAGCGCGTACACGATCGTGAGCATCGCTTCGGTGAGCCCGACCGCCGCGACCGCTTCCTGCCCGAGCTGCGCGACGAAGTAGACGTCGACGATGGCGAAGGTCGACTCCATCACCATCTCGAGCACCATCGGAATGGCGAGCAACCACACGGCGCGCGTGAGCGAGCCGCTCGTGTAGTCGAACTCCGCGCCCGACAGCGTCGCGCGCAGTTGCGCGAAGAACGAGCCCTTCTCGAGCGGCGCGGGGGGAGTCATGTCGGTCGTCATGGAGTCTCTCGTTCGCGAGCGGGCGAAGAGAATGCCGTCGGACGCGCGCCGCGGCTACTCTCGCGACGGTTCGGACGCGCAAGAAGCAGCGCTTGCGGTGCAGCGCGTGGATCGGAATCGCATGGGCCCCGAGGACCTCGGCGAACACGGCGCCGCGGCGCGAACCCGCCCCGGCGAGGACGAGGTAGAGGATCGCGAGCGGCAGCGCGCTCCAACCCGCGCGCCAGACCGTGAACGAACTCGTCCACAGGTTCTTGTCGAGCGGGAACACGAGGCCCCACGCGGCGTCGAGCAGCGCGAGCGCCCAGGCGAGCTGTCCGCGCCAAGTCGTGCGAAGCGCGAGCAGGGTCGCGAGCCTTCACGCGAGCTCGAGGGGTCCGAGCCCGCGTCGAAGCGTGCGGCGCACGAGTTCGCCGCGGCTCGCGCCTTCTGCGCGCCGCTTGCGGAACTAGAGCGGCAGTGCGACGCCGACGACGGGCAGGAACGAAGGGACGATCAGGTCCCAGAAGGTGAAGCCGCGCCACGCGGCGAGGATCGCGCCGCCGCCTGCGATCCAAAACACTTCGAAGCCGCGCAGCGCCTCGAGCGAGCGACGGCGCCCTGAAGCTGGTCCTGAATCGAGCTCGATCTCGCGCCCACTCTCCATTTGCGCGCGCCGGCCCTCGGGCTGGCGCGTCAGCGCCGCGCCGCACCGCTTTCCGCGCGCTCGTCGTACTGCTTGCTCTCGAACTGCGGCTCGCGCAGGCGCTCGAACAACTCCGCCGCCTTGCGCGCGCCCTCGAGCCGCTGCTCGCCGAACAGGAAGTACTCCTCGCGCTCGCCGCGGTTCACGAACAGTTGCATCGTGCCCTGGGTCTTGTGCGCCGCGATCGCCCAGTTCGTCACCACGCGGTAGTCGAGCTTGCCCTGGTGCCCGAATTTCTGCGTGCGGTCGAACACGAACGGCCCGACCACGAGTCCGCCGTCGTTCGCCGCGAACTGCAGCGGCGAGGCCTTCACGTGCTCGACGACTTGCACGACCATCATCACGGGCCGGCGCTCCTCGGGTTGGTGCAGCACCGCCTCCGCGGCGAGCGCCGTCGCCGCCTTGTGGTGCGCGTGCGATTCGTCGCGCGGCCGCAGCCCGAGCACGAAGTCGTAGCGGCCCTGGTCGAGCACCGCGTCGAGCTCGCGCCGCACGCGGGCGAGGTCCCAGACCTTCGCGTTCGGCCCGAGCACTTCCTCGATGTCGGTCGTGTAGCGGTGGTCCTGCTCGTCCAGGAAACGCACGCCGTGGATGCCGAGGTAGCCCGCGCTTTCCATCAACTCGCGCTTGCGGATCTCGGGCAACCGCGCGCGCCCGACTCGTTCGTCGGTGAGCTCCGCGCCGTACAGCGACTCCGCCAAGGTCGCGTACTTGAAGCCCGCCTCGCCGTTCGTCACGACCACGAGGTCGCACGTGCCGCCGAGGTGCGACGAGACCTTGTACAGCAGCCCGGCGAAGGCGATTTCGTCGTCCGGGTGAGCCGTGACGACGAGCACGCGCGGCCCCGCGGAGGTCGAACTCGATTCCGCCGCGGGAGTCGGCGTCGACCCTGGCGACGAGCCCGGCGCGGACTTCTTCGCGCTGGAAGTCGAGGAACAGGCGGCGATCAACGCGAACAGCAGGACGAGGGCGGGGCGCATGGCGCGCGCGATCCTAACGGGTCCGCGCCGCCGCCCCGAAGGGTGGAGCAGGAGCGCGAGCGTGTTCTCAGCGCAGCGCTACGATGCTGGCCGCTCGCATCCGCGCGAGCCGCCATGACCGACACGACGTCGAATTCCGATGCGCTCGCGAGCTTCTTCGCGTTTCACGAGCAGCCCGGCGTCGAAATCGGAAATTACCGCTTGATCGAAGCGCTCGGCGAAGGCGGCTTCGGCGTGGTGTGGAAGGCCGAGCAGACCGGCGCGCTGCGGCGCCTGGTCGCGCTGAAGATCCTCAAGTTCGGCATGGACACGCGCCAGGTCATCGCGCGCTTCGAAGCGGAACGCCAGGCGCTCGCCATGATGAGCCATCCGGGCATCGCGGCGGTGTACGACGCCGGCGCGACGGTGTCGGGCCGGCCGTACTTCGTGATGGAGCTCGTCTCGGGCGCACCGATCAACGAGTACTGCGACACGCGGCAGCTCTCGACGCGCGCGCGCGTGCAACTCGTCGCCGAGGTTTGCCGCGCGGTGCATCACGCGCACGAGCGCGGCGTGATCCACCGCGACATCAAGCCTTCGAACGTGCTCGTCGCCGACGGTCCGCAGGGGCCGCAGCCCAAGGTGATCGACTTCGGCATCGCGAAGGCGACGGCGGCGCGGCTCGGCGAGCAGACGGCGCTCACCGAGCAGCGCCAGATCCTCGGCACGCCCGATTACATGGCGCCCGAGCAAGCCTCGGGGCCGAGCGTGGAGCTCGACGCGCGGGCGGACGTGTACTCGCTGGGCGTGGTGCTCTACGAGTTGCTCAGCGGACAGCGGCCCTTCGACCTCGCGTCGTCGGCGCTGGACGACTACGGAGAGATGCTGCGGACGATCCGCGAAGTCGATCCGCCGCGGCCGAGCACGCGGCTCGTCGCGACGCCGGAGAACGCCGCGCAAGTCGCGACGAACCGCCGCACCGATCCGCGCGAACTCGCGCGCACCTTGCGCCGCGAACTCGACTGGATCGCGATGAAGGCGCTGGAGAAGGACCGCAACCGGCGCTACGCGAGCGCGCTCGCGCTGGCGGAGGACCTGCAGCGCTACCTCGAGCAGAAGCCCGTGCTCGCGACGCCGCCGACGGCGCTCTACCGCGCCCGCAAGTTCGTCGCGCGCAACCGGCTGCTGGTCGCGTCCACGGCGCTCGTGATCGGCGCGCTCGCGGTCGGCCTCGCCGTGGCGACCTACGGCTTGATCGAGGCGCGGCGCGAAGGCGAGCTGGCGGCCGAGGAGCGCGAGCGCGCGCGCGGCGCCGAGCGCGAACAAGCGCGGTTGCGCGCGGAGGCGGAACTCGCGGCGGCGAACGCGGAGGAGCGGCGGCGCGAGGCGGAAGCGGCGCGCGCGGCGGCGGTGGAGAGCGCGCAGGTGGCCGAGAACGAAGCGCGCTACCGGGCTCGTGTCGCGGATTTCCTCGGAGAGATGTTGAAGGGCGTGGGGCCCGACGTCGCGCAAGGCCGAGACACGACGCTGGTGCGCGCGATCCTCGATCGCACGATCGCGCGGCTGGACGCGGAGGGCGGCGAGCGCGGGCGCGCTGGCGACGAGCACGAGTTGGAGGGCGACGAACACGAGTTGAAGGGCGACGAACTCGACGACCCGACGAAGTTCGCGCTGTTCTCGGTCATCGGCGAGGTCTACCGCCAGCTCGGCGACTTGGCGCGCGCCGAGGCGATCCACCGCCGAGCGCTCGAGATCGCCCTGAGCCACGGCGACATCGCGGCGGAGTCGATCGGCGAGGCCTGCAACAACCTCGGCATCGCGCTGTTCCTTCAATCGCGGCTCGAGGAGGCCGTCGAGGCGCTGACGCAGGCCGCCGACGCCTACGAGCGCTCGGGCGTCGAAGGCGCACGCGAACGCATCGTCGAGCCGAACCTCGCCGCGGCGTGGACGCAGCTCGGCGAGTACGAGCGCGCGATCGAGTCCTACGAGCGCATCCTGGCCGCGTGCCGCGAACAACGCGAGTCCGACCCGCGCAACCTCGCGATCCAGTTGTCGAACTTCGGCGTCGTGCTGCGCGCCGTGGGCGATGCGAAGCGCGCGAACGAGTGCTTCGAGGAGGCCTTCCAGATCGCCACCGATCTCGGCGAGAACACCCCCGACCTGGTGCGGCTGATGATCAACCTCGCGGCGAGCCGTCGCGCGCTGGGGCAAGCGGGCAGCGCCATCGAGCTGCTCGAGCGCGCGCTGCCGCTGGCCAAGCGCATCAACGGCGACGGGCACCCAGACGTCGCGACGTGCATGATCAATCTCGGCTCGGCGCGCTTCGCCCAAGGCCAGCGCGAACAGGCGGAGCCGCTGTTCGCGGAAGCGCTCGAGTTGCGCCGCAAGGCGTACGGCGAGCCGCATCCCGAGCTCGGCCGCGCGTACGAGTGGCTCGCGCAGTGCGCGCGGGCCCGCGGCGATCGCGCGCGAGCGTGCGAGCTTGCGGAGCGCGCCGTGCAAGCGTTGGTGAGCGCCCACTCGGGCGCGCACCCCGAAGTGCTCTCGATTCGCGCCTACCACGGCCGTTTGCTCACCGAGGCGGGCCGCACCGAGGAAGCGCTGCCGATCCTGGCGGGCAATTACGAGAGCGCGGTCGACGTGGGGCTCGCGACGCCGAGTTGCGAGCTCGCGGTCGACGCGTACGTGTTCGCTCTGCAGGTTTCGGCGCGCTGGAGCGAGGCGGAGAAAGTGCTCGTCGACGCCTACGGGTCGGTCGAGCGCCTCGAGCGCGACGAAGGCGGGGTTGCGCAGCGACGCGTCGACGCGCGCGCCGCGAAGGTGCGCGCCTTCTATGCGGCGTGGAACGACTCCGAGCCGAACGACCACGCGCGCGACTCGGAGACGGAGTGGGCGAGTCGCGCGGCGCAGTGAACGGGCCCAGCGAATCGACGTGCGCGCCTCGCGCCGCGCGCGCAAGTGACGCCCGCGGGGCGCTGAACTAGCGCCCGCCCTCGCTCGCCAGTAGCTTTCGCAGCGACATGCGCCACCAACTCACGCTCGTCCTCGCCGTTTCGCTCAGCTCCTGCGCCAGCCCCACGGAACCCGCGGCGAGCTCCTCCCAAGCCGCCGCGAGCATTTCGCTCGAGCCCGCGCGCGCGCTGATCGCGGAAGGCAAGCCGCGCGAGGCGCTCGCCGAGCTCGACCTCGTTCACCACGCGCGGCCGGACGAGCGCGAAGCGTGGGTGCTGCGCGCGCAGGCCTGCCTGGCGGCCGCGCAGAACGACACGCAGCCGCAGTTCTATTACGAGGACGCGCTCATCGCGATCCAGACGGCGCAGGCGCTGCGCTACGACGCGGCGCTCGACTTCGACGCCGCCCACGCCGCGCGCATGCTGCTGCGCGTCGACGAAGCGGTCGAGCTCGCCGCGCGCGCCGAGAGCGGAGTCGCGACGCCGACCCCGGCCCAGGAACGGGTGCTCATCGAGATCGCCTTCGACCGCTACATCCAGGCGAAGCAGGCGGCGGCCGAGAACGCTTCGGAGCTCCAAACCGACGCCGAAGAGCGCCTCCTTACGCGGCTCGCGCGGGATCCCGCCGATGTGTGGGCGCTGAACCAGCTCGCGAACCTGTTCCTGTGGGAGCAGCGCAACGACGCCGCCGCGGAGGTGCTCGGGCAGCTCGTGCGCGCGACGCCCGACGACGAAGCGGCGCACAAGCGCTTCGCCGATCTCCTGCGCTCCGTCGAGGGCCCCGAATCCGTCGTCTCGTTCTACGCCTCGATGCGCGCCGAGATGCCGCAAGCCGCGCTCGCGGCGTGGTTCGAGGGCGCGGAGCTGTTCGAGCTGGCGGTGAACGACCTCGCCGCGAACCGCGACGCCGTCGAGCGCTTCGTGCGCGCCGAGGAGCTCTTCGTCGCCTGCCGCGCGGCAAACCCCAGCTACGAATCGAGCTGCAAGGGCTTCGAAGTCATCTGCCGCGCCGGCGTCGGCTGGTCGCGCTTCAACGCGGGCGACGACGAAGGCGCCGAGCAGGCCTTCCTCGCCACCGAGGACGTGTTCCCCGGCGGCATCGAGTGGCAGATCGAAGGCCGCGTCGCGTCGGGCTTCACCGGGCTCATGTACCTCGCCGACCGCGCTTACCGCGCCTCGAAGGGCGAGTTCGATTACCTCGCGAACGGCAAGGCCGCGCGGCTCTACGCCAAGCTGCGCGCGTTCCGCCCGCAGGACGCCGAGATCGCGAACAACTGCGGCTTCTTCCACCGCGACACGGGCGTGCCGATGCTCCTGCACTCGCGCGAGCTGCGCGCGCAGGCGGCGCGGGAGAGCGATGCGGGGAAGCGCGCGGAGCTCGAAGCGCGCGCCGCGGAGCTCGAGACGCAGGGTCGCGCCGTCGTCGCGGCCTGTTGCGAGGCCTACAAGGCCTGCGCGGACCTCGCGCCCGACAACGTGCGCTGGGTGAACAGCTACGCGCTCATGCTCGTCTACCACTACCCGTCGCGAGCCGCCGAAGCCGAGCGCCTCTTGCTGCACTGCGTGGAGGAAGGCGAGCGGCAGGCGAACGACGAGAGCCTCAGCGCGGAGGAGCGCGAGGCCGTCGCCGAGGGCTGGGGCGACGCGAACCAGAACCTCGGCATGCTCGAGCTCGTGCACCGCAAGGACCCGATCAAGGCGCTCATGTACTTCCAGCGCAGCTTCGACATCGGCCCGCGCCCGCGCATCGACCGGCGCTGGGTCGAGGAGGTGGCGATGGACTGGTGCCGCAAGGTCGCCGACGGCGAGCCGCTCGACCTCGTGGCGCTCGACCCGCGCCTGTACTTGCTCGAGTGATCCGCGAACGGCTCGAATGACCGACGTCTACGGAGAAATCGTCCGTTTGCAGCACGCGGGCGAGCCGTGCGCGCTGTGCACGATCGTCAAGACCCAGGGCTCCACGCCGGGCAAGACGACGATGAAGATGCTCGTGCGCCGCGACGGGAGCTTCGTCGGCACGGTGGGGGGCGGCTGTCTCGAAGCCGAGGTGCTCGAGGCCGCGCTGAGCTCGATGAAGGACGAACGCTCGCGCACGCTCGCCTTCGCGCTCAACGAACGCGACTATCCCGACAGCGGGCTGCTCTGCGGCGGCCAGCTCGAGATCTTCGTCGAGCCGATCGTCGTGCCGCGCCTGTGGCTGTTCGGCGGGGGGCACGTCTCGGGCGCCATTGCGAAGATCGCGCACATGGCGGGCTTCCACGTGACGGTGTGCGACGACCGCGAGGAGTTCGCAAGCCCGGCGCGCCACCCTGACGCCGACGAGACGCTGTGCGCCGAGTTCGACGAGCTCGCGCGGCGCGCGTTGCCGGCGGGCGACAAATTCGTGATCGCCTGCACGCGCGGGCACGACAAGGACGGCGAAGTGCTCGAGGCGCTGTGGCGCGCGGGCGCGAGTCCGCGCTACCTCGGCATGATCGGCAGCCGCGCCAAACGCGTTCAGCTCTTCGAGCAACTGACGGCTCGCGGCGTCGACGCGGCCTTCCTCGAGCGCTGCCGCACGCCCATGGGCCTGCCGATCGGCGCCCGCACCCACGAGGAGATCGCCGTGTCCGTGGTTGCCGAAATGATCGCCGTCCGCCGCTCCGCCGCGCTCGGCGACGCGCCCGCCGAACCGGCCTGCGGGCCCGCGACCGAACCCGCCTGACCAGCGCGGGCGAGCCCCTGGGGCCGGCGCCGCGCCCGTCCAGGGCCCGCTCCGCGCCGGAGCAACGCGCAATTGCCCTCGCGACGCCGGGCCGCGTATCCTCTCCGCCCCTTCGAACGCCGGCCCGGGCGCACTGCGCGGGTTGTACTCCCGGGGTAGCTCCTCCCCCCGCAACGGGGTACAGCGTTTCCAAAGCTCGTCGACCCCACCGACCTCCACCGCCGATCCATGACCTTCCTATCCCTTCGACCGGCCGCGCTGGCGCTCCTCGCCGCGGCCGCCCTGGGCGCCGTCGCCCGCGCGGACCGCCTGTTCCTCACCAACGGTTCGACGATCGAGTGCGACGTCCTGCGCGACACGCTGCAAGGCGTGACGTACCGGTCCAAGGCGAAGTCCGGCGAGCAAGTGCAGGCGCCCGAGGGGGTGCTCCGCATCGAGTTCACCAAGGTTCCCAGCGCGATCGACTCGGCCGAAGCGGACGTCGGCGACAACAACCTCGAGTCGGCGGCCGACATGTTCGACCAGTTCGCCGAGGGCGTGCTCAACGGCGAGAACCGCCGGGACAAGCAGGAGTGGGCCCCGGCCTACGCGCTGCGCCGCGCGATCGAGGTCAACCAGTCGATCGCGAGCAAGGACTCGCTCGCGCGCGTCGTGACGGTCGCCGACAAGCTCATCTCGCGCATCGCCGATTCGCGCCACGTGCCGTTCGCGTACATCGCGAAGGCCGAAGCGCTGCGCGATCTGGGCAAGAACGACGAGGCTGCCGCCACCGCGGTCGCGCTGAAGGAGCTCGTCGCCTCGAAGGGCTTGCACGAAGCCTTCAAGCTCGAGGCGGCGCTGCTCGAAGTGCAGGTCACCACCTCGCTGCGCGGCCAGGCTCGGCGCGACCGCTTGATCGAGATCGCGTCCCAGGCGGGCTCTGCTTATCCGATCGTGCGCAACCGCGCGCGCGTCGCGGAAGCCGAGACCTACATCGAGGGCGAGAGCAAGAACTTCGACAAGGCGCTCAAGCTCTACGAAGCCGTCGTCAAGGATCCCAAGGCCGACGCGGCGACGCTCGCGGGCGCCTACACGGGCCTGGGCGACTGCCTGTTCCAGCAAGGCGTCGAGAAACTGAAGAGCGGCGCGCCGGACGCGCTGAAGACCTTGAAGGACGCGACCTTCGCGTACTTGCGGGTGACGGTCGTCTACAAGGACCAGTCGCGTTACGTGCCGCGCGCGATGTACTTCGCCGGCCGCTGCTTCGACCTGATGGGCGAGGACCAGAAGCCCAACGCGCGCAAGATGTACGGCACGGTGATCTCGATGTACCCCGGGTCGAACTGGGCCCAGGAAGCGCGCAACCAGCGGCGCTGAACTTCGGGTTTTGCGCCCGAGCCCGCGCGGACTTGGCCCCGCGACGGAGTTCGGCGACAGCCACGCGCGAGCGGCGGTTCTCCTTGGGGAGGACGGCCGCTCGCGGTGCTTCGTGGCGCGCGCCCCGCGACCTGCGAGCGGGTGCGAGCGGGGAGCGTTCGAGCGGCGCGGCCAAGACGAGCGGAGCTGTTCCCCATCCGCGGCGCCGATGCAGGGCGCTGGCGCGGCGCCCAATTTCTCCCCACGCGCGACTCGAGCCGGTGCGCGCGGTCCGCTGCGCACGCCGGTCGAACCGAGGTGGACGGTCCACCCTCGGCGCCGGCCTGCGGCGAGCGTGGAGGAGGCGGTCCGTGGAAGCAGGCAGCGCGACGATCGACCCGTGGAGCGGGCTGAGCGAAGTCGAACCGGTGGTGCGCGGGTGGCTCGGGCGGCGTTGCCGCGACCAGAGCGATGTCGACGACGTGGTGCAAGACACGCTGCTGCGCGCGGCGCGCTATCGCGGCGGACTGACGCGGCCGGAACGGCTGGCGAGTTGGGCGGTGTCGATCGCGGCGAACACGTTGCGCGACCGGCGGCGTGCGCGCTCCGGCCGGTTCGTGGCCGAGGACACGGGACTCGACCTGGAGGAGTGCGTCTTCGACGCGCGACCGACGGGGGAGCGCGGCGACGACACGCTGCTGTGGATCGGCGGGTGCTGCGTGACGACGTGCGACGCGCTCGAGCACCTGCACGCGGCGCTGCGCACCCTGCGACCTGCCGACGCGCGGCTCTTGCTGGAACACTACGGGGAACGCGAGCTAGCTCTGGCGCCGGCGGTCGAGCTCGCTCTCGAAGCGCCGGGCGGCGCGGGCGCCGGTCTCGGGGCCACGAGCGAGGCCACGAGTGAGGCCGCCGCCGGGTCCGGCGAGCCGCGGGCCGGGGTGCTCGATTCGGCGCGGAAATGTCGTCTGTACCGGGCGCGGCGAAGGTTGGCGCGCGAACTGCGCCTGCGACTCGAGCAAGAGGCCCGCGGGCCGCGAGGTGGGGCGTGACGCGCGCGCGAAAGCGCACCGCTCGCGGCGGACTGGGCGGGTGGGTGGCGCCGGGCGCCGTCCTCGCCGCTCCCCTCGTCCTGGTCGGCGGGTCGCAGCAGCCCGACCGCGAGGCCGCGCGCTCGGGGCCGGAGGTGGGGCGCGGTTTCGCGGCGGCGCAGCGAAGCGAGTGCGCGGGTTGCGCGAGCGCCGTGGCGGGCGGCGAGGCGCGTTCGCGGCCGTGCGAGGAGGCCGGGCGGAAGTTCGAGCGCGCGCTCGGGATGCTGCGCGCGGCGCGGCGCGCGAGCGGGGCGAGACGCGTCGAATTGCGGCGCGAGGCGGCGGCGAGCCTGTCGGCGCTGGGCGGCGAACACCCCGGCGACCTCGAGCTCGGCTGCGAGGCCCGCTTTCGCGCGGCCGAGGCGTGGCTCGCGCTCGGCGACGAGCCGGCGGCGCGGCGCGAGTACGCGCGACTGGGGCGGCTCGAAACTCCGGCCGAGTGGCGCTGTCGAGCTTGGTTCGAGCTCGGGCAGCTCGAGCGCCGCTCGGAGCGCTGGAGCGAAGCGCTCGCCGCCTACCTGCGTGCGGCGAGCACCGAGGGCGGGGCGCGACGCTGGCGCGACGAAGCGGCGTTGTGGGCCGCGAAGACCCACGCCGCGCGGCGCGACTTCGAAGCCGCGCGACGCCTGTTCGCGTGGACCGCGGAGCACTCGCCCGACGTGTTCGTGCGCATCCGCGCCTTCGACGAATGGGCGCTCAGCTTCGTGGCCGTCGAAGACCTCGGCGCCGCGGCGGGCGTGCTTGAAGCGTGCCGAGGTGCGACGCGCAAGCTGGCCTTCGAAGAGACCGCCCGCGGCGAGCGCGTGCTCCGCGCGCTCGAGCGCATGCGCTGCATCGCCGCGCTCGAACGCGCCGTCGAGCGCTCGCTGTCCGCGCCGCGCCCGAGCGCGGGAGCGACGGCGGACTCGCGCACGGAGCAGCGGTAACGCGGCGCGCCCGAGTGCACGACCGAGAGCGTTGCCTACGGCGTGTTCGATCGCTCCGTCGGGTGCAGCGCCGGACGCACCATCGCGTGCACCGCCGCGTGCACCGTCGATCGCGTCACCGCACACGCTCGGAACTCGCCTCCCAGCTCGCGCGGCTCCGGTCCAAAGTCCTTTGCATCGGCGCGAGCGATGCGCTATCAATTGCGCCCGTCGCACGTGTTTGCGTGCGGCGTGCTTACGACATCAAAGGGCGGCTCGCACCGCGGGTGACAAACCCGAGGGACGAGTCGCCTTGTGTTTTGCCTGCCCCTCGCGCGCATCGACACGAGCTCGACGCGACTTCGACGCGACCTCCTCTCGGAGTCAGCTCGGCGCAGCTTCGGAGTCGAGTCGGCG
>CALFYL010000179.1 GCA_937952135.1 uncultured Planctomycetia bacterium
AGTCGCGATAGAAGCGCCGCATCAGGTCGTCTTCGAGCGACAGGAAGAAGCGCGAGAAACCCACGTCGCCCTGGCGGCCCGAACGGCCGCGGAGCTGGTTGTCGATGCGCCGCGATTCGTGGCGCTCCGTGCCGAGCACGTACAGGCCGCCGAGTCCGAGCACCTCGGCCTGGTCGCGGTCGCACTCCGCGCGCACGCGCTGGCGCACGACGTCGATCTCCGCGAGCTTCTCGAGGTCGCCTTCGACGAGGCCTTCGGCCTCGAGCGCCGTCTTGAGGCGCCACTCGAAGTTGCCGCCGAGTTTGATGTCCGTGCCGCGGCCGGCCATGTTCGTCGCGACCGTGACCGCGCCCATCTCGCCGGCGTGCGCGACGATCGACGCCTCGCGCTCGTGGTTCTTCGCGTTCAGCACTTCGTGCCGCACGCCGCGCTGCCCGAGGATCTTCGAGAGGTGTTCGCTCTTCTCGACCGAGGTCGTGCCCACGAGCACCGGCTGGCCCTTCTTGTGGACCTCTTCGATCTCGGTCGCGATGGCCTTCCACTTCTCGGGCGCCGTGCGGTACACGACGTCCTGGTTGTCCTTGCGCGCGATCGGCAGGTTGGTCGGGATCGACACCACGCGCAGCTGGTAGATCTTCCAGAACTCGTTGGCCTCGGTCAGCGCCGTGCCCGTCATGCCCGCCAGCTTCTTGAACAGGCGGAAGTAGTTCTGGAACGTGATCGTCGCGAGGGTCTGGTTCTCCTGGCGCGGGTTGAGGCCTTCCTTGACCTCCACCGCCTGGTGCAAACCGTCCGACCAGCGCCGGCCCGACATCTTGCGGCCGGTGAACTCGTCGACGATCACGACCTCCGGCTGGCCGTCGTCGCCGGGCTCGACCACGTACTGGTCGTCGAGGTGGTAGAGGTTGTGCGCGCGCAGCGCGTTCTCGATGTAGTGCGGCCAGTCCTCGTTGCCCGGCGTGTAGAAGGACTCGACGCCGACGATCCGCTCGGCCTCGATGATCCCCGCCTCGAGCAAGGTCGCGGTGCGCTCCTTCTCCTTGACCTCGAAGTGCTTCTCGCGCTCGAGCGTGCGCGCAACGCCGTCGGCGACCTTGTACTTGTAGCTCGACTCCTCGGCCGGGCCCGAGATGATCAGCGGCGTGCGCGCTTCGTCGATGAGCACCGAGTCGACTTCGTCGATGATCGCGTAGGTCAGGTAGCGCTGCACCTGCTCCTCCACGCGTTGCTTCATGTTGTCGCGCAGGTAGTCGAAGCCGAACTCGTTGTTCGTGCCATAGACGATGTCCATGGCGTAGATCGGCTTGCGCTCGGAGCTGCCCATCCCGGACTGGATCGCGCCGCTGGTGACGCCCAGGTACTCGAAGATCGGCTCCATCCACGCGCGGTCGCGGCGCGCGAGGTAGTCGTTGACCGTGATCAGGTAGACGGGCTTGCCCGCGAGGCAGTTGAGGTACAGCGGCAGCGTCGCGACGAGCGTCTTGCCTTCGCCGGTCATCATCTCGGAGATGGCGCCTTGGTGCAGCACGATGCCGCCCACGAGCTGCACGTCGAAGTGGCGCAGGCCGAGGGTGCGCACGGAGGCTTCGCGGACGAGCGCGAAGGCCTTGGGCAGGAGCTCGTCGAGCAGCGTCTTGCGCGCTTCGTCGTCGGCAGCCTCCGCCAGGCGCTTCTTGAAGGCCGCGGTCTGCTCCTTGAACTGCGGGCCCGACAGGCTCTTGGCCCACGGCTCCAGGTCGTTGATCTGCTTGACCAACGGCTCGAGCTGGCGCACGACGCGCTCGTTCTGCGAACCGAAGGTGCGCTTGAGGAAGCGGCCGACCGAGTTGCCGAAGAAGGTCAGCTTGTCGGATACGGAATCCCAGTCCGGGCTCGGCGTCATGAGCGTCTAGAGTGTCCTTGATGCTTCGGGATCGGTCGGGTCCCCCAGCCGTGGCGCGGCGGCCGCGCGCTCCCGAAGGGCCGAACATTCAAAACTCTGCGGCGCGGCGAGGGAAGGGCGCAGTCCGAACGGGCTGGTCCGTCGAGCTGGCAGGCGGGGGGCCTTTGTAGCCCACGCGGCGCCCCGGAACCGTCGCCGCGGCCGGAAAAAGTCGGGCCTTTCAGCCCCGCGAGCGTTGCATTTGCGCTAACTCGCGCACCATCCGGAACAGCGGCTCGCGCGCATAGGGCTTGCGCAACACCGCATCGATCTGCGGCAGGCGCACCAACTCGATCTTCGACGCCGTGGCCATCAGCACGGGCAAGGAGGCGGTGCGCGGGTTGGCGCGCAACGCCGCCAGCACGGCGCGTCCGTCCATGCCGGGCAGTTCGTAGTCGAGGATCACCACGTCGGGCAGCGGATCGCGCGCGAGCTCCGCCAGCGCCATCTCGCCGGTGTGCGCGAGGCGGCACTGGTAGCCGCGCGCGCGGAGCAGCGAGCGGAGCCCGAAGGCCACCGTCAGGTTGTCGTCGACCAGCAGCACGAGCACGCCCTTGTCGTCCTCGCGCTCGGAGGGCGCGAGCGATTCGCACAGCGCGCGCAGGTCGTCGAGGGTCGGCAGCCCCGACATGCGCCAACACGCTTCGATCGAGGCGCCGAGGTCCCGGTTGTAGTCCTTGAGCGCGAGCCACGCGAGGTAGTCGGGCGCGTCGGGATTCACTTCGAGGTTGTCGTGCGTGTCGACCGTGAAGAAGTACTCCTCGGCGACGAGGTACTCCTCGAGCACGAACTTCATGAACGGATAGCGGTGGTTGCCGAGCTGCAGCGAGTAGCGGTGTCCGCCCTCGATCTCGCAGGCGCTGTCGCGCGGCAGCTTCTCGAGCAGCTCCTCGATGCTCGCCGGACCGATCCAGTGCGCCGACGTGAACGGCGGCGCGGTCGAGCAGCTCGGCGGGTACGCGTACTTGATGTACACGTCGATGGCGCGGCGAACGTGCGCGGGAGTCAGCTCGTTCAGGCGCATGGAGCGGGGCTCGGGGCGTTCTCGATCAGTGCTCGCGGGCGAGCACGGGCGTGCAGGCCGCCGCGCCCGCGCCGGCGCGCAGGACGCCGATACGCGTGCGCACGTCGTCGAAACCGGCGTCGTCGAGCAGCCGCGACAGCTCCGCCGGCAGCCGCGCGATGTTCGACGGATCGCTGAAGCAAGAAGTTCCCACCTGCACCGCGCTGCAACCGACGGCGAGGAACTCGAGCACGTCGTTCGCGTTCGCGACGCCGCCGCAGCCGATCACGGGGATCGACACGGCGCTCGCGCACTGCCACGCGCAGCGCAGCGCCACGGGTTTCACCGCCACGCCCGAGTAGCCCCCCATCACGGTGTTGATGCCCGGCTTGCCCGTGCGCCAGTCGACCGCGAGGCCGAGGAGCGTGTTGACCGCCGTCACCGCGTCCGCGCCGCCGGCCTCGACCGCGCGCGCGATCTCGCCGATGTCGGACACGTTGGGGCTGAGCTTCGCGAACAGCGGCTTGCGCGTCGCCGCGCGCACCTTGCGAAGCACGGCCTCGGCCATGCGCGCGTCGGTGGCGAAGGGCAGCTTGCCGCCCTGCACGTTCGGGCACGAGAGGTTGACCTCGAGCGCATCGATGCCCTCTTCGCCGTCGAGCCGCGCCGCGAGCTCGGCGAAGTCCTCGACGCGTTCGCCGCCGATGTTCGTCACCACGAGGCAGTTCGCGGCGCGCATCTGCGGCGCGATCTCGCGCAGGTAGGAGTCGATGCCGCGGTTCTCGAGTCCGATCGAGTTCAGCAGGCCCGCTTCGGTTTCGCAGATGCGCGGCAGCGGATTGCCCGGCCGCGGGGCGAGCGTGACGGTCTTGCTCACCAGCCCGCCGAGCAGCTCGGGCGGGGCGAAATGCTGCATTTCCAGCCCGTGGCCGAAGGTGCCGGAGGCGGACAGCACGGGGTTGCGCAGCTCGAGCCCCGCGAGCGATACAGCGAGCCTAGCCATGGCCGCTCAACCTAGCCCTGTTCCGTCGGACCGGCAACGCGCTCAAGTGCGTGCGGCCTCGCCCGTCGCGACCGACTCGTCCGCTTCCTTGGTGAGGAAGCTCGCGGCGAGCAACAACACGGCGCCGACCGTGATGCAGGCGTCCGCCACGTTGAAGGTCGGGAAGTGCCAATCCCACTTCGCGAAGTACACGTCCAGGAAGTCGCGCACCTCGCCGAAGCTGCGGCCCTCGGGCGGCGGCAGGAACAGGTTGTCGTAGAGGTTGCCGATGGCGCCCGCCAGGATGAGCGTCAGCGAGGTCGCGAGGGCGCGGCGCTCGCGCGGCGTGGTCACGACCAGCCACAGCAGGAACAGCACCGCGAGGCAGCGGCCGCCGACGAGCATCCACGGCGGAAGCTTGTCGAAGCCCCAGGCCATGCCCGGGTTCGTCGTGAGGTAGAAGGCGAACCAGTCGCCGAAGATGCGGTAGCGCTCGTGCCCGTGCGCGTCGCGCTCGAGCACGCCTTCGGGGCGCGGAGCGAGCCACGCGAACACCGCCGCCTTGCTCCACAGGTCGGCGACGACTAGCGCCGCGGCCGCCGAGAGCCGCACGAGGAGCGTGCCCCAGCCAGGTTTGGCCGAACTCACGCGCTGCACCTCACGCGCGACGCTTCACGGCCGATTCGACTCAGCCAGCCGTCCCCACTGCGCGCCGCGAAGTCGAGTTCGCTCCGTTCTCGCGCGTGCGCTCGCGCAAGCCGGGAACGCGCTGGAACTCCAGCGGTAGCTTCGCGCGCCGGATGCGAGTTCGAGGAGCTCAAGGGGCCGTGGACGACGGGCTGTCGGCGAGCGATGGTGCGGCGACGAATTGCGGCGGCGCGAGGGACTTCCGCGCGTGACTTCAGCCGGTCCAGCGTTCGGCCTGGCGCTGGCAGTCGATGCACAAGCGCGCGTACGGCACCGCGCGCAGGCGGTCCTTCGCGATCGCGTTCTCGCAGGTCTCGCACTGGCCGAAGCTGCCTTGCTGGATGCGCTCGAGCGCCTCGAGGACTTCCGCCATCGTGTTCTCGTCCCGCTCCATCAGGCGCAGGTTGAACTCCTGGTAGTAGCCGTCCGCGGTGTCCCCGGCCTTCGACTCGGCGTCGTGGTTGCCGTTCTGGCCGAAGGCTTCTTCGTGCAACTGCGAGAGATCGCCCGAGAGCATCGCGCGCAGCTTCGAAAGGCTGGCTTTGAACTCTTCGAGGTCCTTGGCGTTGAACTTGGCGGGCTTCTTGTTGGGCATCCCTGGGAATCCTCGCGCTGCTGCAATCCTCGCGCTGCACGCCGGAACGCGGCGGCCGGGCCCTCTCCGGCTCGCCAACCCCTTGGAGACAGCCTGCGAGAGGGCGGAGGAAGATAGCCACTCGCCCTCCCTAGTCAAGCGCAATCGGCCGCGAACGTGAGGGTTGGAGTCACCGCGCGCGACGGGTGCTTGCGGCGCGGCGGCCGACTCGCGAGGCTCGCCCCGTGACCGGCAAGCAAACTTCGCGGCCCGCGGCGCGCACGCCGCTCCCGCCGGCGTGGGCGCTCGAACTGCGCGAGTTCCTCGAAGCCGCCCGCGTGGAGGCCGGGGCCGCGCGCAACACGCTGACCGCCTACCGTCGCGACCTCGAACGCGCGGCGCGCTTCTTCGCCCAGCGCGGGCTCGGCGCCTGGAACTCGGTGCAGGCCGACGATGTGGTCGATCATCTGGACGCCTTGCGCGCGATGGGCGCCGCCGACGCGAGCGTCGCGCGCGCGCTGTCCGCACTTCGCATGCTGCTCCGCTTCCTCGTAGGCGAGGGCCGCCTGCGCGTCGATCCTTGCGCGCGACTCAGTGCGCCGATCCTGCGTCGCGCGCTGCCCGGCGCGCTGACCGTCGACGAGGTGGAGGCGCTGCTCGCGGCGCCCGCGGGAACAAGCTGGCGCGACCTGCGCGATCGCGCGCTGCTCGAGGTGCTTTACGCGAGCGGCGCGCGCGTTAGCGAAGCGGTCGGGCTGCGCATCGAGGACTGGAGTCGCGACTTGCGCGTGCTGCGACTCCACGGCAAAGGCGGCAAGACGCGCATCGTGCCCTTCGGCGAACGCTGCGACGCGGCCCTTCGCGCCTGGGTGTTCGGCGCGCGGGCGGCGATGCCGGCCGCGAGTCAGCGCGCCGAGGTGTTCCTCACGCGCGGGGGCGCGCCACTCGACCGCACGAACGCGTGGCGGCGCGTGAAGCACGCGGCCCTGGTCGCCGGAATCCGCTCGCGCGTGACGCCGCACGTGCTGCGCCACTCGTTCGCGACCCACATGATCGAAGGCGGCGGAGACCTGCGCGCGGTGCAGGAACTCCTCGGCCACGCGTCGATCCGCACGACCGAGATCTATACCCACCTCGACCACGAGCACGTGCTCGCGCTGCACCGGCTGCACCATCCGCGGGCCTGATTCCAGCTCGGATCGGGTCTCGGACGCGGCCTCGATGGCGCAGCGGCCGAAGTCGCGCTAACGTCGGCCGGCATGCCCGCGACCCTGCGCAAGCTCATCGTCGGCGCTTTGCTGGTCCTCGGATTCGTCTACTTCGCGCTCGTGCGCGACGACGCGTCGGAGGACGGCCTGGTGCTGTGGAGCGTCGACGAAGCGGAAGCGGCGGAAGCGGCGCTCGACGCACCGGCCCCCGACGCACCGGTAGTGGACGCGGCGGCGGTCGACGGCGAACAGGTGCGCCCCGACGTCGTCGGCGACCGACCGCAGGTCGTGTTCGGCCGCGTGCTGCGCGCCGACGGTGAAGAGCTCGGCGGCGCCGAGGTGCGTCGCTCGCATCCGTACCTCGCGACGCTCACGGCGCGCGCCGACGCGAGCGGCCGTTTCCAGATGAACGTCGAAGCGGCGCGCGGCGTGTTCGAGCTGGTCGACGAGAATTGGGTGCTGCTCGGCGGTCGCCGGCACCTCGAGCCCGATCGCGCCGAGGAGTACCTGCTCGTCGCCGCGCCGCGCGGACAGATCGTCGGACGCGTTCTCGACTCGAGCGGCGCCCCGCTCGCGGACGTGCTCGTGCGCTTGAGCCCGCCTTCGGACGCGCTCGTGCCCTTCGGCGTCGCGACGCCGCCGATCGAGCTCGAATCGTGGCGTGTCTGGACCGGCGCCGAGGGCGGTTTTCGATTCCACGAAGCGCCGCTCATGCCGGGGGTCGCGGTCGAAGCCGAAGCTCCGGGCCGCGAGCCCGCGCGGGCGACGGTCTCCTTCGAAGCCGGCCGCGCCGAGCTCGAGTTGCGCCTGGAACCCCTCGACTGAGCCCGCACGCTGGAACTCGCCGGCCTTCACAGATGGGAGCTTCCGCGCGAGCTTGGTAGGCTGAACTCGTGTTCGATCGCACGGACGCACCGCATTCCGATCCTGCTCTGGAGAAATCGAGATGAGAATCCCCGCACTCACGACGAGTCTGCTCGGCGCCACGGCGCTGGTCGCGTTCGCGCGTCCCGCCGCGGTCGAGGCCGAAGTCGGCGCGCCCGCTCCGAATGTCGTCGCCACGGAGTGGTTCAACCACATCGGCGCGGACTTCGACCTTGCGAGCCTCAAGGGCCAGGCTGTCGTGTTGGAGTTCTGGGCCACCTGGTGAGGCCCCTGCCGTGGGGCGTGGCCCCACCTCGAAAAACTGCAAGCCGAATACGGTGAAAAGGGCCTCGTGGTCCTCGCCATCTCGGACGAGACGTCCGAACTGGTCGCTCCGTATGTCGACGAACTCGGCCTGACCATCAAGGTCGCGGCGGGCTCGACTTCGTTCGGCGCCTACGGTGTGCCCCACCGACCGCGGACCTACCTCGTCGACGCTTCCGGGAAGCTGGCCTGGAAGGGACAGCCCAGCGAACTGAGCGACTCTGAGGTCGAAGCGGCGCTCAAGGGCGCGAAGCCGCGTTCTGCGAACTTCCTCGCCTTCACGCCGGCGACGGCGGCCGAAGGGCGCGTCGAGGCGCAACTCAAGTCCATCGAGCAAGGCAAGCTCGGCAAGGCGCACGCCGCGCTGACCGCCCTCGCTGCGGACGACAAGGCGACCGACGCCGAGAAGACCGGCGCCGCGGCTTTGGTGGCCGAGATCGACGCGCACGTCGGTGCGCTGGTGCAGCAAGCCGAGCGCTTCACGAAGTCGCGCGACGTGCAAAAGTCGGTGCTGATCTACGACGGGCTCGCCAAGGAGTTCGGCGCGGCCAAGCACGGCGCCGACGCGAAGGCGAAGGCCGAAGAGATCCGCAAGGACGAGACGCTTTCGAAGGAACTCGCCGCGGCGGAAGCCTTCGAGAAGACGCGCGCTTCGGTTTCCAAGCTGGGCACGACCAAGGCGCGCGAGAAGTGGAAGGACTTCGCCGAGAAGTACAAGGGCACCCGCGCCGGCGAACGCGCCATGGCCGTGGCCCGGCCGGCGAAGAAGTGAGCGACGCGCGCACGCGCGCGCGCCTCGATCGTCCGCAGCGCCGTTCGTCGGAAACGACGGGCGGCGCTGCTCGTTTGTGCGAGCCCTGCGCGGCTCGACTTCGAACGAAGGAGTGCGCTCAGCGCGCGAGCTCGAGCGCCTCGAGCTCCTTCAAGCGGTCGCGCATCTTCGCGGCGTCCTCGAAGCGCAGCTCTTCGGCGGCGTGCAGCATCTCGTCGCGCAGCTTCGCGATCTCGCCGCGCAACTTGCCCGTGTCCCAGCCGCGCGCCGGATCCTCCGCGACACGCGAAGCACCGAAGGCCGGGCCGTCGAGCTCGACGTAGTCCATGTCGTACAGCGCCTCGATCGAATCGCGGATCGGCTTGATCACGGTCGTCGGCGTGATGCCGTGCTCGGCGTTGTACTTCGTCTGCAGCTTGCGTCGCCGCTCGACTTCGGCGCGCGTCGTGCGGATCGAGTCCGTCTCGCGGTCGGCGTACAGGATCACGCGGCCCTCGACGTTCCGCGCGGCGCGGCCGCAGGTCTGGATCAGCGACGTGGCCGAGCGCAGGAAGCCCTCCTTGTCGGCGTCGAGCACCGCGACGAGCGCGACCTCGGGCAGGTCCAGGCCTTCGCGCAACAGGTTGATGCCGACGAGCACGTCGAAGGCGCCGAGGCGCAGGTCGCGCAGGATCGCCGAGCGCTCGAGGGCGTCGATCTCCGAGTGCAGGTAGCGCACCTTCACGCCGAGCTCCTGGTAGTAGGTCGTCAGCTCCTCCGCCGAACGCTTCGTGAGCGTCGTCACGAGCACGCGCCAGCCGGCCTTCACGGTCTTGCGGATCTCCGCGAGCAAGTCGTCGACCTGCGTCGCCGCAGTGCGCATTTCGATGGCGGGGTCGAGCAAGCCGGTGGGACGCACGATCTGTTCGGAGATCTTGCCGGCCGAGTGTTGCAGCTCGTAGGGGCCGGGCGTCGCCGAGATGTAGATGCTCTGGCGGACGAGCTTCTCCCACTCCTCGAAGCGCAGCGGGCGGTTGTCGAGCGCGCTCGGCAGACGGAAGCCGTGCTCGACGAGCACTTCCTTGCGCGAGCGGTCGCCGCGGTACATCGCGCCGATCTGCGGCACCGAGACATGGCTCTCGTCGATGAACACGAGCCAGTCCTCGGGGAAGTAGTTGAGCAGCGTGAACGGCGGCTCGCCCGCGCGCCGGCCGTCCATGTAGCGCGAGTAGTTCTCGATGCCGTTGCACACGCCGGTGGCGCGCAGCATCTCGAGGTCGTGGCGCGCGCGCTGCTCGAGCCGTTGCGCCTCGAGCAGGCGCCCGCCGCGCTTGAGTTCCGCCAGGCGCTCCTCGAGCTCGACTTCGATGCCTTCGCACGCCTTCAGCAGCCGTTCCTGCGGCGCGACGTAATGGTTCGCGGGGTAGATCGTCGTCGAGCGAACGTCGCGCAACACCTCGCCGCGCAGCGGGTCCACTTCGACCAGCGCTTCGATCTCGTCGCCGAACAGCTCGACGCGCAACACCCGGTCTTCCTCGTAGGCCGGGAAGATCTCGATCACGTCGCCGCGCGCGCGGAAGGTGCCGCGCCGGAAGTCGTAGTTGTTGCGCGCGTACTGCATCTGGGTGAGGCGCCGCAGCAGCTCCTCGCGCTCGACCGAATCCCCCACCGCGAGCGGCAGCGCCATCAACTGGTACGAATCCGGGTTGCCCAGGCCGTAGATGCACGAGACGGACGCGACGATCACCACGTCCTTGCGCTCGAGCAGCGAACGCGTCGCGCTGTTGCGCATGCGCTCGATGTTCTCGTTTCGGCTGGCGTCCTTTTCGATGAACGTGTCCGTCGAGGGCACGTACGCCTCGGGCTGGTAGTAGTCGTAGTAGCTGACGAAGTACTCGACCGCGTTGTGCGGGAAGAGCTCCTTGAACTCCGAGTAGAGCTGCGCGGCGAGCGTCTTGTTCGGGCTCAGCACCAGCGCCGGTCGCCCGAGCTGCTCGATCGCGGCCGCCGTGGTGAAGGTCTTGCCCGATCCGGTGATCCCCAGCAGGGTCTGGTAGCGCGCGCCTTCGCGAGCGCGAGCGACGAGCTGCTCGATGGCGCGCGGCTGGTCGCCCGTGGGCTTGAAGGGGCACACCAGCTCGAACTGGCCTTCGGGCTTGGTGCGCGCCGGCAGCACGGGCGCGGGCTTGGGGACGGCGGCCCCGGCGGGCGGCTTGCGCGGAGGAGTGCGGCGTCGGGCCATGCGGAGTGGATGCTAACCCAGCGGCACTTCCGTTCCGCGCCGCGCCGGTCGGCGTTATCCTCAAAGGTCACGTTGCCGCTCGCGTCGAGCGCGGTACACGCTGCCGGCCGACGAACCTCTCGAGCCCCACCCACGCGCCCATGCTGATCGAATGCACCTTCTGCCACGCCACGGCCAAGTTCCCCGACAGCAAGGAGGGCGCGAAGGTCAAGTGCGGCGAGTGCGGAAAGGTGTACGTGGCCCGTGAGAAGGGCGCGAAGAAGGGTGCGACGAACTCGACGCCCTACGTGATCGGCGGCGCGGTGCTCGTCGCGATCGCGGTGGTGTTCTTCATCGCCAACAGCCGCAAGCCGGCGCAGGTGCCCACCGTCGTGAAGGCGACCGCGCCGGTCGACGAGCCGAAGATCGATCGCACGGGCTGGAACTCCGAGCTGGTGAAGATCGTGCGCGACGTGTACGAGGCCGCGGTTCAGAGCAACGACTACAAGATCGCGGGGCTGCTCGACGCGCCGCGCATCCTCGAGCGCTGGCGCGCGACGCCCGAGCGCGCGTCGATGCCGGCCTGGTCCGAGATGACCACCGAGGACCGCGACAACGTGAAGAACGAAGTCGTGCAGCTCTTCACGAAGGGCGAGGGCGAGTTCGCGATCGCCCAATGGCTGCCGTTCGAAGGCACGGTCGAGGTCGAGGGCGATGAAGTGTCGGTGGTGCGCCTCAAGGTGCGCGGACGCCACGAGGCGAACATGGTCGAGACCATGACCCTCGACTGGAAGCTCGCCAAGGACAAGGACGGCAAGTGGAAGCTGTTCGACTGGGAACGCTACATCTCGCCGCAGGAGAAGCGTTCGTCGGGCGGGCTCGCCGCGAAGGGCGTCGAGAAGGTCAAGCTCGAGGACGGCGGCTTCATCTACCAGGCCGATCCGCGTCCGCTGCCGCACCTCGACGACACGCCGCCCGAGATGCGCACGAAGATCGACAGCGCGGTCGAGCGCTTCCTCGACTTCAATTCGCGTCCGCGCGAGCGCACGCTGGCGCGCGAGGAGCTGATCGAGATCGGCAAGCCCGCGCTGCCGATCCTTCTCACGAAGATGTACGAGTTCAAGATCGTCGACGACGAGTCGCTGGCGAAGGTCGCCAACGTGCACTCGGTGCTGCGCGACATCACCGGCTACCAGCAGGCCTTCAGCGTCACGAGCTTTTCGCCCGACAGCGACCAGAAGCGCGAGATGGCCGTGAAGGCCTGGTTCGCGTGGTACCTGCGCAAGGGCGAGCGCTTCGAGGAGAAGAAGGAAGGCACGGACGCCCTCGAAGGTCTGATCGTGCCCACGGAAAAAGAGAAGCGCGAGATGGAGCGCGACGCGCAGCGCAGCGGCGGCTGAGCCGCACGCGCGCGACGCTCCACACCGCCAGGACCCGCCGCTCCCCATTCACGGCCGCGCCCAACGCTCCCCGCCGCGCGCCCGCACCGACGTTCGACGTTTTCATCCCCACGCCCGCCCCCGGCCCGAGAATCGAGACCTCTCTCCCCTTCCGCCATGGATTACCGTCAAGGCGTTTGCACGAGCTGCCAGAACTCCTTCAAGGTCCCCGCGACCTTCGTCCAAAACCGAGCCAAGTGCCCCAAGTGCGGCGGCGTGGTCGAGATCGGACCCGTCCAGAGCGGCGGAGCCCCCGCTGTTGCGCCGACGGCTCCCCCTGCGGCGCCGGTGGTCGCCGCCGCCAGTGAGGCGACGCCCGCGAGCGCGCCGCCCGCGCCCGCGAAGGTGCCGGCCAAGCTCCCGACTCCGGTCGTCGCCCCGGCGAGCGCCGCGCCGGCGCCCGCGAAGGCGCCCACTCCGAGGCCCGCCGTGGCTGCGGCGCCCCCCGCGAAACCGGTGGTTGCCGCGAAGCCGGTCGTTGCCGCGAAGCCCGCGACGGCGCCGAAGCCCGTCGCCGCCGCAAAGCCTGCGTCGCCGGCGTCGAAGCCCACAGCGTCGCCCGCGAAGCCCGCGGCTGCCGCGGCGAAGCCGAGCGTGCGCGCGTCGGCCGAGGCTGCGGCCGCGAAGGTCAAGTCGGGCGGCGGCGGCCGCAGTCGCGACCGCGACCAGGACGACGAGGGCGATTCGCGCAAGCGTCGCGGAGGCGCGCCGAAGAAGAAGAGCCTCGCTCCGATCCTCGGCAGCCTCGTCGTGCTGCTCGTGGTCCTCGGCGGCGCGGGCTGGTACTTCCTGGTGAAGCGCCCGGCGGACCAAGAGGCCGCGCGCACCGCTGCGGCGGCAGCCGACGACGCGCGCCGCGCCGCGCTGCTCGGCGGCGCTCAAGGCTCGAGTGTGGCGGCCGCCGAGAAGTCGGCGCCGAGCGCCGAGGAAACGGCTGCGGCCGAGAAGGCTGCCGCCGACAAGGCTGCAGCCGACGCGGCGGCTTCGAAGGAAGCGGCCGACGCCGCGAAGGACACCAAGCCCGCCGACTCGAAGCCCGCGGCCAAGGAAGTGGTCGACGACATCGACCTGCGCGATCTGCCGGAGCTGGGCAAGTACTCGAAGTCGAGCGACGAGGAGTGGGCGAACGTCGTCGAGCTCGCCAAGACCTACGTCGATCTGGACGCGGGCGCGCGCAGCGGCCGCGCCGGCCGCCAGCTCGAGGAGATCGGCCGCGCCGCCTTCCCGGCGTTGCTGAACCAGTTCCGCGTGCTGAACCTCTCGGACGAGAACGACTTCCGCAAGGGCGACATGATCCAGCGCTCGCTCGAGAAGATCTGCAAGGGCAAGAACTACGGTTGGAACTACGACGGCGACGTCGCGGGCGTCGTCTACAACAAGAAGGCCATCAAGAAGTGGTTCTCCACCTGGGAGACGGCCGGCGAGGACGACGAACAGTGGGCCGGGTTGACGAAGCAAACCGTCAAGCCCGCCGAGCCCGAGGAAGGCGCGAAGAAGCCCGAGGAATCGGGTTCGCTCGACGACTTCTGAGCCGCGCACCCCAGCGCGTGAATGCGAGCAGCACGCTGCGCCTCCGGGCGCCGCGTGCTGCTCCAGTCATCGGGGCTCGCGTGCGCCGCTAGTCCTTCATGTCGTCGACGCGCACGCCTCGCTCGCGCAGGTACGCGACGGAGCGATCGATCGCGTCCTCCTGGCCCTCGATCTCGACCGCGACCAGGGCGAGCGTGTCGGTGATGCTCGCGGCGCGGATGTTCGGAATCACCCCGAACTTCACCCCCAGCGTGTAGCTCACGATCGGCTCGCTGATCAGGTGTTGAGGGAAGGTGCAGAAGTACTTGCGGATGGCCATGGGAGTGCGGCGCGCCGAGGTCGGCGGCCAGGTGAGCTTCGGGATCAGGTCCGCGCGCCAGGTTGGCGGCGCGCGAGGACCTCGACCGCGGCCCAGGCGGAGTATCCCAACAAAAGGCACGTCGGACCAGCTTGCACGCCGCTCCACGCGGCGCGCTCGAAGCGGTCGGTCTGCAGCGTGTCGTACAGGAAGCCATGGCGCATCCAGTCGAGACCGGCGCACTCGACGACGAGCGTCACAGGCGCGAGGTCGAGAAGCGCCGACGCAAGTTCCGGCGGCCACGGCGAGCCCAGCGCTCCGGGCGCCCACGCGGCGGCGTTCAGCGCGGTCGCGCCGAGGGCGACGTAGTAGGGCGCCTGCGACGTGCGTTCGGCGCGAAAGCGGCCGAGCGCGCCGCCGAGAGCGAACAGCCCCATCCAAGCGGCGGCTGCCCAAAGCGGCGTCGGCGCGATGCGCGGCGAGTCGGTGGAAGCCCACACGAGCGCGAGCGTCCAGGCCGCGGGCGCGGCGAGGCCGTAGGTCCAGGGAGTGAGCCGCAAGCGGCCGGCGAGTGCGCCGGCGAGCGGCGCGGCGATGCCCGCCCAGACCATGGCGAACAGCGGGTCGGCCCCGGCGCGCGGGCCAGGCGGATCGAGGGCCCCCGCGCCGAGCGCCCCGAGCGACGCGAGCACGAGCGTCCACGTCAGGCTGCGCAAGGCTTGGCGCTCCGTGGCGGTCTTCGTTTCCGGCGTCATCGCGGGGTTCACACCTGGGGGCTCGAGTCGTGCGCCGCGGCGTGAGTCTTCGCGCGGTGCGTTGCCGGGGGCTTCGATGCGGGGGCTCCGTCGCGGACCACGGCTCCGGGTGAGCTCGCACGCACTTCGCTGCCCCCCCGCGGCTGTTGTACCGTTCCTCCGCGCGGACTTCGCGTCGCAGCCTCGAGCGGGACCGCGCGCCAGCGGCGCCCGAGCGTCCCCCCCACACTTCCCCGGCCCTTGCTCCCCGACGTTCGAACCTCCCTGCGCCGCGCGCGGCTCGTTGCGAGCCGGCGTCCGAGTCGTCCGCCGCGATGAGCGCGCCGACTTCGCTTCGGGCGCGCCTCGGCGCCCCCCTCGCGGGCAAGTTCCAGCGCGACGCGCTGTGGAACTTCGCGAGCGTCGCCGTGCTCGGCCTGTGCGGCTACGGGCTCAACTTCCTGATCGGCCGCTTCTACGGTTCTGCGCCGCTCGGCGTGTTCAACCAGGTGCTGGCGGCCTACGTCTTCTTCTCGCAAGCGGCCGTCGGCGGGATCAATCTGTCCGTCCTGCGCGCCGTGAGCGAGCACCGTGAGGACCGCTCGCGGGTGGCGACGATCATCGCCGGTTCGCTCCCGCCGACCTTCGCGCTCGCGACGCTCTTCACGCTCGCGTTCTACTTCGCGCGCCACGCCGTCGCGGATCTGCTCGACAGCCCCGGCGTCGCCGAAGGCATGGCCGCGGCCGCGCCCGGACTGTTCTTCTTCGCGCTCAACAAGGTGGGCATGTCGGTGGTGAACGCCGCGCAGCGCATGCGCGCTTTCGCGATCTACACCTCGCTGCGCTACGTGCTGATGGTCGTCGGGCTCGGCGTCGCGGCCTGGAGCGGCATGGGCGCCGATCGGCTCGCGTTCCTGTTCACTTTCGCCGAGGGTCTGCTGTTCGTTCCGCTCGCGATCGAGGTCGCGCGCCAGATGGCGGCGCCGATCGCATCGACGTGGCGCGCGTGGAGGCGCGAGCACCTGGTGTACGGAGTCAAGAGCGCCGGTGCGGGCATGCTGATGGAGCTCAACTCGCGCATCGACGTGCTGATGCTCGGCTTCTTCCTCGCCGACGGCCCGGTCGGCGTGTACAGCTTCGCCGCGCTCGTCGCGGAGGGCGTGTTCCAATTGCTCGTCGTACTCCAGAACAACTACAACCCGCGGCTTGCGGAGCTCCTCGCCGCGGGTCGCATCGCGGAACTCGAGGTGGTGGTCGCGAAGGGCAAGCGCCTCACCTATGCGTTGATGTTCGTCGTCGGCGCCGCCACGCTCGCGGTGTTCCCCGTGTTCCTCTGGCTGCTGGATCGCGAGGAGTTCGCCGCGGGCTGGATCCCGCTGGCGGCGCTCGTGGGCGGCATCGTCGCGATCTCGGGCTTCATGCCGTTCCTGCACACGCTGCTGATGGCGAACCGTCCCGCGTGGCACACACGCCTCATGGCGAGCGTCGTGATCGTCAACGTCTTCCTCAACGGCGTGTTGATTCCTTTCTACGGGCTCGTCGGCGCCGCGGCGGCGACCGCGGTCGCGATGACCTGGTCGGTCGTCGCGTTGCGCCTCGTCGTGCGCCGTGAAGTAGGTTTGCGACTGTGAGCGAGCTTCGCATCGACGCCGCGACGCCCGGCGCGGCCCCCGCGCGAAAGCGCTCGCGTCTGTTCACGTGGCTCGCGTGCTGCGCGCTCGCTCTCCTCGCGCTCGCCGTGCGCCTTCCCGGCATCGGCCACGGACTGCCGATGGTCGTCGAGCAGGACTGCAAGATCCCCTACCAGGTCGAGTTGCTGCGCCGCGGCGACGACGCGTGGCGCAGCGACCGCGAGTTCCGTTGGTATCCGTTGTTCGTCGCGCACCTGGTGAAGTTGTGGCCCGCGCCGCAGGCCGCGCCCGCCGACGCTCCGCTCGAGCAGCACCTGGTCTCGGCCGCCGCGCCGCAACTCCAGGCGCGCTTCACCGTCGCGATGCTCGCGGCGTCGATGGCGCCCGCAGCGTATTTGCTCGCCGCGCTGTTCCTCGAGCGTCGCTGGGCGCTGCTCGCGGGCCTGCTCTCTGCGTTCAGCTTGCTGTCGATGAACTTCTCGCAGCAGGCGCGGCCGCACGCCGCCGCGGGCGCGCTGTTCGCGTGGACCTTGCTCGCGCTGGTGCGCCTGCGCCGGCGCGGCGATTCGCTCGGCCGCGGCCTCGCGGGTGGCGCTCTCGCGCTGTCGATCGGCTGCTTGCAGAGCGGTTTGGCGCTGCTGCCCGCGCTGGTCGCCGCCGAACTCGGCCGGCGCACGTTTCAACGTCGTTGGTTCGATCCGCGCTGGCTCGTGACGCTCGCGCTGGTCGCGCTCGGCATCGTGTTTTTCTATCCGTACGAGTTCGCGGGTGCGCCGCTCGCGCCGCAACCCGGCGCCGAGGCGACGCCGGTCAACCAGGGCGGCCATCTGCTGTTCCTGAAGGACTTCAAGGGCCAGGGAGCGATCACGATGGCGCGCGCCCTGTGGTCCTACGAGCCCGCGTTGAGCGTGATGGCGCTGCTCGGACTCGCGCTGTGGCTCTTTCGAGTCCGCGCGTCGAGCGCGGATCCCGCCGAGCGCTTCACGCGCCGCCGCGACCTGTGGGTGCTGCTCGCCTTCGCGCTGCCCTATGCGCTCGTGCTCGCCCTCTACAACCGCACCTACGAGCGTTTTCTGCTGCCGCTCGTTCCGCTGCTCGCTTGCTGCGCGGCCTTCGGAGTTCGCGAACTCGTGCGGCGCATTCGCACCTCGTCGGGGGCGGCGGGCTTCGCGGTCTGGGCCGCGGCCGTGGTGCTCGCCGTCGCGCCGAGCGCGTGGCTGTGCTGGCGCCTCGCCACGGTCCGCGCGGCGCCCCACACCACCGAGCTCGCCGCGCGCTGGCTCGAAGAGCACGCCGACACGGCGCGGCGCGCGGACATCGTGCTCACGCCGCAACTCGATCTCCCGCTCGCGCGCGAGAGCGAAGGCTTCGCGAACTGGATGCCCGGCGGCATCGAGAAGCAGTTCACCTGGGTCTGGAGCCGGTATCAGGCCGCGCTCCCCGGAGGGCGCGTGTTCGGCGACCGCTGGCGCCTGCGGTGGTGGAGACCGCGGCCGGCCTTGATGCTCTCGTCGCCGGAGCAGTACGTCGCCGAGCAAGGCGGAGATCTGCTCGTGGCGGAGGTTTTCGCGGGTGGCCGCGTGTCGCCCGCGGCCACGGTGCTGCGCCAGTGGCTGCTCGAGAACGCGCGCCTGCTCGAGCGCATCTCGCCCGACGCGCGGCCCGACTACAGCGACCACCCCTTCGGCTACCAGGAAGAGACGAGCGTGCCTCCCGGCATCTTTTTCCGGCGTCTCGCGCAAGCGCGCGCGAGCGGACCGGTGATCGAGATCTTCGAGTTGCCGGCGAGGTAGATTGGCTCGGCTCGCCTGCTCGGGGTTGATCGCTCCGCGCGCCGCGGCAGAGTAGTCGTCCCCCGCTTATGGACATCGCCGCTTTCGCCCGCCATCGCATCGGGGTCGTAGTCCCCGCCTACCGCGTGGCGCGCCACATCGAGACCGTCGTCAAGGGCGTGCCGTCCTACGTCGAGTCGATCATCGTCGTCGTCGACGCGAGCCCCGACGACACCTACGAGCGCGTCGCGGCGCTGAAGGACGCGCGCGTCGTGCTGTTGCGCCACGAGCAGAATCAGGGCGTGGGCGGCGCGATGCAGACCGGGTTCCGCAAAGCGCTGGAGCTCGGGCTCGACCTCGTGGTGAAGATGGACGGCGACGACCAGATGGATCCGGCGCACATGCCGCGCCTGCTCGAGCCGCTGATCGCCGGCGAAGCGGACGTGACCAAGGGCAATCGCTACGAACACGTCGCCGCGCTCAAGGCGATGCCGCTGGTGCGCATCGTCGGCAACGCGGGCCTGACCTTCCTCGTGAAGCTCGCGTCGGGCTACTGGAACCTCTTCGATCCGGCGAACGGCTACGTCGCGCTGCGCACGGACGTGCTGCGGCGCCTCGACCTGGCCAAGCTGCACAAGCGCTATTTCTTCGAGTCCGGCTTTCTGATCCAGCTCGGAATCCTGCGCGCCGTGGTGCGCGACGTGGGAATTCCCGCGCGCTATGGCGACGAGCAGAGTTCGCTCTCGGTGCCGCGCACGCTGCTCGGCTTTCCGCCCAAACTGCTCTGGGGGTTCGTGCGGCGCATTTTCTGGCGCCACTTCGTCTACGACTTCACCGCGGTCTCGCTGTATTTGATGATGGGCTTGCCGGCGCTCCTGTGGGGCGCGATCTACGGCACGGTGGTGTGGATGGAAGTGCTCGAGACGAAGGTCGACGCGACCGCGGGCCAAGTCATGCTCGCGGCGATGCCGATCATCCTCGGCGTGCAGTTCCTCACGCAGTGTCTCGCGCTCGACATCGAAAGCGTGCCGCGCAAGCCGCTTTGCGCGCCGCTCGATTCGCGCGAATAGCTCCCCCGAAGGGGTCGCGGCCGGACTGCGCCGCATTGCGTACGGACGAGGGAGTGCGGACGTGCACTACGATGCCCGTGAAAGCGAGATCGGACATCATGGCGCGCAAGCAGCAGTACAAGGTCACCACGCGGCTCGTTCACGGACCGGAGCATTCGGCGAAGTGGGATTTCTCTCACCATGTGACGCCGCCGCTCTCGTCCTCCACGACGTACCGGCTCGACAGCGCCAAACGCGGCGCGCGCGGGTTCCAGGAGTTCGGCCAGCTCGTCAAGGACTTCGGCGAGTCCCCGGTCTACATCTACGACCGGCTCGACGAACCGACGCGCTCGATCCTCGAGGGCGAGCTCGCGGAAGTCGAAGGCGGCGAGGCCTGCGTGACCTTTGCGAGCGGGATGGCGGCCATCTCGGGAGCGCTCGGCTCGACGCTGCGCGCGGGCGACGAAGCGATCGCGCATCCGGTGCTCTACGGCTGCACGCACTCGTTGCTGGCGAACTGGTTCCCGCGCCTCGGCCTGGTCGCGCACCGGGTGAACCTCAACGACCTCGAGGCCGTGCGCAAGAAGGTGAGCGAGCGCACGCGCGTCCTGTACCTCGAGTCGCCGGTGAACCCGACGCTCGAGCTGATCGACCTCGGGGCGCTGCGCAAGTTGTGCGACGAGCTCAACCGTGAGCGCGCGCCGGAGCGCAAGCTGCTGATCTTCATCGACAACACCTTCGCCACGCCGTTCGGCCAGCGGCCGCTTTCGCTGGGAGCGGACGTCGTGTTGCATTCGCTGACGAAGAACCTCGGCGGTTTCGGCACCGAGCTCGGCGGCGCGGTGATCTGCCCGAAGGCGATGCTCGCGAGCCTGTTGCTCTATCGGAAGGATTTCGGAGGCATTCTCAGTGCGAAATCGGCATGGGCCATCATGGTTTATGGCCTTCCGACTCTCGCGCTGCGGCTCAAGCGTCAACAGTTCACGGCCAAGAAGGTCGCGACCTGGCTCGAGAACCACGAGGCCGTCGCGCGTGTCGTCTATCCCGGCCTCGAGAGCTATCCGCAGCGCGCCCTGGCGCGGAAACAGTTGCTCGACTTCGACGGCGATTTCGCGCCCGGCAACATGCTCTATTTCGAGCTCGACCCCGCGCGGATCGACGCCGAGGAGTTCGTCGACGAGATCGCGCGCTCGGCGTATTCCGTGACGCTGGCCGTCTCGCTCGGCCACACCAAGACGCTGATCGAACTGCCCGCGAGCATGACGCACAGCTCCTACGGCGAGGTCGGCGCCGGCGTGCGGCTCTCGATCGGACTGGAGAGCCCCAGCGACATCCTCGCCGACTTGAAAGCCGCGCTCGAAGCCGTCAGCAAGCCCAAGTCCGCGTCGAAGCGCCGGCGCGAGAAGCCCGCGGCGCCGAGCAAAGCCCCGAATCGCAAGTAACTCGGCGCCGGCGCAACTCTGCCCCACGCGAACGCCTCGGCGTCACTTCACGGACTGGGCCATCCGGTCAACGCCTCCATCGCGATGCAGGATTTCCCGCTCTGCTCCGACCCACTGCGAACTCCCGTACTCCGTCCTCCCCGCACTCCGAACCCGCGCTCGCTTCGCGGATACATACTCGGCCGTTTCGACGCCCAGTTCGAAACCTGAGAAGAGGAGACATGGCAGCGCAACCGCTGCCGCGGCGATGCACAGCGCGGCCTTCCAGGACCTAGTACCCATTTGGCCCTGCACGGGAATGAGGTGTGTTGCATGCGGTTGCATCGAAGTTCACCGGTTGGCGCTGCAGGTCGGGTCAATTTGGTGCGTCCGTGCGCGATTTTCAGACCATCCCTCAGGAGCGCTCCAAGCACAATTCCCGGTTGCGAGGATCGCAACAGGGAACAGTCGGTATTCGGAGGTTCCGGGTGCTCGGTCCGGATGTGGCTCGGGTCGAAGGGTGGCGGGCTCTGGGTGCGACCGCTGACGGGTGAGGAGAGCGCGGCGAACCTCTTCGGAGAGGTCGCTTGGCCGTGAGCCTCTGATCGCGAGTCCGTGGTATCGCTGGACGGACCTTCCCCAGGCGCGCAGAGTGATGCGCCGCGTTCGAGTGCGCGGGCCGAACGTCGCCGGCCGCTCAGCACGCGGCCATGTGGGCGCGGAATCGATTCCAGTTGGCGAGCGTGAGCTCGTTCACGCGTGACGCTGGGCGCCGGTCACGCGGATCCGCTCGTCGCGCAGGTACGCGAGCGGGTCGAGATCCGCTTCGAACGTCTGGCGCGCGATTCTCGAGCAGCCGACGAAAACGCCGCGGACGTAGGCGCGGGCGCAACGCCGTCCAACGCGGATCCGAGCCGGTGCAAAAGGTGCAATGCCTCGGAGAGGAACGAGGCTTTGCAGCCCGATGGCTGGCGAATCCAACCCTGTAGATCGACGCGGCCGCCGACGCTCCATGGCTGTCCGAGCGCAAACGGATTCGAAAGCGGCGCCGGGAAGCGTGTCGTGGAGAAAGACGACGATTGCGCCGTCGGTGTCGCCGGGCACGAGGTTCGTGGCCGACCTCGAGACCACGACGTACCGCTCATCAGGCGAGGTCGAGCCGCCGAAGGACGGGACATTCTCGGTGGATCTCCGGCGTCTCGATCACGGGCTGGAGCGCGGAGCGCGCCATCCAAGTCCGCAAAACCGGCGGACGGCGGCGCCGTCGCGGATTCGAACTCGCGCGAATCGTTCAGTAGCGCACGCGGAACTCGGAGAAGCCCGCTGAGCCGCCCTGAATCACGAGTCCGGGCCGGCCGGGCGTTTCATCGGGCGAGAACGCGTGCTCGAACACCTCGCGGTCCTCGATCCAGAAGACACATTTTTCCGGAGAGACGTCGATCGCGAGATTCAGCCGCTCGAGCGCCGTCGGAGGAAGCAGCCCGAGGTCTTCGATGGATTCCCACGTCTTGCGCAACCGCCCCACTTCGAGGAGCCCGGGCGAGCCGATGCCGTAGTAGAGCAGGCCTTCGCCGCGCTCTCCGAAAGTCAGCGCGACGAAGCCGTCGTCCTCGAGGTCGACGCTGCCGAGCCGCACCTCGAGGCGGTAGCGCGGCGGAAGCTCGTGCTTCCAGGTGGCGAAGCTCACACCGTCGTGCTTCGCGAACAGACCCTCGCCGTCGCGCTGCCAGCCCTTGCCGGCGTCCCAGTGCGTCAGTTCCGAGTCGAGCACCGGCCGGCGCCAGCGGCGGAGGTCGAGATCGCTCGGGTCGGCGAGGCGCTGCCGCAGCGCCGCGAGGCTCGCCGCGCCGCCCGACGCCGCACGCGCGCGGTCGAGGAAATGCAGCGCCGCGCGACCGAAATCCCGTTCCACGTAGCCGTTGGCCGTCGCCTCGCAAGCGGCGAAGAGCTTGTCGTCCGCGCTCTTCAAGGCCTTGCCGAGCGTTTCGTCGAGCTTCGATGCTTGCGCGCTCGCGCGCTCCACCAAGGGCGTCGAGGCCGTCGAGTTGCTGCGCGCGGCCGCGAGCGCGCTGCGGTAGTAGAAGAGCGCCGCGTCGACTTCCTTGCGCCCCGCGAGCAAGTCCCCCAGCTCGAGCTGCGCCGTCGCGTCCCCCGGCCGCTTGCGCAGCGCCCACCGGTAGCTCTCCACCGCCGCGTCGAGCTTGCCGAACTTCGCTTGCTTGCGAGCGCGTTCGATCAGCGCGTCGGCCTTCGACGCGTCGCCGAAATGCAGTTCGTGCAGTTCGAGGATCCACGCCTTCCAGCGCGCTTCGAAGTCCTCGAACGACTTCACCGTCGGCTGCTTGGCTTTTGTCACGAAGTGCTCCACGAAGCGTCCGAGCACGTCGTGCTTGCCGCCCGATCCGTAGGCGGCCATGTAGTCCTGGTAGCGCGGCGCGTAGATGCGCTCGCACGACTCGTCCTCGTAGTTCAGCAGGAAGTACACCAGCCCCCATCCGAAGGGGTAGTACGAGCCGTCGTAGGAACCGGGCTCGTAGTAGGTCACGACATCCTTCAACGTCGGCTGGCCCCGCTTCAACGAGAGTTCGAGGTAGAGCAAGCGCTCGTCGGGAATCAAATTGGTCTCGACCGCGCCGTTCGGCATGAGCCGCGCGCCCTCGAAGTAGGACGCCGTGCCCTCGTTGAGCCAGCCAGGGATCAAATCCGCAGAAACCAGGTGCGTGAACTGGTGCGACGCCTCGTGGAAGAGCGTCGACCACAACTCCCCGATCGCGTAGCCGTGCTCGCGCAGGTCGTAGGCGGCCACGCGATTCTGCCCGGGCACGAAGAACGCCAGGACGTTCTCCTGCTCCTCGTCGAGCTTCTCGTACTCGTCGAACTCCGCTCGACTCTTGTAGACGCTCACCGTCACGCGCGCGGTGTTGCCCCCGCGCTCTCGCACTTTGAAGACCTTGCGATAGAAGCGATTGACCTGTTCCATGGCCGACGAGATCGCGTTCGCCATCTCGGCGCCCATGTTCGTGCGCACCGTGTAGTTGTCGCCCTTGATCTCGTACGCCTTCTCCCAGTCGCGCCGCTCGAGATCCTCCTTCGCAATCGACTCTGCGGACTTCTTGCTCTTCTTCGCGCGCACCGGCACGTCGAGACCGGTCGCGAGCAGGGCTTGCACGGCCTGCTTGTTGTCGTAGATCTTGGCGAGCTCCGCATCGGCGACGGCGCCGAGTCCGAGCTCGCGGCTGCGCGTCAGCAAGTCGACCGCGTTCACGAACAACTTGCGTCTCGCCGCGGCCTTGCCGGCCTCGAACAGCGCCTGTCGGTACTCCGCCAGCACCGCTTCTCCGCGGCGGTCCAGCGGATCCAGGGTGGCGAGTTCCGCGACGAGCTCCGTGAGCGCGGGCGGCGGCGATTTGGCGTTCGGATCGCTCCCGGCGTTCCATCGCTCGAGGGCGAGTTCGCCGTACCACAGCGCGAGATCGCGCTCTCCGCTCTCGAGCGCCGCACGGAACGCGAGCGTCAAGAGCTCCGCGTCATCGGGATGGAACTCGAGCGCGCGTTCGGCGAGCTCGTGGGCGTCTGTCCATTCCTGGGCGGCGAGCTTCTCCTGCACGCCCTCCGCCCACCGTTCGGGCGAACTCGAAGCGTCCTGTGCACTCGCGCGAACGGCGAGCGCGATTCCGGCCCAAGCGAAACCGACGAGAATTCTGCGCACGAAAGCCAACATGCGCTCGATTGTGTCGCCCCCGTCGGATCGCGCAAGGCTCGGCCGCGACGTGGATGCAGCCGGAGTCTTGCCCTCGCGCCGGCCCCGCGGCTCTCAGTGCGTGCGAATCAGGAGAACAGCGACCAGCGAACGATCGCGTACAGCGCGATGAAGGCGTCCTTCAGGCCGATTTTCTTGCCTTCCGAGTAGTCGCGCCCCGCATAGGAGATCGGCACCTCGTAAACCCGCACGTGCATCTTCGCCACTTTGGCGGTGATCTCGGGCTCGACGGCGAAGGTGCGCGATTGAATCGTCAGTCGATCGGCGACCTCCCGCTTGAAGACCTTGTAGCAAGTCTCCATGTCGGTGAGGTTCAAGTTGGTGAAGCAGTTCGACGCCAGCGTCAGCATGCGATTGCCGAGGTAGTGCCAGAACAGATGCACGCGCGCGTAGGCGCCGCCGAGGAAGCGGCTTCCGAACACGACATCCGCCTTGCCCTCGAGGATCGGCCGCAGCAGCGCGGGATAATCGCCCGGGTCGTACTCGAGGTCGGCGTCCTGGATCAGCACGATGTCGCCCGAGACCTTCGCGAAGCCCGTCGCGAGCGCGCCGCCCTTGCCCTGGTTCTGCTCGTGCCGGAAGGTCCGGATGTTGTCGTAGCGCTTCGACAACTCGGCCATGATCTGAGGCGTGCCGTCCCGCGAGCAGTCGTCGACGAGGATCAGTTCCTTCTCGTAAGGCGCCGCCTGCACGCGCTTGACGATCTCTTCGAGGGTGCGCTCCTCGTTGTAGACCGGAATGACGATCGAGAGTTTCATCGTGCGGGCTCGCGTTTCGGCGGCTGTGGTGCGGGGCGGACGGGAATCAGCCCGCGGGGTCCTTGTCGATCAGCGTCAGCCCTTGGAAGAGGTCCTCCACGCCGAAGAAGCGCGCCGAGCCCTCGAACAACTGCTGGTACTGCGGGTCCTTTTCGATGCACCACATCGGACGCAGGAACAGGCGGAAGATCTCCGCGTCGTCCCGCTTGCGGCGCGACTGTACCTCCGCCCTGCGCTTCATCCAATGGTCCCAGTTCGACAGCAGATCGTTGACCGCGATGAGGTCGGCTACGCCCACGCGTGTGATCGGCGCGACACCGTGTTTCGCCGGCGCCTTGAGCCGCAGCTTGCCGAGCAGCTTGCTCAAACGCGTGTCGCCGGCGCCCGGTTCCGCGGGGCGAGCGTGCTCGATGCGGTACGGCTCGTCGCTCGGAATCCCCGAGAGGATCAGCATGCGCCGCGTCGCCAGCGCAAGCGCGACCGGCAGCACCTTGCGCAGGTTGTCGTCGTCGTAGTTCTTGAAGCACGACAGCAGCGGATTGCGCACTTGGATCAGGCGCACGGTCTCGATCGGCAGGCGCTTCGAGGTTCCGTGGTGGTGGTGCCAGCACACCGACGAGGGAACGTAGTGCACTTCATGGCCCAGCACCCACGTGCGCCAGCCCAGGTCGACGTCCTCGTAGTAGGCGAAGTACTCGTTGTCGAACCCGCCGAGCTTCTCGTACAGGTCCGCGTGGATCGCCATCGCGCCGCCGCAGGCGAACAGCGTCTTGCGGGGCTTGTCGTAATCGGGCCGCGGCGCGTCCTTGTAGCCGTACTGGAGCCCGAAACCGTGGAAGTTCATGCCGCCGCCGGCCGAGTCGAGCGTCTTGCCGTCCCACGACATCATCTTCGACGTCGTGGCTGCGCACTCGCCGCGCACGAGCGGCGCCACGAGTTCGCGGAGCCACTGCTTGTCGACGCGCATGTCGTTGTTCAGGAACGCGAGCACGCTCGAGTCCCCGCGCAGGCTCGCGCCCTGGTTGCAGCCCGGCGCGAAGCCGACGTTGCGCTTGTTCACGTGCAGCCGCACGTTCGGCCACTTGCGCTCGATGAACTCGACGCTGCCGTCGTCGGAGGCGTTGTCCACCAGCAGCACGTCGAGCTTTTCGCGCGGGTAGTCCGAGTCGAGCAGGCTGTTCAAGCACAGCTCGAGGTGGTGCTTCCCGTTGAGATTCAAGATCACGACGGTGACCTTGGGCAGTGCGGCGGCGGCGACTGCCTTGCCCGGCTTGACGTAGAGGTCAGCCAGACTGGGCTTGGACTTGGACATGCGGGAAGCGTCGCGAGATCGAGATCGACTGGGGTGTGCGAGGCTTCGGTTCAGTGCGCCGCGGCGTGCGCCCGGGAAGGCGGCGCGCCACGCGCTTTGGTCGCCACCACGCGCGCGATGCGCAGGTGTCCGGCGGGACGTTCGGGGTCGGTGGCGAGGCGCAGGCGCCGCGCGGGCGCCGCGAGTTCGACCGCGAAGGTGAAGCCGCGGCGCTCGTCGACGGCGCCGGCGTGAAGCGCTTCGATGCGGCCGACCTCGCGGCCGTCGATCGAGACCAGGCCCGAAAGCTCGACCGCCGTTTCGCCGCCGAAGAGTTCGAGTTCGACGCGCACTTCGACGCCGCCGGGGCCGAGCGTCGACGCGTCGTACTCGACCCACGAACCGCCAGGTCGCAGCAGCGCGAGGTCGGTGTTCTGGCGCTCGACGGCGCCGTGGCGCTCGACGGCGGCGAGGCCCGGTTTGTCGAGCAGCAGCGTCGCCGTGCTCTCGCGCACGATGCACGCGAGCCCGCGGTAGCGCGCCTCCATCTCCTCCGCATCCTCAGCCATGGTCTTGATGCGCGGGAAGTTCGCGCAAAGGCGCTCGTACAGGCCGCGCTCCTCGCACAAGCGTCGGATCTGGCGCGCCAGGTCGCCGGCGTCCCCCACTTTGAAGTGCAGGCCGTCGACTTCGTCGCGCACGAGTTCCGCCATGCCGCCGATGTCGCTCACCAGCTGCGGCGTGCGGAACAGGAACGACTCGTGGATCGTGATCGGCGAGTTCTCGAACCAGGTGGAGGGAGTGCAGAGCACGTCGATCTGCTCGTACACGCGGGCGATGTTCTGGTTGTCGAAGCGGCCGTGGAAACGCACGTTTCCGCTGCCCGCGGCGGCCAGATCGCGAAGCTTCGCGTGGTACGGCTCGCTGTCGGGCTTGTACTCGCCGAACACGTGGAGCTCGGCTTTGCCCGCCGGAACCTTCGCCATCGCGCTCACGAGCACGTCGACGCCCTTGTACCAGAGCAGCGAGCCCACGAAGCCGACGCGCAGCCGTCCGCTCGGATCGGGCTTGCGATCGATCGCGCGCACGTTGTCGGTGAGCGTGCCGTAGTCGGAGTACAGCACCTTGTGCGGATCGAACTTGCCGGTCGCGAGCAGTTTGCCGCGCAAGAAGCGACTCGGCGCGATCAGCAGGTCCGCTCCGTCGTAGCCCCCGACGACGACGTCGTGGCGCTCGCGCAGATGCTCGAACTCCTCCGCGTAGCGCGCCAGCGATTCGAAGCCGGGCGTGTCCCCCGCGGTGCGGAGCAGCCCCATCAAGGGAGCGACGGCCGCGAGCGTCTTGCGCGCACCGGGGATCTCCGCCGGATTGCGGTCCTTCACGCACACGAGGCACCCGAGACCCTGGTTCTCTTCGCAGCGCACGCCGTCGGGGCGGATGAGCTGCACGCGCGCGCACACGGCCCAGTAGTCGTTCACCGTGATCACCGTCGGCAGGCCGTGCTCGCGCGCCACGCTCGGGAGCGTCGCCGACAGGTGGATCAGGTGTTGGAAGTGGACGAGGTCCGGCCGGTAGCGCAACAGCACTTCGCGGAACGCGGCTTCGGCCTTCGGCTGGTGGTAACTCTCGCGAAGCGAGCCGTGCTGGAGGCGGTGCGTCATGCGCCACACCTTCAGTCCGCGGAACTCGTCCTCGTGCAGGCTGAAGTCCGGCGGCCCGCCCTCTTCGACGCTTTTCGCCGCCGGCGCGCGCGTGAGGAGCGCGACCTCGTGCCCGCGGCGCTTCATCTCGAGCGCGAGGCCGAGCGTGTAGACCTCGGTGCCGGCCCACGTGTCCGGCGGGAAACCGTGCACGACGTACAGCACGCGCAGCTTCGTCTTCGAGAGCACCTTCGTCGTCGGATAGCGACGCGGCGCCTGTCCGCCTTCGTACAGGCCCACGAACGCCGCGCGTCGCAGCTGCTCCGCCTTGGCGAGCTCCGCTTCGAGCGCTTGGCCGGCGAAACCCGCCGCTTGCAGCGCTTCGCGGTCGCGCGCGAGCTGCCGGCGCGTCAGCTCCTCGGCGTCGTCCCGCGAGTCGATGCACACGCGGCCCAAGTGCTCCGCGTTGAATTTGCCGTCGATGCGGCAGCGCTTGCGCATCTCCTCCGGGCCGTAGTCGTGGCTGTGCTCGACGACGGCGGCGTCGTCGTACACGACCGTCCAACCGGCTTCGAGCAGCGCGCGCGCGAGCAGCACGTCCTCGCCGAAGGACGCGCGCGGGAACGGATGGCGCTCCCACAACTCACGCCGCACGGCCGACGCGACGTCGTTGAAGTTGTAGAGCAGGCGCCGCTCGTGCGGACCGAGGTGCGCATAGTTCGCGGGCAGGCGCGTCTCGCGGCGTCCGGCGGTGTAGCCGGGATCGTTCTCGCTGAACACCCGCGTCAAGAGCTCCGCGTCGGGCCGCGGCACGTTGCGGCAGTAGGCCGCGCCGACCCTGGGGTCTTCGAAGTTGCGCACCAGCGTCGCGAGCCAGTGCTTCGAAGCGGGGATCGCATCCTGCGTGAGGAACACGAGCAGATCGCCGCGCGAGCGCGCCGCGAGCAGGTTGCGCGTGTCGCCGTGGTCGAAGGCGCTCTGGTGCAGGCCCTCGATCGACAGCGGAACGCCGAGGCGCTCGCGCCAGCTCTCGAGGATCGCGAGCGTGCGGTCGGTCGAACCCGAGTCGACGACGCGGAAGTCCCAGGGCCGGTCGAGTTCCTGCGCGGCGAGTGCTGCGAGCACACGTTCGAGGAATTCCTCGCCTTGCCAGGTCGGCATCAACACCGACACCGTGCCGATCGGCCGCACGTTGGCGCCGGTGAAACTCACGGCCGCGTGCTCGCGGGCTGGGCGTCGCAGCGCTTTGGCGCGGGGAGCAGAGCGCAGAACGTGGGGGCTTCCGACATGGCTGAGGAGTGGGCGCCGTTTTGCGCAGCGGGCCGAAAAGTATAGGGACCGGCTCGCCGGGGGCGCGAGGGCGCACTTCGACCTAGCCCTCGACGGTTCCTTAGTTTCCGCTCGCAGCTTCGGGCAAACGCCACACTTCGAGCACGCGGCCGATCGCCTGCGCGCGCAGCAAGCGCGCCGTGAAGTGCGGGTGGCGAAGGTGCGGGTCGGAGTTGAAGTGGTCCGACAACTGGAAAAAAAGTTCCAACTCGGTCGCGTCGGGGTCGCGGTCGGGCGAGAAGCGCGCGACGCGCTCGGCTCGCGCCATCAGCGCCTTGCGGAGCGAGACCATCAGCATGTGCTCGGTGCGCTCCTCGTAGACCTCGATCAGCACGAGCCCGGGGCCCAGCGACACGAGGTAGGCCTCCAGGTCGGCGCGCTGCGCCGGCCGCGGAATCAGCCAGCGCAGATCGACGGAGACGTCATCCGGCGCGGCGATGCGGGTCTGCCAACTCGTCCACGGCGTGAAGCCCTCTCCGAGCTTCGGCGCGCGCCCCGCGAGCTCGAGGCCTTTGAGCGTGCGCAGCACGGGCAGGTCGAGCGGCGGCGCGATCCACACGGTGCTGTTCGGAGCTTCCCGCTCGATCCAGTTGGCGGCGAGGTCGAGCGTGTCGGGCTGCGCGCGCAGGTACGCGAGCTTCGCGACGGCGGCGGCGGGCAGGGCGAGCGCGGCGACGGTCAAGGCTGTCGCGCCGCGGCGCAAGGCGTCGTTCGCGGCGGGCAGATTCGCGAGGCCCCAGGCAACAAAAAGCGCGAGCACGGGCAGCAACGGCAGCGCGAAGCGCTCGTAGGTCATGCCGTAGAGCCCACACACGAGGGTGTACGGCGCAGCGAACGCGAGCACGACCCACGCTGCGTCGCTCGCGCGCTTGGGGCGCCATTTCGCGAAGGCGGAGAGCGTCGCGACGACGAGCAGCGCGCACAGGAGCGGTTCGTAGTTCCACAGCGACTTCGCGAGCACGCCGAAGCCGCGGCCGTCGAACTCCTCGAGCGCGACGGCGTGCTCGCCCGAGCGCAGCGCGTCCTCGTCGACGACTCGCGCGGGATCCTGCACCGCCGCCGTGCCGTCGAAGTAGAAGGGATAGAACAGCGGGATCGACGCCGCGACGAGCGCGATCGGAGCCGCGAGCTGGATCCAGCTCGCACGGCGCCGCGCGAGAGCGAACCCGCTCGCCGCGAGCCCCGCGAGGAGCACCGCGAGCCCGCTCTGCAACACGCCGAGCGTCAGCGCGCTCGCGAGGCCCGCGTGCGCGAACTCGCGCCAACCCCCGCGTTGCACGAGCCTCACGTTCGCGAGCAAGGCCCACGCGAAGAACGTCGCCGCCGCGCCGTGCGGCCGAGCTTGCTGCGAAAAACTCTGGTGCAGCAGGCTCGTCGCCACGAGCGCCGCCGCGAACACCGCCCAGCGCGCGCTGACGAACCAACGCGCGAGCAGGAACGTCAGTGGAACGAGCAGCGCGCTGAGCACCGCGATCGTTCGCCGCACCTGCACGTGCGTCCACGCCGCGGCGCGCAGGTGCTCGTCGAGGTTCGCTGGCGCGCCTGCTCCGCTCGCCGGCGGCCGCCCCGGCAAGAGGCTCACGACGCGCGCGATCAAGTGCGGATACTGCTGCTCCGGTTCGTTCACGCGCGCGAGCACCGGATCGCCGCGCAACAAATCGACGTGCCCCGGGATGTCGGGATCGGGCTCTTCCCACATCGGCACGCCGAAGTCGCTCCCCCACAGCCGCAGCGCGAGCGCCGCCAGCGTCAGCGCGAGCAACGCAAGCCAGATCGGGCGGCTCGTCGGGGACGGAGTCATCGTGGGCCCGCCAGTGTGCCGTTCAGCGAGCCGCTCGAACACTGCGCCGCGCTCGACCGAACTCTCGCCGACTCACCTCTCGACGAGCACCTTCACCAGCCGCCCCGCGAGGTCGACCCACACGAGATCGCCGCCCGCGCGCACGAACACGTAGCCGCGCGGGCCGACGCGGAGCAGGAGCGACTGCGTCGAATCGATCTCGACCTCGAACTCGGCTCCCGTGTCGAGGTCGAGGACGCGCGACGGTTCCCTCAGCGGCGCCTTTCGCCGCACGTGGACGACGCGTTCCGGACCGCTGGTCTGGCACCAATCCACCACGAACTCCGCGCTCGGCCACTCAGCGTGCAGGAGCTCTCCCGACGCCGGATCGAGCGCTCGCGTCAGCACGGGGCCCGGGACGAGCACGGCCGAGCGGTCCGGCGATGGAAGGAAGTACTTCGACACGTCCGAGTCGAGAACCACGCGCTCGCTCGCGTCGCGCATGTCGTGAATGCGGAGCGAGTCCGCGTGCCGGACGAGGATCTTCCCAGGTTCAGGTGTTGGCAGGATCGTCGCGAGCATGCGAATGAAGTGACTATCGCCCTCGAAGCGGACCTCGCGGTTTCCCCATCGAACATCGACCCATGGCGTCGGCGACGACCTCGGAGCGCGCACGATCTTCGCCCAGGGCGCTGCGCGGGAGCTGAGGAGCGACTCGACCCGTTTGCCCAGAATCTCACGCGTGGTCGTCAACCCGGTCTCGGTTTCGTGAACGCTGATCAACTCGGGGGTCGGGTCGACGCCGCGAGATTCCGTTCGGACGACTCGCAGCGGCTCCACGGCGCTCCAACTCAACGGGCCCATCGACGTCGAGTCCCGGAGCACGACTCCTGTCGCCACCAGCTCCTGGCGCGCGCCGGTGTCGAGGTCCAGAACCCAAACGCTCGGTGAGAACAACTTGGTTCCCCTGTAGCGCGTCACCTCCAGCGCGACCCAGCGGCCGTCCGCGGACGACGTGCCGTGGCGGAAGCACAAGCCTGGCTCCGTCAGGTCCAGGATGAGTTCGCTCCTCAGATAGGCGGCCGATGCGATCCCGCCGCTGGCGAGCGCAACCGCGATCACAGCGAGCGCGCTGCGCGTGCGCAAACCTCGGTTTCCGAGGCGTCGTTGCCCGCGATGGAACCCGAACCAACCGGCCGCGAGGAAACTCAGGGTCGCCACGCCAGCGATCGTGAAACCCACAGCCGGTGTGAGCGACTCGCCGAGGCCGGCGAAGCCTTCGAGCGCCAGGTGGATGCTGACGGCGACTGCAGCGGCGACCAGAATCGACGCGACCAAGGAAGCGAGCGCGTGCTCCAGCAGTAAGGAGCACAAGAGCGCGGCGCTTGCGAGCGCGAACAACGCTGGAATCCACGGCAGGAACGGCAAGAGACTCTCGGCGAAGTGCGCCAGCGCGGATTCCTCGCCGCGCACGTGGAGATAGGCGAAGGCGAACGCCACGCTCCAAGCGAGTTGAGACAAGACTGCGAGGAACACGAAGAACGTCCGCGCGCTCCACAGTGTCCACGCGTCGACCGGAAGGAGGGCGTGGGTGGCCGGACGGCGACTTGCGACGTCACTCGCGAAGGCCTCGGAGGCGAAACCGAGTGTCCACGCCACTGCGAGCACGGCCACCGCGATCGCCATGCTCTCGGCAGCCGCGTACCGCATCGGGAACCACGCTGGAATCGCGAGAATCGTGAGCGCGCTCACGACCATCGCCGCGAGCAGCGAACGGCGAGCTTCGCGCCAGTGGCGTGAGACGAGCGTGAGAAACGCAGGGTTCGTTGGGCGAGATCTCGGCTGCATGGGATCGCTCACCTCTCGACGAGCACCTTCACCAGCCGCCCCGCGAGGTCGACCCACACGAGATCGCCGCCCGCGCGCACGAACACGTAGCCGCGCGGGCCGACGCGGAGGAGCAGCGTGTGGTTGAGATCGCGCTCGATCTCGAAGCTCGTCCCGGCGTCGAGGTCGAGGATGCGGCTCGGGACGTTGCGCTTGCCGACGGCTCGAACTTCGACGGCGCGCGCGTCGTCGCTCGAGTCGATCCAGGTCGCGGCCCACTTCGAACCCGACCACGGCTCGTGCAGGACGGCGCCCGTCGCTGCGTCGATCGCGGTGGAAGCTTCGTCGGTGATCGCGAGCACCCCCGCGCCCGACGGCGACGGCCACATGGCGCCGCGAGTCTCGCCGCGAAAGACGACCGCCTCTGCGCCAGTCTCGAGGTCGTGGTGGACGAGCTCGTGCTCGCGTCGCACGAGGACGCGACCCGCGACCGATGTCGGGAGCACGCTTCGCAGCGGAATCGTGTCGGGAAAGCGCGCGTCGAGCCCGCGCTCGCTCCAGCAAACGATCGTCGTGCGGACGCCATGCGAGTCGCGCTCCCATCTCACGCTCGCCCACTCGGGGAGGGCGCGGGTGGCGAGCCACGAACTCAGCAGGGTTCCATTCGCCGGGAGCGTGTTCACGCTGCACGTCGCAGCGCCCGGCGTGACTTCGAGCAGGTTCGCGAGTTCGCTGTAGGCGAGCGAGCTGAGCTGAAGCACGCGGAGCGGCGCTTCGGAACTCCACGGCATCGAGTAGTGCAGGTAGCGATCGTCGAGGAGCTGGCCCGGACGCGCGAGGACCTCGCGAGCGCCCGTTTCCAGGTCGATCAACCAGACATTGGGCGGTGGATCCTCGTTGCCCGGTAGGTCGTGCACGAGCTCGAGCGCGACGAAGGCGCCGTCGACCGAGGCGCTGGCGTGACGGAATTTCGTTCGCGGGCTGTCGAGCTCGACGGTGAGTCGCCGACGATGCTCGGCGGCCGTCGCAACGCCTGCAACGAGCAGCAGCGCGGCGATCGGCCACGCGGCATGGAAGACGCGCACGTGGCGTGCGCCGAGCCGTCGTTGTCCGCGCGCGAAGGCGAAAGCGCCGAGCCCGAGAAGCAGGAGCGCAAGCATCAGCGCGCCGAGCTCCGCCTGCGCCAGCGAAGGTTCGAGGTCGACTCCGGCGACGGCGAGGACGCGCGCGAGCAGCGTGAGGACGAGCGCGAGGCCGCCGAGCAGCAGCAGCGCCGCCGCCATGGCCACTAGAGCGCTGTCGACGACGAGCGACGCGAGCATCGCCGCCGCGGCCAGCACCGGGAGCGCGAACGCCCACGGCAACTGGCTCTGCAACGCGGCCTCGAAGTGCGCGAGCGAGCGCGCATCGCCGAAACCAAGCTGCAATCCATAACCCGCGCCCACGGCCCAGGCGACCTGGGCGGCCGACGCGAAGGCGACGAAGCCAGCTCGCGAGGACCACAGGGTCCGCGCGGGCAGCGGCAGCGCGCTGAGCGTCGCAAGTCGCCCGCTCGCCGAGTCGTGCGCGAACGAGTCGGAGGCGAAGTACAGAGTCCACAGAGCCGAGAGCACGCCGATTGCGAGCGTCGATGCGTCGGCAACCGCGGCGGGCCGCGGAAACCACGCGTGGACGGCGCCGAGGGCCACGGTCGTCGCGACAGCCGCAAGGACCGTGGACACACGCGCCTCGCGGAACTGCTGGCGCGTCAGAAGGAAGACGTGCTTCATGAATGCGCCACCTGTTCCGCGCCGAGCAGCGCCGCTTCCATGTCGATCCCGCCACGCGGATGGGCGGCGAACGGCTCGAGTTCGCAGTGTTGCACGATGCGGCCGGCTTCCAGGAGCGC